>QGUM02000006.1:0-31513 GCA_003242455.2 Actinomycetes bacterium
CCGGGCATCGTCGCAGAGAAGAGCATGGTGTGGCGCGAGGCGGGCGTGGCACCCAGGAGCCTCTCGACGTCGGGCAGGAAGCCCAGGTCGAGCATCTCGTCTGCTTCGTCCAGCACCACGGTGCGCACGTATCGCAGGTCCAGGTGGCCCTGGTTGAGCAGGTCGATCATGCGGCCGGGAGTGCCGACGACCACGTCGACGCCCTTGCTCAGCTGCTCGATCTGCGGCTCGTACGCGCGGCCGCCGTAGATCTGGGCGATGCGCACGGTCCGCTTCGCCGATGCGGTCTTGAGGTCCTCGGCCACCTGCACGGCGAGCTCGCGTGTGGGGGCGACGATGAGCGCCTGCGGCTTGCCCGCCGCGTCGCCGAGCTCGTCGTAGCCGGGCTCGCCCGGGGCGACGATGCGGTGCAGGGCCGGGACGCCGAAGCCGAGCGTCTTGCCCGTGCCGGTCTTGGCCTGGCCGATGATGTCGTGCCCAGCCATCGCGACGGGGAGCGTCAGCGCCTGGATGGGGAACGGCGTGGTGATGCCGGCGTCGGCGAGAGCCTCCACGATGAGGGGGTTCACGCCGAAGTCGGCGAAGGTCTGATCAGACATGTGATTCCTTGAGAAGCGGCGCGGGGGCCTGGTGATGGCAGCCGATCGCGCATCATCAAGGACTCGCGGCGCGTGTCGCCGCGTGGGTTGCGACCGGGCAACCTTGTGAGACCAGTCTAGCCGCCTGGGCCCTGCCAGGCCATGTCCGGCCTATCCTGGGGCCCATGCGCGTCGTGGTGATGGGTGTGACCGGCTCCGGAAAGTCGACTGTGGGCAAGGCCGTCGCCGAGGCCTTCGGCTTCGAGTTCGCGGACGGAGACGACTTCCACCCGGCCGCGAACGTGGCCAAGATGGCCGACGGCACCCCGCTCACCGACGAGGACCGCTGGCCCTGGCTCGACGCGGTGGGCGCGTGGCTCGCACAGCGCGATGGGGCCGTGGCGGCATGCAGCGCCCTCAAGCGCGTGTACCGGGACAGGCTGCGCGAGGCGGCGCCGGGCATCGTGTTCGTGCACCTCGCGGCGCCGCAGGACGTGCTCGAGGAGCGCGTCGCGCGCAGGCACGTCGAGGAGGGCCACTTCGCGACGCCGGGCCTGCTGACCTCGCAGTTCGAGGCGCTCGAGCCGCTCGCGATGGACGAGGTGGGCGGCGTCGTGGACGTGGCGACGGCGAGCGTGCCGGAGGCGTGCCAGGCCGCGATCGACATCGTCGCCGCGGTCGAAGGCTAGGGCGCAGGCGCAGGGGCGGCAGGCGCGCAGGCGCAGGGGCGCACGCGCACCGAGGCGGCTGCCGGCGGCGAGATCGGTCCCGGCGCCGGGCTCAGGCCTCGAAGCCGACGCGGCGCTTGGCCTCCTCGCCGATCTCCACGTAGCCGATGGCGCTCGAGGGGACGACGATGCGGCGCCCCTTCGTGTCGACCAGGTCGAGCGTCGCGCCGATGAGGGCGTCGGCCACCTTGGCCGCGACGGCGTCGGCCGTGAGGTCGACCTCCACGATCAGCTCGCGGCTGACGTTCTGCACCCCGATGCGGATCTCCATGGTGACCTCCTTGGTCGGCTTGGGACCTGGCACGAACTATCGTAGGGGGGTGCCAGGACGAGGAGCCTCCCTGTTCGCAGGCAGGGAAATGTTCGGACTCCCAGCAGACCGCGTGCTGCTGGTGGGTCTGGGTGCCCTCCTCGCTGGAGTCCTCGTCGCATGGGGAACGACCCTGGTACCGGGCATGCTCGCCGCTCCCGAGGTGACGGCGTCGCCCACACCGAGCCCCACGCCCATCCCCACGGAGAACGTCGAGGTGCCTTTGTTGGCGCCCATCCTGCGCGACCCGGACGAGGCCGACGCGGAGGCGGGCGTCACGACCCTCGACTTCACGTATCGGGGCGAGGGCACCTTCTCCGTGGTCGAGGGCGAGGGCACTCCCTACGGCGACGCGCCCATCCGGTGGGTGGCGATCTTCGTCGAGGACGGCGTCTCCGCCAACCCCACGGCGTTCTCGCGCTTCGTCATGCGCACGCTCAACGAGACGCGCGGCTGGGGCGCCGAGAACCGCATGCAGTTCGTCCAGACCGACGGCGTGGCGGACTACCGCATTCGCCTCGCAAGCCCGTTCACGGCCGCCGCGCTGTGCGCGGACAGCCACGTGGCCGCCGTGGTCGGCCCGGTGGTCGAGGCGACCGCGGCCGCCGAGCCGGAGACCACCATCGAGCCCACGAGCGCCCCGAGCCTGCTCGCGGGCGAGGACCTCGAGGACCTCAAGCTCGAAGGCGACCCGGCGTGCGCGCACGAGGGCGAGATCATCATCTCGGTCTACGACTGGACTGCGGGCTTCCCGGCGTTCGGCGCCGATCGCACCGCCGCGCGCCAGTACCTTCTCAACCACCACATCGGCCACCTCTTCGGCCACGAGGAGGCCGAGTGCACGGGAGGCCGTGCGGGCGTCATGGCCGACCAGCGCGGCGAGATGCCGTGCGAGCCGAACCCCTGGCCCTACCCGGACGTCGTCACGCCCGACGAGTCCTAGCCCGCCGGGGATCGGCCCCGTCGAGCCGACGCGCCACGCGGGGCGCCGCGACGCTGGCGGCTGTCACCCGTCGGTGGTGGGATAGGCCCATGACGACGACGCTGGCACCTCCCGCCTCCGCCGCGCCGTCGCCCGACCCCACGCCGCTCCAGGCCGCGGCCGTCGACGCGATCGTGCACGGCGAAGGGCACGTGGTCGTCGTGGGAGAGGCGGGCTCCGGGAAGAGCCTCGTCGTGGTGCGCGCCGCCGCCAGGGCCGCCGCGGAGGGCCTGGCCCCCGAGCAGGTCCTGGTCCTCGCTCCCACACGCGCAGCGGCCGCGCGCCTGCGCGATGCCGTCGCGGTCGCCCTGGACCGCCCCGTCGGCGCGCCCGCCGCGCGCACTCCCGCCTCGCTCGCACATGCGATCCTGCGCGCGGCCGCTGCCGCCCAGGACCGTCCCGATCCGATCCTCGTCACGGGCGCGGAGCAGGACGTCATGCTGCGCGAGATTCTCGAGGGCCACCTCGCGGGACGCGTCGCGCCGCTCGACTGGGCGGGCGTCATCCCGCCCGAGGCGACGCGGCTTCCCGGCTTCCGCGCGGAGCTTCGTGACCTCATCATGCGCGCAGAGGAGGCGGGAGTCGGGCCCGACGGCCTCGAGAGCCTCGCCCGGCAGGTCGACCGCCCCGAATGGCTCGCGGCCGCCCAGGTGATGCGCGAGTACCTCGACATCACCGTGCTGCGCTCCCTGCCCGCCGACCAGGGCGAGCGTTACGACGCGGCGAGCGTCATCCCCGAGGCCGCTGCGGCGCTGCGCGAGTGGCCGGGAGCGTCCAAGCCGCGCTGGCGGCTCGTCATCGTCGACGATGCGCAGGACCTCACGCTCGGCGGGCACGAGCTGCTCGGGGCGCTCGCGGCGGACGGCGCCCGCATCGCGCTCGTGGGCGACGCGGACGCCTCGGTGCAGGGCTATCGCGGCGCGGTCCCGGCGGCGCTCGCGCGGGCGACGGCAGAGTCGGGCCCCTACGCCCTGGGCGCACGGGTCGTGGCGCTGGGGGAGGGCATGCGCCAGGGCCCCACGCTCACACGGGTCAGCCGCGCGCTGGCCGAGCGCATCGGCGTGCTGGGCGTGGGCTCGCCGCGCCATCCGCTGCCCGAGCCTGATCCGGACGAGGCCGCGACCGTGACCGTCCTGACCGCTCCCCACCGCTACGCGCAGTCGCGCGCGCTCGCGCACCAGCTGCGACGGGCGCGGCACGCCCTCGACGGCGAGGAGATCCCGTGGGGGCGCATGTGCGTGATCGCGCGCTCCGCGGCGCGGCTGCGGGAGCTGCGCGCCGACCTCGCGGCGGCCGACATCCCCTGCGAGCCGCTCGGCGAGGCCGTGGCCCTCCATCTCGAGCCGGCCGTGGCGCCCCTCCTGCGCATCGTGCGCGCCGCCGCGGGCGAGCCGTGGACGGAGGAGGCGGTCCTCGCCGTGCTCGGCTCCCGCGCGGTGGGGCTCGACCCCGTGGGCCTGCGCCGCCTGCGGCGCGAGCTGCTGCGCGAGGAGAGGGCAGGCGGCGGCGAGCGCAGCTCCTCCGAGCTGCTCGTGGACGCGATCCAGGATCCCGCGCGCTTCGCGACGCTGCGCGGGCCGGAGGCGCGGGCCGCGGCCGCCGCGGCCAGGGCCGTGGTCGCCGCGCGCGAGCGCATGTCCCAGCCGGGCGCGACCCCGGGAGCCGTGCTGTGGGCCGCGTGGGAGGCGCTCGGCGTCGCGCAGCAGTGGCGCGCCGCCGCGCTCGCGGGCTCGGCGCGCGACGATGCCGACCTGGATGCCGTGATCGCGCTCCTCAAGGCCGCGCAGTCCTACGCGGAGCGCCTGCCGGAGTCGGGAGCCGAGGAGTTCGTCGCGTACCTCGAGTCCCAGGACTTCGCCGCGGACTCCCTGGGCGCTCGTGCCTCGGTGACGGACGTCGTGACGTTCTGCACCCCGGCATCGGCGCTGGGACGCGAATGGGACCTCGTCGCCGTCGCGGGCGTCGAGGAGGGCGTGTGGCCCAACCTGCGCCTGCGCGACAGCGTGCTGGGCGCACAGCATTTCGCGGAGATCGTCGCCGGCAGGGCGCAGGCCCAGCCGCTCGACGAGCGCGCGCGCATCGCGTACACGGCCAGCGCGCGGCGCAACGTCCTCGACGACGAGACCCGGGCCATGCATGTGGCCGTGTCGCGGGCGCGCAAGCGCCTCGTGGTGAGCGCCGTCGTCGCCGACGAGTCGCGCGCCTCGCGCTACCTGGCCCTCATCGCCGACGCCGCGGGCGTCGAGGTGCGCGACGCCCTGGACGAGCGCGGGCTCGCCGGCGTCTCCGACCTCCGCACTGCCGTGGTGGCGCTGCGGCGCGAGGCGAGCCGGGCGTCGGGCGAGGAGCGGGCGCGGCATGCGCGCATGCTCGCCGCCCTCGCCCAGGCGGGAGTCCAGGGAGCCGACCCGCGCGAGTGGCACGGCGTCCCCGAGCCCTCCACCGACGAGGGCTTCTGGAGCGAGGATGAGCCGGTGAGGGTCTCGCCCTCGCGCGTCGAGTGGGTGGAGAAGTGCGCGCTGCGCTGGGCTCTCGAGTCCGTGGGCGCCGTGCGCGAGTCGACCCAGGCGCAGGACGTGGGCACCCTCATCCACGCGCTCGCGGAGGCCCACCCTGACGGCGACGCGGCCGCGATGCTGGCCGACTTCGACCGCAGGTGGGCGGAGGCGTACGCGCTGACCACGTGGCCGGAGCGGGCGGCGTATCAGAGCGCGCGCGAGAAGGTGGAGCGCCTCGCGGCGTACCTGCAGTCGCGGCCCGCGGACACGGTGCTCACGGAGCAGCCCTTCCGCGTGGAGATCGACCGGGCGGTGCTGGCGGGCAAGGCGGACCGGGTCGAGGTGGTCGGCGACGACGCCTACGTGGTGGACATCAAGACGGGCTCGTCCATGCCGTCGGTGGCCGAGGCGCAGGCCAACGCCCAGCTCGCGATGTACCAGCTCGCCATCGAGTCCGGCGCCGTCGAGGGCGTCGCCCACAGCCGCGGCGCGGAGCTCGCGTTCATGTCGAGCGGCAAGGCGGGCGCGCCGCGCCGCCAGGGCCCCATCGACGTCGAGGAGACGCGGGAGCGCTTGCGCGAGGTGGTCGACACCATGGCGGCGAGCGGCTTCCTCGCCACGCTCAATCCGGGGTGCGACGGCTGCCCTGTGCGCCGCTCGTGCCCCATGCACGTGCAGGGAGCGCAGGTGACGGACGCATGAGCCAGCTCATCGACGCCTCGGCACAGGGCGACCACGGCGTCGTCGTGGGGCAGGGCCGCACCCCCGCCCAGATCGCGGCGGTCATCGCGCCCGGCCGCTCGCTCACGCCCGAGCAGGAGAGCATCATCGGCTCCGGCCTGGGCGCCTCGCTCGTGGTCGCGGGCGCCGGCTCCGGCAAGACCGAGACCCTGTCGCTGCGCATCCTGTACCTGCTCGACAACGCGCGTGCGCTGTGGGGGCATGACATCTCGCCGTCGGAGATCCTGTGCCTCACCTTCACCCGCAAGGCGGCCGCGGAGCTCGCCCAGCGAGCCGCCGAGCGCATCGAGGCGCTGTTCGGCCGTGACCCCGCCCGCCCGGACGTGACCGTGTCCACGTACAACGCCTACGCCGCGAGCCTCGCCGCCGAGCACGGCCTGCGCGTGGGCGTGGACCCGGAGTCCACGATCCTCACGGACGCGGCGCTGTGGCAGCTCGCCGACTCCGTGGTGCAGTCGTGGGACAGGACCGTGGAGACGGACTCCGCCGTGTCTACGGTCACGAGTGCGGTGCCGCGTCTGGCTCAGCAGATGCGCGACCACGGCATCAGCCCGGCGGACCTCGCGGCGTGGGCGGAGGGCGTGCTCAGCTTCCTGGAGGCGCTGCCCAAGCGCGAGGGCGAGGCGGTGCCGGGTGCCATGACGCAGGACCTCGCCCGCAAGGTCGGCAAGATCCGCACGCTCGCCGCCATGGCCGACCTCGTGGCGGAGTTCGACCGGCGCAAGCGGGAGGCCGCACAGCTGGACTTCAGCGACCAGGTGGACATCGCCGTGCGGCTGGCCCGCCTGCCGCATGTGCGGGCGATCGAGCGCTCGCGCTACCGCGCTGTGCTCCTGGACGAGTTCCAGGACACGACGCACCAGCAGCTCGACCTGTTCGCGCTCATGTTCGGGGCCGAGCATCCTGTCATGGCGGTGGGAGACCCCAACCAGGCGATCTATGGCTTCCGCGGGGCGTCGGCGGCGGCCCTGCTGCACTTCGTCGAGCGCTTCGGCGACGAGGCGGTGGCGCGCCACTCGCTGTCGGTGAGCTGGCGCAACGAGGCCTCCATCCTCGACGCCGCGAACGCCTCCGTCGCGTCGCTCACGGGGTCCAAGGTGCGAGGAGTGCCGCTGCGCTCCAAGGCGCAGGAGCTCGGCCGGCCGGAGCCGGTGCGCGCGGCTCCCGGCGTGGTCGCGACGCGCCTGCTGAGCGAGGAGGACGAGGCGAAGGCCGTGGCCGGCTTCCTCGCCGCGCGGCGCGCGGAGCTGGCATCGGACAAGCCCGACGGCGTGGTCACCGCCGCGGTGCTGTGCCGTCGGCGCTCGCAGTTCGCCGCCATCGCCGACGCCCTCCACGCGGCGGGGATCGACTACGAGATCGTGGGCCTGGGGGGCCTGCTCGACGTGCCCGAGGTCGCGGACCTCCTGGCGCTTCTCGAGATCGCTCACGACCCCACACGCGGCGACGCCCTCATGCGCCTGCTCGCCGGGGAGCGCGTCAACCTGGGCCCGCGCGACCTCGCCGCGCTGTACGACCGCGCTGAAGAGCTCGCCGGGCCGCGCGACGAGCGCGAGCACACCGCGAGCATCGTGGACGCGCTCGGCGCGCTGCCGGGACCCGAGTGGGTCTCCAAGCACGGGCGCTCCCTCACCCCGGTCGCGCGGCGCCGCCTCACGGAGCTCGCGGGCGTCGTGGACGCGATCCGCTCCCACACCTACGCGCCGCTTCCCGAGCTCATCCTCTTCGCCGAGCGCGCGTGGGGCCTCGACATCGAGGCCGGAGTGGCGCGGCTCGACGGGCGCACCCGGCGCGCGGTCGACGCCTTCGTGGATGCCGCACGGGGCTTCGCCGCGGCGGCCGAGCACGCCACGCTCGGCGCGTTCATCGCGTGGCTCGACGCCGCGCGCAAGGAGGAGGACGGGCTGAGCGCGCCGGTCCGCGAGCCCGATCCGCGCGCGGTCCAGCTCCTCACGGTCCACGCCGCGAAGGGCCTCGAATGGGACGTCGTCGCGGTGCCGGGCCTCAACGACGGCCACTTCCCCGGGGTGAGCCCTCCGTCCGCCTCGACGCCCTTCTACTCGAGCCTGGGCTGGCTCGACGGCATCGGCAACCTCCCCTACGAGCTGCGTCGCGACCGCGACCAGCTGCCGCAGTGGGGCTTCCACCACGCGACAGACCATGCGAGCCTCAAGCGGACCGTCGAGGACTTCCGCGAGGCCGCCGGCGCTCACGAGCTCGAGGAGGAGCGTCGCCTGTTCTACGTGGCGCTCACCCGCGCCCGCTCGCACGTGCTCCTCAGCGGCTCCTGGCACACGGGAGGATCGACCGTCCGCAGGCCGTCGATCTACGTCGAGGAGCTCGTGGCCGCAGGCGCGGTCGCCGTGGGCGAGTGGGTGCCCCAGCCGGGTCCCGAGGACGCGCCGCCCCAGGTCGAGCGCATGCCCGAGCTGTGGCCGCGCGTGCCCACGCAGGCCCAGCTCGAGCGCCGTGCCCTCGCAGCCGACGTCGAGCGCGAGCGCGCAGCGCTGGGCGACCACGCGGCGCTCCTGACACCGGAGTCCGATCTGCCTCTCGCCAGGGAGATCGGCGCGATGCTCGCCGAGCGCGCCGCCCGCGGCACGGCGCCCGTGACGCTTCCCGCGCACCTGTCGACGTCCGCTCTCGTCGCCCTGCGCCGCGATCGTGAGGCCTTCGCGGACCACATCCGGCGCCCGATGCCGGTCGAGCCGACCGTCGCGGCGCAGCGCGGCTCGAGCCTGCACGTATGGATCGAGCAGCAGTACGGGCACACCATGCTCATCGACGACGACGAGCTCGCGCAGGGGATCCTCGGGCCCGAGGAGGAGGGCCGGGCCGCGGCGGCGGCGAACGAGCTCGCCGAGCTCAAGGCGCGCTTCGCCGCCTCGGAGTGGGCGCGGCGCACGCCCATCGCGATCGAGGTGGACGTCGAGCTCCCCGTGGGCGGGGTGACCATCCGCTCGCGCATCGACGCCGTGTTCCCTGCGGGCCAAGGGCTCGACCGGGTCACGGTCGTGGACTGGAAGTCGGGCTCGCCGCCTCGCGACGAGCACGAGAGGGCGGCGCGCGAGGTCCAGCTCGCCGTCTACCGCCTCGCCTGGGCGCAGTGGCAGGGGATCGAGCTCGAGGAGGTCGACGCCGCGTTCCACTACGTGGCCACGGACACCACGGTGTGGCCCGAGCGGCTGCTGAGCCGTGAGGAGATCGTCGCGCTGCTGCGCGCAGACTCGTGAGCCGGGGAGCCCCGCGGCCGCGCGGCGGCTAGCCCTCGGGCGGGGCCTCGTCCTCGGAATCGAACAGGAGGGCCTCCAGATCGGCGAGCATGCCGCGCCCGTCCTCGATGACATCGGCGTTCTCGGTGCGCACGCCGTACATGAGCCAGCGCAGGAGCGCGAGCTCGGAGGCGAGGCGAGCGCGGTCGAGCAGGTGCGGGTCGCGCAGCTCTCGCCGGCCCATCATGTACGCCTCCATGACGGAGTCGAGCACGTCCTCAGGCGCGGCGGCGACGAGCCAGGCGAGGTCGTCGGCCGGGTCGGCGACGCGGGTGTCCATCCAGTCGAGCACGCCCGTCACGATGCCCTCGCGCACCATGAGCTGGTGCTCGCCCATGTCGCCGTGCACTACCGTCGGCTCGAAGCGCCACCACGAGATGTTCTCGAGCTGCTGCTCCCAGCGGTCGGCCAGACGCGGCGGGACCAGTCCCGTCTGGGCGCCGGCGTCGAGCTCGGCGAGGCGGCGCTGGCGGTACTCCTCGGCGGTGTACGAGGGCAGGCCCTGATCCTCGACGAGCGTCGTGGGCAGCTCGTGGATCTGGGCGATCGTGCGGCCGATGCTCGCGGCGAGGCCGGGTCCGGGCTCCACGGCGGCGAGCACGAGCGGTGAGCCCTGGATGTCCGAGTACACCACGGCGCGGCCGCCGCTCTCCCCAGCGATCGTCGCGGCACCTGCGGGGCGCGCGACCTCGAACTCGATGAGGCCGGCCTCGCGCGCGCGGGTGAGAGCGCGCAACACGCCCATCTCCGCCTCGAGTGCGGCCCCGGCCGCGGCGCGGCGCGGCGCGCGCACCATCCACCGCTGTCCAGTGGCGTCCTTGACGATCACGACGTCGAAGTCCGCGTCGGCGAGCGGGCTGCGCAGCACGTCGTACACGTCAAGGCCCGGCACCGCCACGGAGGCGAGCGCCGCAAGGGCCAGGGGTGATCGGGGCACGGCTTCACGGTAGAGCCAAACGCGTGGCGGATGCCACTGCCCACGCGGGCGGGCGCCTCCGCGGGACGGACGTAGGTTGTACTCATGAGGAGTCCCTGGACGCTCGCGGAGCCGCTCATCGTCGACAGGGCGGCTGAGCGTCGCGACACCTTCGACCTGGACCACGCGCTCGCCGTCGTCGTGCGCCACGGCGCCGTCCTCACGCGCGACGGCCGTCTCGAGCTCGTCGAGCCCGAGCGGCGGCCGGAGGCGGAGCTCATCGTCTATCTGGGCGTGACCGAGGGCCGCGACGTCATCGCCGTCGTGCCCACCGCATCGGCCGCCCAGGACGTCCCGGCGGACCTGCGCATGACGGGCCTGCGCGAGCACATCGTGTTCACCGCGCACGGCGGCGAGCACGGGGCGCGCGACCGCGAGCTCGGCGCGACGGCCGTCGCCCTCGCGACGTGGCACGAGAACCACCCGCGATGCTCGGTGTGCGGCGATCCGACGCAGCCGCGCAAGGGCGGGTGGATCCGCTGGTGCGAGCGCGATGAGCGCGAGCACTACCCGCGCACCGACCCGGCCGTCATCGTCGCCATCACCGACCCCGACGATCGGCTCCTGCTCGCCCACGCCTCGTACTGGTCGCCGCGCCGCTTCAGCCACCTCGCCGGCTACGTGGAGCCGGGGGAGAGCCTCGAGCAGGCCGCGTACCGGGAGGTGTCGGAGGAGGCCGGCCTCACGATCACCGATCTCACGTACGTCGCGAGCCAGCCCTGGCCGTTCCCCGCGTCGATCATGGTGGGCTTCACCGCGCGCGTGTCCGACCCGACCTTGCGCCTCGACGACGAGGAGATCACCGAGGCACGCTTCGTCACCCGGGCGGAGATGTCCGCGCTCGCCGCGGACGGCAGCATCGTGCTCGCGCCTCCCGGCTCGATCGCGCGCACGATGATCGAGAGCTGGCACGGCGGGCCGCTCGCCTGAGCCGTCGCGCGGCGGAGCCATCGCTCCCGGCTCCTTGCCCGCAGTTGCCCGTGACGCCGCGCGGACGTCGTCCCCGGCTCCTTGCGCCGCCGTCCGTCCCCGTCGCGGGGTCCGAGTCACCCGGGCGTCGTCCGCCACTGACACAATGCCGTCAATGCACGCCGACGAGATCCTCGATGCCCTGGACCCCGAGCAGCGCGCCGTCGCCACGGCCCTGCACGGTCCCGTGTGCGTGCTCGCGGGCGCCGGCACGGGCAAGACGCGGGCCATCACCCATCGCATCGCCTACGGGGTGCGCGTCAACGCCTACAGCCCGCAGTCGGTCCTCGCGGTGACGTTCACGGCGCGCGCGGCGGGCGAGATGCGCCAGCGCCTGCGCGCGCTCGGCGTCGTGGGGGTCCAGGCGCGCACCTTCCACGCGGCCGCGCTGCGGCAGCTGAGCTACTTCTGGCCGCAGGTGGTGGGCGGCCAGCTGCCGCAGATCGTGGAGGCCAAGGCTCCGCTCGTGGGCCGCGCTGCCCGGGCCGCGCGCCTCGACGTGGACCGCCTCGCCGTGCGAGACCTGGCATCGGAGATCGAATGGGCGAAGGTCTCGCTCGTCGCCGCGGAGGACTACGTCCGCGTCGCCGCCGACGCCGGCCGCCCCGCCCCCGCGGGGATCCCGCGCGAGAGCGTCGCCGACGTCATGCGCGCCTACGAGGAGATCAAGACCGAGGCGGTCGTGCTCGACTTCGAGGACATCCTGCTCCTGCTCGCGGACATGATCGGCCGCCACCCGGAGGTGGGCGACCAGATCCGCCGCCAGTACCGCCACTTCGTCGTGGACGAGTACCAGGACGTCTCTCCGCTTCAGCAGTACCTCCTCGACCAGTGGCTCGGGGGGCGTCGCGAGCTGTGCGTCGTGGGCGACCCCGCGCAGACCATCTACTCCTTCGCTGGCGCGAGCCCGCGCTACCTCCTGGGCTTCCAGCGCCAGTACCCGGACGCCACGGTCGTGCGCCTCGTGCGCGACTACCGCTCCACGCCGCAGGTCGTGGCGCTCGCCAACGCCCTCATGGCGCAGCGAGCGGCGGCGGGCTCGGGGGTGGAGCTCGTGGCGCAGCGGCCCTCCGGCCCGGCGGTCGGCTTCCACGCCTACGCGGACGATGCCGCCGAGGCCGAGGGGATCGCCGAGCGCATCGGCGCCCTCATGGCCTCCGGCGTCCCGGCGCGCGAGATCGCGGTGCTGTACCGCACCAACAGCCAGTCGGAGGCGTTCGAGGAGGCGCTCGCGAGCCACGGCATCGGCTACCTGGTGCGCGGCGGCCAGCGCTTCTTCGACCGCGAAGAGGTGCGACGGGCCATGGTGCTCCTGCGCGGCGCGGCCGTGGCCCCGAGCGAGGACCCGCTCGGCCAGCGGGTGCGCGATGCCGTCGCGGACATCGGCTGGGCGGAGGAGCCCCCGGCCGCGCGCGGCGCCGTGCGCGAGCGCTGGGACTCGCTCAACGCCCTCGTGGAGCTCGCGGACGACTTCGACGCGACGGCCCGCGCCGCGACCGGCGAGGGGGCGACCATGCGCGACTTCGTCGAGCACCTCGCGGAGCGGGCTGCCGCCCAGCACGCTCCATCGGTGGACGGCGTGACGCTCACGACGATCCACGCGGCCAAGGGTCTCGAGTGGGACGCGGTCTTCATCGCGGGACTGTCGGAGGGGCTCCTGCCCATCTCCTTGGCCGAGGGCGACGACGCGATCGAGGAGGAGCGGAGGCTGCTCTATGTCGCGATCACGCGCGCCCGCGAACACCTGTCGCTGAGCTTCGCCCGCGCGCGCACCGAGGGGGGCCGGGCCACGCGCAAGCGCACCCGCTTCCTCGAGAAGTGGTGGCCCGATGCCCGCCCGGCCAAGCCGGCGCGGGTGAGCGCCTCCGTGGCCGACCTCGACGTCGACGAGCTCACGCTCTTCGAGGCGCTCAAGGAGTGGAGGCTCGAGCGGGCGCGCGAGGCGAACCGTCCCGCCTTCACCGTGCTCGTGGACTCGACGCTCGCCGCGATCGCCAAGCAGCGCCCCGGCACGCTGCGCGAGCTCGCGGGGATCCATGGCATCGGCTCGTCCAAGCTCGAGGCGTACGGCGAGGAGATCCTGCGCATCGTCGCGAGCGCCGGCTAGGCGGCGGCCTCCTCGACGGCCCCGCATCCGCACTCCGGATGCGGCCACGCCGGGCGCACGCTCGGCGGCCCGAGCGGCTCGACGCGCCACACGGCGTTGAGGGCCCACGCGGCCGCGCTTCCCGACCCGCCGCGGCGGAGGCCGCTCGCCCACGCGAGCAGCATGGCCGCCGCGAGCGATCCCGCCAGCTCTGCGACGTGCGGCTCGACGACCGGTCGCCGAGCCGCCCCGCACTGCAGCGCGAGCACGGGCCACAGCGGGTCCGCCTGCGCTCGCTCCAGCGTGAGGCAGCGCGCGCAGGCGCTCGCCCCCGGGAGCACGAGCGGCCCCACGTCCACGCCGCACTCGTCCGTCGTGACGAGGACGTGAGGGGTGTCCGTGCGCAGCAGCGGGAGCCAGGCGACGGGGTCGGGAGCGCCCATCGCCACGGCGATCGCGGCATCGGGCCGGGACAGTCCGGTGCGCGCCGCGGCGAGCGGCACGGCGGCCAGCAGCTCACGCACGGCCGCGCCCGCGCAGGACTGGCCCGGCAGGGGTGTGGAGAAGACGCCGGGCGCCTCGACCGAGGCAGGGCTGGGATCGGAGAACTCGACACGGTGTCCGTGACGCGCGAGGGCGCGCGCCGCCGCCAGTCCGACGGCCCCGGCGCCCAGGATGCCCACGGTGAGCCCGTCCGGGGCCTCGGCATCGCCTTCGAGGTGCCCGGCCCTGACGGCGTCGCGCAGCGCGCGGCGCACGGTCGGCCCCAAGCGTGACGGCGCGACGCGCCCTCCCTCGAGCGCGGCGAGCGCCTCCTGCTCTCCCGCGCTGAGGCCGGTCACGACGACGGGACGCGCGAGGCCGATCTGGCTCACGCCGGGGCCGCGGTGCAGGACGGCCACGCCGCGTCGGAGTCTCATGCGGCGATGGTGCCGCAAACGGGGAGGGCGGGTCTCGGTTTCCACAGGACCGACCGGCGGCCCGCCTCGGCGGCGCGGCTGGGCGACCTCGGACATGGCAAAGGCCGGGCCGCCGTCACTGGCGACCCGGCCTTGACGCCTAGGTGATCAGGCCTTGCCGAGGATGCGGTTCAGCTTGGTGCCGCACTCGGGGCACGTCGCCTTCGCCATGCGGCGGCCGTTGTCGGAGATGACAACGTCGCCCTCGGTCGTGCGCTTGGCCTTGCACTTCACGCAGTAGAACTCGCCTGAGTACTTGTCCGCCATGCGTTTCTCCTTCTTTCCTTGCGATCCGAGGACCGCACCCTGACCCGCTGACGGGCCGTACGGTTCCAGCGTAGAGGTGCAGGCGGACAAATGGGGTGAGATGCGCCCGACGTGTCGCACAGGGCTTTTCGGCCCCGCTGCGCCCGTTCCCCGGGCCCGCGCGCGCCCGCTCAGGGCTCCGGCGGTGCCTCGCCGTCGCCAGGGCTCGCCCCGCCGTCCTCGCTGAGCATGCGCTCGAGCTCGCGGTCGATGTCGTCGGGCTCGGCCTCGCCGGTGACGCGGTCGACCCACGCCCGCCAGTCCTCGAGGTCGGCGGCGGTGGGCAGGACGTCGGGGTGCGACCACAGGTCGTCTCGCCGGCCAGGCCCGATCCGGCGGGTCAGCTCGGCCCACATGGCGGAGGCGTCGCGCATGCGGCGCGGGCGCAGCTCCAGTCCCATGAGCTTCGCGAAGGTGTCCTCTGCCGGGCCGCCGGCTGCGCGACGGCGACGCATCATCTCCTGCAGCTGGCCGAGCTCGGGGATGTGCGGCGCGGCGGCGCGCGCGGTGATCTCGTCGACCCATCCCTCGATGAGGGCGAGCCACGTCTCGATGGAGGCGAGGGTCTCGCGCTGCTCCTGCGAGTGCGAGGACGCGAAGATGCCGGTGCCGAGAGCCTGCTGCAGCTTGCGGGGATCGCCCAGGCCGGCCGAGCGCACCGCCTCGTCGAGCGCGGCGGCGTCGATCGTCACGCCGCTGGCGTAGCGCTCGATGCTCGTGCGCAGCTGTCCCGCGAGCCACGGCGCGGCGCCGAAGAGGCGCACGTGCGCGGCCTCGCGCAGCGCCACGTACGCGAGCACCGTGTCGCGATCGATGTCCAGGCCGGCGGCGAACTCGTCGATCGAGCGCGGCACGAGCACGACGCGCTGCTCGTTGAGGAGCGGGAACCCCAGGTCGGTCGCGCCGAAGGCCTCGCGCGCGAGCGCTCCGGCCGCCTCCCCCATGTGCATGCCGCACACCGTGGGGCTGATGGCGCTCAGCAGGGTGCCGGTCGCCTCCGGGGGAAGGTCGCGGCGCTCCTGCTCGAGCAGCCCCGTGAGCGCCATGGAGACGCTCGCCGCCACGGGACCGGCGAGGTAGCGCCACGTGGGCAGCGTCGCCTCGACCCATTCGGCGCGGCTCCAGATCTTGGGCTCGGCGGTGGCGGGGTAGAAGTCCGTGACGGCGTCGAGCCACAGCTCGGCGGCGGAGATCGCGGTCCGATGCCGTGCCGCGACGGCGGCCGTCACGCTCGGGTCGCCGCCCTGGGCCGCGACGCCGCGGGCGACGTCGTGCGCGAGGCTCCAGTTGACGTCCTCGCCCTGCGACTGGCGCACGAGGGCGCGGATCTGTCCGAGGATGTGCTCCACCATGCCGGGGCTGTCGGCGACGCCGCTCGCCTGCGCCAGCGCGGCCGGGTCCATGCCCATCGCCCGCAGCTGCTCGAGCGCGCTCTCGGCCTCATCGCCGAACAGCTCGCGCAGGAGCCTCATCCACGGCTCGGATTCCTCGCTCACGTTCGCTCCCTCGCTCCTGCGCGCGCTGCGCGGGCTCTGATCACGCTAACGAATGGGCGCCTCGTTTGGGGGCCGCGTTCGCTATCGGCAATGATGGTCCGATGCGAGATGACGTGACGGCCGCTCCGGCGGTCCCCGAGCCGCTCGCTCTCAGCGAGGCTCCTGCGAGCCGCCGCTCCATGGTCATCGCGGGCACGGGCCTGCTCGGGTCGCTGCTCACGGCCGCGCTCACGATCATCCCCTCGCCCTACGCGATCGGCACCGCGGGCCCCACGTTCGACACGCTCGGCGAGATCAACGGCGTCCCGCTCGTGAGCATCAGCGGGGCGCCGACGTACGAGGCGACGGGCGAGCTGCGCCTCACGACCGTGTCCGAGGCTCAGGCGTCGACCCAGGTGTTCACCGTCGGCCAGGTGATCGCCGCCTACTTCTCGCCGTCGGCCACGGTGCGTCCCGAGGAGGCGGTGTTCGGCGATCCGAGCCTGCGCGAGCAGAACCGCGACGCGAGCGCCCAGGAGTGGGTCACCTCCCAGGAGAAGGCCACCGTCTCCGCCCTCGAGGCGCTCGGCATCCCGGTGCCGGCCACCTTGACCGTCGTCGAGGTCATGCCCGAGTCCGACGCGCTGGGCCTGCTGGAGGCCGGCGATGTCATCATCGGCGCCGACGGCCGCCCGGTCGTGTCGTGGAACGACTTCGCCTCGGCGATCGCCGCGCATGCGCCGGGCGACGACTTCACCGTCACCGTGCGCCGTGGCGCGCACGAGGTCGATGTGACCTTCGCCCTGCTGGGCGAGCCGGGTCAGGACCCGGGCATCGGCATCCTCGTGGACCCGCAGTTCGACCTGCCCATCAGCGTGGACGTGAAGATCGACTCCGTGGGCGGGCCCAGCGCCGGCTCGATGTTCGCGCTCGCGATCATGGACCTCCTCACCGAGGAGGACGAGCTCCACGGCGCCAAGGTGGCCGGCACCGGTACGATCGACATCGACGGTGACATCGGCCCCATCGGCGGCATCCGCCTCAAGATGCTGGGCGCGCGAGCCGACGGCGCCGACCACTTCCTCGCTCCCGTGGAGAACTGCGGGGAGGTCGTCGGGCACGTTCCGCCCGGCCTCAGCGTTTACGCGGTGGATGACCTCGCTGAGGCCTACGCGGCGATCCTCGCCATCGGCCGCGGGGACACCGCACATCTGCCCACCTGTCCAGCAACCTAAGGATCAGACGTGACCTACGACGACGAGGACCGCCGCACCGGAGCCATGCCGAGCCTGGCCATGCCCCGCCGCCGCTCTCCGCTCGCGATCGCGACCACCGTGGTCGGCGCCGTGGTGCTCGTGAGCATCATCACCGCCAACATCTGGACCGAGTATGTGTGGTTCGAGCAGGTCGGCTACACCCACGTGTGGACCACCCAGTGGCTCGCGCGCATCATCATGTTCGCCGTCTTCGGCCTCATCGCCGGCCTCGCGGTGTGGGGGACGCTGCAGTGGGCGCGCAAGGCGCGCCCCGCGCTGTCTCCCGCGCGCAACACCCCGCTGGACCAGTTCCGCGAGCAGGTGCGCCCCGTCGAGCGCGTCGTGACGATCGTGCTGCCCGTCGTCGTGGGCCTCATCGCAGGCGGCGCCATGAGCTCGTACTGGCCGCAGATGCTGGTCTTCTTCAACCGTCGCGACTTCGGCAAGCCGGACCCGGAGTTCGGCCTCGACGCGTCGTTCTACGTGTTCACGCTGCCGGTGCTGCGTGCCGTCGTGGGCTACATCATCGCCGTGCTCGTCGTGTGCGTGATCCTGTCCGCGTTCGTGCACCTGCTGTACGGCGGCATCTCGGGCGGCGGCCGCACCTTCGTCGCCTCGCGCGGCGCTCGCGCCCAGCTCGCCGTCCTGGGTGCCGCGCTCATGGTCGGCATCGCGGTCAACTACTGGCTGGACCGCTACGCGCTCATGACCCAGCAGTCGGACCGCTTCGCCGGAGCGATGTACACCGACGTCAACGCGATCCTGCCGGCCAAGGGCATCCTCTTCGGCATCGCGCTGCTCGTGGCGGTGCTGTTCCTGGCCGTGATCTGGCGCGGCGACTGGCGCATCCCTGGCACGGGCGTGGCCCTCATGGTGCTCGCGGCCGTGGTCGTGGGCGGCATCTACCCGGCCGTCGTGCAGCGCTTCCAGGTGACGCCGAACGAGCAGGAGTACGAGGCGCCCTTCATCCAGCGGACCATCGACGCGACGCGCTTCGCCTACGGGCTCGAGTACGTCGAGGTGACGCCCTACCGCGCCCGCACGGTGGCCGATGCCGCCGCGCTGCGCGCCGACGCGGACACGACGGCGCAGATCCGCCTGCTCGACCCGAACATCGTCGCGCCCACGTTCCAGCAGCTCCAGCAGAACAAGCAGTACTACACGTTCAAGGACCAGCTGAACGTCGACCGCTACCGCATCGACGGCGAGCTCCAGGACACCGTCATCGCGGTGCGCGAGCTCAACCTCAACGGCCTGGGCGCGGAGAACCGCACGTGGATCAACGACCACACGGTCTATACCCACGGCTTCGGCGTGGTCGCGGCGTACGGCAACAAGGTCGCGGCCGACGGCCGTCCCGAGTTCTTCCAGTACGGCATCCCGTCGACGGGCGAGCTCGGCGACTACGAGCCGCGCGTGTACTTCGGCACCACGCTGCCCGACTACTCGATCGTCGGTGCCCCGGAGGGCACCCCGCCGTGGGAGCTCGACTACCCGGACGACGCGAGCGGCGGCCAGGTCAACACGACGTACAAGGGCGACGGCGGCCCCTCCATCGGCAGCCTGTTCGCCAAGCTCATGTTCGCGATCAAGTACGGCGAGACGCAGATGCTGTTCTCCAGCCGCGTCACGTCCGAGTCGCAGATCCTGTACTACCGCGACCCCATCGAGCGCGTCTCGCGCGTCGCGCCGTACCTCGAGCTCGACTCCACGACCTACCCGGCCGTGGTGGACGGCCGCCTCGTGTGGATCGTCGACGGCTACACGACGACGCAGCACTTCCCGTACTCCTCGGCCGTCCAGGGCCAGCTCTTCGCCGACGCGGACCCGCTCATGCCGACGGTCCTCAACTACGTGCGCAACTCGGTCAAGGCGACCGTGGACGCGTACGACGGCACGATCACGCTCTACGCATGGGACGAGGAGGACCCCATCCTCCAGGCCTGGCAGGAGGTGTTCCCGGCGACGGTCAGGCCCATGAGCGAGATCTCCGGCGATCTCATGAGCCACCTGCGCTACCCGGAGGAGCTCTTCGCCATCCAGCGCTTCCAGCTGGCGAGCTACCACGTCACGGACGCGGCCGAGTTCTACTCCGGCCAGGACTTCTGGCGCAGCCCGATGGACCCGACCAAGCCGTCCGTCGTGCAGCCCCCGTACTACCTGACGCTCCAGATGCCCGGCCAGGACGAGCCCACCTTCTCGCTCATGTCGGTGTACATCCCGGGCGGCAACACGGACCGCAACGTGCTCACCGGCTTCCTCGCGGTGGACTCGGAGACGGGCGACACCCCGGGCAAGCCGCGCGAGGACTACGGCAAGCTGCGCCTGCTCGAGCTGCCGCGCGACACCACGGTCTCCGGTCCGGGTCAGGTCCAGAATCAGTTCAACGCCGACCCCGAGGCGCAGAACGTCCTCAACCTGCTGCGCCAGGGCGAGACGGACGTCCTCAACGGCAACCTGCTCACCCTGCCCGTGGGAGGCGGACTGCTCTACGTCCAGCCGGTCTACGTGCGCTCCTCGCAGGGCACGCAGTTCCCGCTGCTGCAGAAGGTCTTCGTGTCCTTCGGCGACACGGTGGGCTTCGCGGACACCCTGAGCGAGGCGCTCGACCAGGTCTTCGGCGACGGCGCGGCTCCGGATCCGGATCCGGACGAGCCGTCCCAGCCGAGCGACCCGCAGGAGCCGTCGCAGCCGAGCCAGCCGGCCGACCCGGGCGAGCCCGGCCCCGACCTCGACGCGATCCAGAAGGCGCGCACCGCGCTGCGGGCCGCGCTCGACAAGGCGCGCATCGCGATCGAGGACTCGCGTGCGGCGCTCGCCGAGGGCGACTTCGCGGCCTATGGCGAGGCGCAGGACCGCCTCGCCAAGGCGTTCGAGGACGCCATCGCCGCCCAGAACGCGCTCGATGCCGCCATCGCCGAGGCCGAGGCGATCGCCGCATCGGCGTAGCGCCCGGCCCTGTCAGCAGCGAGGCCCCTTCCCCGTGGCGGGGAAGGGGCCTCGGCGTTCGCGGAGGGCTCGGCCTCAGGCGGCCTGCGCCGGGGAGGCGAGCTTGGCGGTCACGCTCTGGACGATGTAGGCGAGGAAGGCCCACGAGATGACGATGAACGCGACGCCCGCGTAGGTCCACGTGAGCTGGCCGTCGATGAAGTCGACGTTGTCGAGAGTGCCGTCGGCGTTCATGTTGGCGATCGTGCCCACGGACACGCTCACCGCGGAGATGATGGCCGTGGTCCAGTAGGCGCACCACGCGAGCCACCAGCCCAGGAGCGGGCCCAGGCCGGTCAGGCCCTTGGTGATCGACCGCATGCCGAGCGCGGGCAGGACGTAGTTCGCGATCGGCACGAACCAGCCCCACCACTCGACCGCGGGGATGCCTCCGGCCTGGTAGCCGTCGGCGGCGCGCACCTGGCGCACGCGGCCCCACCACAGCGCGAGGAGCACGAAGGCGCCGATCTGGATGGGGATGACCAGGTAGTCGAGCACGTCCACGGACGCGGTCTGCGCGTTCGCTGCCTGGTTGGGGTCCAGGAGGATCTCCTTGGCCTGCTCCAGCGCTGCGGGAGCCGTGATGGCGCCGACGATCGAGATGAGCGTCACCACGCCCGTGAGGATGATCGTCCACAGGGCGAAGGTCTTGGGAGGCTCGGGGCGGTAGGCGCCGTAGCCGGTCGTCGCGGGCGGCGCGACGGCGGGCACCGCGCCGGCGACGAGGCCGGGAGCGGGAGGCGCCGGCGGCGCGGGCGGCGGAGGCGTCGGGTTGCCCGACGGGGCGGCGAAGGGATCCTGCGGTGTAGTCATGTCAGCGACAATAGCGGCACGGGAGTTCCCACGGGGCGATTTGGACGCCCCGAGAAGGCCGGGTAGAATCGACATCACCGACGCGGGGTGGAGCAGTTCGGTAGCTCGCCGGGCTCATAACCCGGAGGTCGCAGGTTCAAATCCTGTCCCCGCTACGAAGACGGGCCCGGACGCCGCAAGGCAGCCGGGCCCGAAGCGTGTCCGGAGGGTGTCGCGCCCCTCCCGCCGCGGAGCGGAGGGCGTTGCGCCGCGGTCGCCGAGCGCCCGCCCGCGCAAGCCAGCGCGCGTCAGGCGGCGCGCAGCACCTTCTCCATGGGCTTGCCCTTGTACAGCTCGTCCACGAGCTTGTCCATCCAGCGGATCTGCTGCATGAGCGGGTCCTCGATGTCCTCGACGCGCACCCCGCAGACGACCCCCGTGATGGCCGTCGCGAGCGGGTTGACCGACGCGTCGGCGAAGAACTCCTCGAGCGTGGACCCCGCGTCGATGTGATGCTGGAGACGGGCGTCGTCGAAGCCGGTGAGCCAGGCGATGACCTCGTGCAGCTCCTCGCGCGTGCGGCCCTTCCTCGCGAGCTTCTGGAGGTACAGCGGATACACGCTCGCGAAGGGGATGCGGAACACCCGGTGCATGAGTGCCACGGTACTCCCCGGGCGGGCGGCTCGGTAGGCTCACAGCGTGAGCGACGCAGGCACCTCGCCGACTTCCCCCGCCGTACCAGGCCCGATGCGCGTGCTGGGGCTGCGCGGCGCGGCAGGCCTGGGCATGGGGTCGATGCTCGGCGCGGGAGTCTTCGCCGTCTGGGCGCCCGCCGCCGAGGCTGCGGGCAGCCTGCTCCTCGCCGCCGTCGCCGTCGCCGCGCTCGTCGCCGTGTGCAACGCGCTGTCCACCGCTGCCCTCGCTGCCCGCCATCCGAGCGCGGGGGGCGTGTACGCCTACGGGCGAGCGGAGGTGAGCCCTGCGGCCGGCTACCTCGCCGGCCTCGGCTTCGTCATCGGCAAGACGGCGTCGCTCGCGGCGATGGGACTTGTGATCGGGGCGTACGCGTGGCCCGGGCGCGAGGCGCTCGTCGCGACCGTCGCGCTCGTCATCGCATGGCTCGTCAACGCCCGCGGCGTCACCCGCACCGCGTTCGTCGCCTCGGTTCTCGCCGGCGTCGTCGTGACGGCGCTGGCCGTGTTCGTCGTCACGGCGTGGACCCAGCCGGCCGCGGACGCCGTCCCCGCCGCCTCGGGCGCCGGCGAGTGGTGGCAGCCCCTGCTCCAGGTGGGCGCGGGGGCAGGGGTCGTGTTCTTCGCGTTCGCGGGCTACGCGCGCGTCGCCACGCTCGGCGAGGAGGTGCGCGAGCCCGAGCGGACCATCCCGCGCGCCGTCTCCCTCGCCATCGGCGCTGTGCTGCTCGTGTACGTCGCGGTGGCCGCCGCCCTCATGCATCGGCCGGGCGTGGCCGCGGTCGCCGCGTCCGACGCCCCCGTCGCGGAGCTCGTGCGGGGCACGGCCATCCCGGTCGCCGCCGTGTCCGTGGTGGCCGTGCTCGCGGCCTTCGGCGCGATGGTCGGCCTTGCGGCGGGAGTGGGCCGCACCGCGATGGCGATGGCCCGCGAGGACGACCTGCCGCGCTTCATGGCCCGCCAGGGCGCCACGGGCGTGCCGTGGATCGCGGAGGGAGTCGTCGTGCTCGTCGCGATCGGCCTGGCGTGGTGGGGCAACCTCACCCTCGCCCTGTCGATGTCCGCGTTCTCCGTGTGCGTCTACTACGCCGTCGCGAACTACGCCGCGCTCAAGGCCTTCTCGCGCAAGGGCGACCCCGCGCCGCGCCGGGCCAGGTGGATCGCGCGCGCGGGCCTCGTCGGCTGCGTCGCGCTCGCGCTGTCGCTGCCCGTGGGGGCCGCGGTGTTCAGCATCGTGCTCGCGCTCGTCGCGCTCGCCGTGCGCTGGCTCCTGGGCTGGCTGCGGCGCACGCGCGCAGCCCTGCGCCGCCGGGAGGGCTAGGCCTGGGGTGCCACGAGCCCTGGCGCCTCGACGAGCCTGCCGTCGGCCAGGCGCACCGTCGCATCGGCGATGGCCATGAGCGAGGGGTCATGCGTCGAGATGAGCGCCGTCATGCCCTGGGAGGAGATGACCTCGCGCAGGAGCGCCATGATCGCCTGCCCCGTGTCCGCGTCGAGCTGGCCGGTGGGCTCGTCCGCGATGAGGAGGCGCGGCTCGTTGGCGAGGGCGCGCGCGATCGCGACGCGCTGCTGCTGTCCTCCGGACAGCTCCGCCGGGCGCTGGTTGACGTGACGGGACAGGCCCACGATGTCGAGCAGCTCCGCGACGCGCTTCTCGCGCACCGAGGTCTTGACGTTGCGCAGGCGCAGGGGCAGGCCCACGTTCTCCGCGGCGGAGAGCATCGGCACCAGGCCGAAGGTCTGGAACACGAACGCGACCGTGTCGCGGCGCAGCGCGGTGCGGCGCCGCTCCGACATCGCGGTGACGTCCAGGTCGTCCACGACGATGCGACCCGAGCTCGGTCGGTCTAGGCCGCCGATGCAGTTGAGCAGCGTGGTCTTGCCGGAGCCCGAGCGGCCGACGAGCGCGACGAGCTGGCCGCGGGGGATCTCGAAGCTCACGTCGTCGAGCGCGGTCACGCGGTTGGAGCCGGAGCCGTAGCGCTTGGTGACGTGGTCGACCACGATCATGGGCGTGGCCTGCGCCGCGACGGCGGGCGCCTGGGCGGTCTCAGTCATCGGAGCCTCCTTGCGGCGTGGGGTCCTGCTCGACGTGCGCGGGCGGGGCGAACGGGTCGTCGGCCGGCATGGGGCGCGGCTGGAACGTCGGCTGGTAAGGAGCGTCGACCTCATTGGCCCGGACGCCGCGCTCGAGCAGCTCGGCCTCCTTGAGCGCCTCCTTGGCGAGGTCGCGCGGCGGCGGAGCCTCGCGGAAGGTCACGCGCGGGGTGCCCAGGGCAGGCGTCGGCATGGGCGGGCGCACGGGCGACTCGACGACGGGCTCGAAGTCCGCGACGGGCGGGGCGAAGGCGTCGTCGTCGATCACCTGCGGCACGGGCGGGGCGGCCGATGCCTCGCCCGCCGATGCCGGAGCGAGCGCGGCGGGCGCGACGGGGGCCGCCTGAGCGACGGGCGAGGGGGTCTTGGGCTTGCGCGGTGCGCCGTCGGGCCACACGCCCAGGTGGTCGTCCTCGAGGTCCAGGCGGACGCGGTCCTTGAGGCCCAGGGCCTCGCGGTAGTCCTTGGGGATCTGCAGGCGGCCGGCGCGGTCGAGCACCGCGTACTCCTCGTGGAGCGTCTGGGCGATGCCCTGCTCGTCGATGTGCGTGCGGCGCACGACCTCGGTCGCGGTGCGTCCGTCGCGGATCGCCACGGTGCGCTGGACCTGCGAGGCGACCGCGTGGTCGTGCGTCACGACCACGACCGTGGCGCCCAGGTCGCGGTTGGCGGCGCGCAGCGCCTCGAAGACGTCGTCGCCGGTCGCCGAGTCGAGCTCGCCCGTGGGCTCGTCGGCGAAGATCACCTCGGGGCTGTTGGCGAGGGCGGTCGCGATCGCGACACGCTGCTGCTCGCCGCCGGAGAGCTGATGCGGCTTGCGGCCGGCCTTGTCCGCCATGCCCATCGCCTCCAGGAGCTCCTGCGCCCGCTTGACGCGCTTGGAGCCGCGCATCCCGCTGAACGCCATGGGCAGCATGACGTTCTCCTTGGCGGTGAGGTAGGGCAGGAGGTTGCGGGCGGTCTGCTGCCACACGAATCCCACCACGGAGCGGCGGTACGTGAGGCGGTCGGCATGTGACATGCGCAGCAGGTCCCAGCCCGCGACGCGCGCGGCGCCTGCGGTGGGCACGTCGAGGCCCGAGAGCACGTTGAGGAGCGTGGACTTGCCCGAGCCCGACTGGCCCACGATCGCGATCATCTCGCCCTTGTCGACCAGCAGGTCGAGGCCCTGGAGGGCCTGGACCTCGATGTTCTCGACCTGGTAGATGCGGACGAGGTTGTCGCACACGATGAGCGCGTCCGCGCCGTACTCGGCGCCCTCCCTGAGTGTCTCCGTGGTCATAGCGTCTCCCTACCGGGTCTCCCCATAGCGAAGCACGTCGCTCAGCCGGTCGCGACGGTGGGCGATGACCTCGACGGCCACCGCGATGACGAGCAGGACGACCACGCCCGCGCCGACCGCGGCCATGAACTGCCAGCTGACGTCGATGGGCGGGGTTGTGATCCCGCCGGAGAGCACCTCCAGGCCGAGCGAGCCGCCCAGGAGGAGCACGATGAGCACGCCGGCGCCCGCCCCGCCGAGCACGGCCGCGACGACCGGGGGAGCGAGCTCGGTGAAGGCGAGCCACCAGCCCCAGCCTGCGCCCATGCCCTGGGTGCGCAGCATCGACAGCGCGCGGCCGCGCTCGCGCACGCCGCGCAGCACCGTCACGAGCAGGCCCACCGCTGCGAGGATCGCGATCGCGGCCACCGCGAGCACCATGGCGAACTCGACGCCGCCGATGAGCGCCGAGTCCTGCACCGCGGCGAGCCAGCCGGCCCGGGTGGTCACCGCATCGGCCGGGACGGACTCGAGGGCGGCGACCGCCTCGGCGGCGCCGGGCCCGTTGACGAACGCGATGTTCGGCAGGACGGGATCGGTGAGCTCGGCCGAGAGGATCGCGTCGAGCGGCGCGATGACGTAGGGGCCGCTCGCCCAGCCGTCGGGCGTGACGGTCGCGAGGGCGATGATCTCCGTCGGGATGTAGGAGCGGCCCACGAAGACCTCGGAGCGGCCGTAGACGTCGATGTCGATGAACTCCTGGCTCGCGAGCACGGGCATGGCTCCCGGCTCCTGCGCCGTGGCAGCGCTCAGCGCCCGGACCTCGCTCGCGTCCGCGACTCCCGCTCCCTCGAGGATGTCGGCCCAGCTGTCGTCCATCGCGACGAGCGTCGCCTCGGCGTACTCCGATCCCAGCGCGAAGGTGACGATGGGCAGGTACAGGCCGCGCGAGACCGTGAGGCCCTGATCCCGCAGCGCCTCGACGTCGGCGTCGCTGACCTCCGCGTCGATGCGCACCTCCGCGCCCACGCGCTGCCAGGAGGCGTCCTCCTGGCCGGCGCGCACGGTCGAGACGAGCAGTCCGCCGGAGACGGCCACCGCGATCGCGAGCGTGAGCGACAGGAGCGGCAGCACCGCGATGCCTTGGCGCGCCTTGGCGAGCGTGATCACGCCGGCGACGCCGCGGGTGCGGCGCGCGAGGGCCTGGATCAACCGCATCGGCAGCGGGTAGAGGCGGACGATGACGACGACCACCGCGAGCGCCACGAGCACGGGGGCGGCGGCGAGGAACGGGTCGATGCCGGACGTCTGCGTCTGGAGCACGCCGCGACCGCGGACGGTGACGACGCCCACGGCGGCGAGGACGACGGCGAGCGCGTCGAGCGTGAGGCGGCGTCCGGCCCTGGCCTTGCGCACCTTGGCGCGGTCCTGGCGGTTCGCGGCCTCGCGGCGCCCCGTCCAGGTGCGGCGCGCCCACACGGCCCCGAGGAGCGGCCCGGCGGACAGGGCCACGAGCGCGATGACGGTCGCGAGCGAATTGCCGCCGCCCACGCCGGGCTCGAGGAGCCGTGCCCCCGCGAGGCCCAGGGCGATGCCCGCGGCGGTGAACAGGAGGGCCTCGACGAAGAGCCTCAGCGCGATGGAGGGGACCGAGGCGCCGCGTGCTCGCTCGAGCGCGAGGTCTCCCTCCCGGCGGCTCAGCATGAGCTGGGCCATGAGCGCGATGACCACGGCGGCGACGGCGATGACGCCGGCGATGACCACGGACATCTGGGCGAGGGCCGCGCGCGCCTTGTCCGGGTAGGCCTCGAGCGCCTCGGTCAGGCCGGTGTGGACGCGGGGAACCACCGAGCCGCCGGGCAGGAGGGTGTCCGACGTCTGCGGCAGTCGCGTGAGCTCGCTCACGACGCGGCGCGAGCCGGACAGGGTGATCCGCTCGGGGTCGACCTGGATCTCGACCTTGCCGGTGAACGCCTCCCGCGAGCGCGTCGTGAACGCCGCGATCGTCTCGGGGCTGGCCACGATCATGCCGCGCAGGATGTCGCCGCTGATGGTGCCGTGCTGCAGCGTCGGCTCGAGGCCGAGCGGCAGGCGAGACCAGACGGGAGCGTCGGGATCGACGACGCGCTGGATGCCCACGATCGTCAGCTCGACCGTGCCGCCCGTGGCCCGGGTGACGTCGAGCTGGTCGCCCACCCCCACGTCGAAGGCCTCCGCGAAGGCCTCGGTCACGGTGATCTCGAGCGGGTCCGGCGGCCCGGTGACGATGCCGCTCGAGTCGGCGGGAGGCGGCGGGGGAGCGGCGTCGACGCCCTCGACGATCTCGAGCTCGGCGCCGCTCGAGTAGCCGAAGGCGAGGTACTGGCCGCCGCGGCCCACGCGGACGGGCTCGCGATCCTCCTCCTCGGCGGCGGCGATCTCCTCCGCCGTGGTGACGCCCACGAGCGTGTACGTGCCCGACTCGATCCACGCGAGGTAGTCCGTGGTGATGCCCGCGGTGGCGGGCGGGACGTTGGTGAAGACGATCTCCGCCGAGGCGTCGAAGTCCTGCACGGGCAGGCCGCGCACGGAGTTGACGTTGTCGCCCGTGGGGTTGCCCACGGGATACGTCACGAGGATGTCGGCGTCGTCGCCCGCAGCGCGCGCTGCATCGGAGGCGCCGCGGTCGATCGTGCCGTTGACGAGCTCCGGTCCCGCGTAGGCCAGGAGCGTCGCAAGGGCCACGATGAGGGTCGACGCGGCGAACAGCCCGCGGTCGCGCCACAGGCGGCGGCGCACGAGCAGGCCGAGAGCGCCCAGCGTGCCGCCCGTCGCGCCGCGCCCGCCGGAGACCTCGCGGACCTCGCTCGTCTCGGTGTCGATGACGATCATCGCTCGTCTCCCAGTCTCAGCATCTGGGCGGGGTCGATGCGCCGCAGCATGCCGGCCACGATCGCAATCGTCACGACGAGGACCAGGACGACCTCGAGCGCCAGGAGGCCCACGGTCTCCCACGGGATGACCACGTCGACGGGCGGCATCGGGGCGCGTCCGTCGGGGCCGACAGACACGAGCGGCGCGACGAGGTAGGCCAGGGCCGTGCCCAGGCCCACGCCGAAGGCCACGCCCAGGACGGACAGCAGAGCGCTCTCGGCCGACACGATGCGCAGGAGCGCGCCGCGCTGGATGCCGACGGCGCGCAGCTGCGCGAACTCGATCTCCCTGGCGCGCACGGTGACGACGGCGTGGACGGCGAACCCGAGCGCGGCTAGCACGGCCGCCGCCGCGGTGACGAGCCACAGCGCGGCCTGGATCGCGACGCGGAGCGGGTCCTCGGAGAAGTCGCGCGCGAGGCCGGCCCGAGTGGTCACGGTGGCGTCTGCGGGGAGCCCGGCGACGAAGGCGTCGACCTGCTCGTCGCCGATGCTGACCCACCACTCGTCGGGAGAGGCGGCCATGCCTCCCGACTGGATGATCGCGATGGTGAGGTCCTCGAGGTTGGCCACGACGCCGTGGCCGCGCAGCGCGTCGCCTGCCACGCGCGGGACGCGCTTGGCGATCCACGCCTCCACCAGGGTGTCGTTGACCTTGATGAGCACCTCGGCGCCCTCGGAGACGCCCAGGCGCTGGAGCATGGCATCGGAGGCGACGAGCGCAACCTTGCCCTCGGCGGGCGCGGCGGTGGCGGTCACGGCGGCGCCGCCCAGGCGCAGGGACGTGGGGGTCGTGAGGCCGCGCAGGTAGATGTCGCCCGGCGTGTCGGCGATCTCGGACGGCGCCGCGCCGCGGCCCTGATAGGTCCAGCCCAGCTCGGCGGGGACGTCGATGGGGGTCTCCTGGGCGACGTCGGGCACGCCGGGCACAGGGATCGCCTGCACCGGCACGGCGGTGGCGAGGTCAGTGAGGGTGAGCTCGAGCGTGGTGCCGATGGCGGTGCCGGTGTTGACGATGGGACCCTCGCCGAAGTCGATGAACCGCGCCTGGATGCCGACGAGCCACAGCGGCTCCGAGAGGTCTCCCAGGCTGTCCGTGGGCGTGATGCGCCCCGTGAGCACGTGCTCGCGGCCGTCGGCGGGGAACTGGCCGAGCGGCACGCTCTGGTAGACGTGGTGCTCGTCGCGCACCACGGCCGTCACGTACACGACCACCTCGGTGATCTCGGGCACGGAGAGGTCGGCGGTCGCGGTGACGCGCAGCGCCTGGGGCTGCGGCGGCAGCTGGATGGGGTTGACCTCCTCGAGGGGACCATGCGCGAGCGTGCCGGGGATGTGCGAGCCGCCGATCTCGTCCAGGCGGTCGAGGCCGAACGCGCGCAGGCCGGCAGAGTCCGTCGCGATGAGCCAGCCGGCGCGGCCGCGGAACGTGTCGGTGAAGGCGTTGCGGCGCGACGATGCCGGCACGGGCGAGAGCTCGGTCGCGGAGTTGACCACGGGAGACATCGGCACGTTGAGGCCCGAGCCGGACACGAGCGCGCCGTGCGCGAGCGCCGGAGCGTCGAGGCCCGCGACCTCGAGGTCGGCCGGGTGCAGGTAGCGGGCCTGGTCCTGCTGCGACTTCTGCCACGACGACAGGAAGGCCATGGCGAAGGTGCCGATGGACACGGCGAGCGACAGGAGCAGCACGGCGGAGACGGCCCGGGCGGCCCGGCGGGCGACCTCCCACGCGGCGAGCGGCATGACGGCCTTGCGTCCGCGCGTGGCCAGGCCCTCGAAGAGCTTGGACGCCGCAGGGATGAGGCGCACCGCCACGAGCCCGCCGGCGAGCAGCGCGAGGGCGGGGCCGGCCGCGAGCAGCGGGTCCACCTGGGCGACGCCGCCGTCCGCGAGGACGGGGGACTCGTAGGAGCGCAGCTGCCAGTAGGCGAGCGCGGCGAGCACGACGACCGCGACGTCCAGTCCCGAGCGCTGGAACGCGGCGCGGCGGCCGGGTCGGGACTTGACCTGCTCCGCGTCGACGAAGGTCGTGGAGCGGCGCAGCAGCGGGGCGACGAGCACGACGACGAGCGCGAGTCCGACGACTCCCGTCACGAGCCACGTCGCGAGGGGCAGGCCAGGATCGCGGTGCATGCCCGCCTGGTCCATGAGCGGCATGGACGACAGCTGGAGGTAGGCCAGCCGAGCCAGGGGCGCGGCGGCGAGCGCGGTGATCGCGCCCAGGCCGAACGCCTCGATGAGGCCCAGCCACGCCATCTGCCGCACCGAGCTGCCGCGCGCGACCATGAGGTGCTGCTCGGCGTGGCGACGCTCGGCCATGAGGCGGGCGGTCTGGCTCAGGGCGGCGATCGCGAGGACGAGCAGGAGCAGCCCCGTGACGAGCACGCTCGAGCGGGTCACCGCGAGGGAGCCGATCACGCGTCCGAGCGTCTGGTCCACGACCGTGATGACGGCGACATCGGACGCCTGCCCGCCGACCGTGCGCTGGGCGTCGCGCTCCGCCTCCTCCGTCGCCTCGATGAAGGCCATCAGCTGATCGGTGGAGACGTCGGAGAAGTCGGGCACGTACACCGCGACGACGGAGCTCACGTCGAACGCGTCCACGCTCCCCTGGGTCGTGAAGAGGGGCCCGTAGCCGTCCGTCGTGATGAGGCCGCCGGTGAAGGGCACCTGGACGCCGGGACGGTGGCCGTCGCCGCGCAGGCGGTCGAGCTCCCATGCCGCGTCCGCAGGGTCCTGGGGCGCCCACGTGCCGACGACGCGCACGAGGCGGACCTGGCTGCGCGCGTTGACGGGGGCGAGCTCGATGGTGTCGCCGACCTCGACGCCGAGGTCCCACAGCAGGCGCGCGGGGACGATGACCTCGATGGCGGAGGGGGAGTCCTGCGGCCATGCGCCGCTGAGCAGCCGCACCGACTCCTCGAGCGTGTCCGTGTACCCCAGGTAGCCGAGCGCGATGGGCCGGTCCTCGCGCGGCACCGCGAGCAGGCCGCCCTCGATGAACAGGCTGCTCGAATACGGGATCGAGCCCAGGTGAGCGGTCGCAGCGGCCGACGACAGCTCCACGATCGCGTCGACGTCGCCGGAGGCGCCGGGGGTGATGCGATGGACGACGCGCACGTCCTTGGCGCTCACCTCGTCGAGGGCGGCCTGCGCGGCGAAGGTCTCCGTCGCGACGGACAGCAGATGCAGAGTGCCCAGGAGCGTCGCCGACGAGACGGACACGAGCAGCACGACGGCCAGGAGGGCCCACTGCACGCGCGAGCGACGTGCCGCAAGGCGCACTCGCCAAGGTCTCATCGATTCCTGCCGATCCGTCGTGGGGCCGCCGCGGCGCGGCTCCGTGGGCTCCACCATCTTGGCGGGACGCCCGCGCGGCCCCAGGCCCGGGTGTGCGGAGTTATCGAATCGTTACGGTCCATCAGCCGCTCGCCAGCGACGTCACGGTCCAGGCGGCCCACGATGCGGCCAGGCCCAGGACGACCGTCAGCGCCAGGTAGGCCCAGAACAGCCGCCACAGGCGCTCGTTCGCGAGGCGCACGGCGTCGACCGCGAGCGTCGAGAAGGTGCTGAGGCCGCCCGCAAGGCCTGCCCCGACGACCGCGAGAGCGCTCGCGCCGAGGTCGCCCGCGGCG
>QGUM02000090.1:0-7624 GCA_003242455.2 Actinomycetes bacterium
GTGAGGGCCCCGTCGATGTACCACGGCGACGCCGAGACGCTGTGACCCCGGAAGATCGTGGCGAAGTCGGGCGAGGGGCTGCCCCAGAAGTTGCGCGCGGCCCCGACCTCCTTCCACGCACGCCGTGTCGCCGAACGTGACAGTTCTCCGACAACTATGTCGGCACAACCGCCCAAGAATCAAACATCTGTGGAGAATCTCTCGTCGCGCCGGGCGCGCGAGCATGCCTCCGGGGCACCCGACCGGGACCGATGACCCACAGCCGCCACAACGCCGAAGGCCCGCTCCTAGCGGAGCGAGCCTTCGGCGTGCAGCTGGGGTACAAGGATTCGAACCTCAACTAACTGAACCAGAATCAGTCGTGCTGCCAGTTACACCATACCCCAAGGGGTTCCTGTGGAACCGGGGCACTACTCTACCCGAGCCGACGGTCCAGCCCAAACGCGGCAGGCCGCGCGTCGCGCTCCCGGCTCCGCTCGCACGCCTCGGCTCCCACGTCCGGCGCCAGACCGCGCCTACAGCCCCAGCGCGGCCGCCACATCGGCCAGGCGCTCGACGCGCACCACGCCATCGCCCAACGACGAGGCGTCGCCTCCGCCCGCGTGGCCGTCCCGCCGCGTCTGGGGCCGGTCCACCCAGACCCCGCATGCGAGCCCCGCGGCCACCGCCGCGCGCGCGTCGATGTCGAGCTCGTCGCCCACGTAGGCGGCCGATGCGGGCTCCGCTCCCAGCAGACGCGCGCCCTCGAGGAACACGCGCGGATCGGGCTTGCCCACGCCGAACGTGTCGACCCCCACGAGCATCGGGACTCGCTCGAGACCCGCCCGGTCAAGCTTGTCGCGCTGGTAGGCGACGTGCGCATTGCTCACCGCCCCGTACGCGACGCCGGCGAGGTCGAGAGCATCGAGCAGCGGCACGGCATCGACGTGCGCCACCCATCCCTCGCGGAACGCGGCCTCGAACTCCGCGTCCCATGCGTCGTACGCGGCGTCGTCCATGACGGGCCCGCCGTAGAGCGCGTGGAGCTCGTTGGCGCGGCGCATGCGCTGCTCCCGGTAGCCCAGCTCGCCGCGCGCGAAGGCGCGGTACCAGCCGTTGACGTCGGCGCGCCACGTGGCCACGAGCGCATCTGCGTCCACCGGACCCGGGAGGTGACGCTCCCCCACCACCGCGAGCGCATGGCGGAACGCCCCGCGCGTGTCCACGAGGGTGTCGTCGATGTCGAGCAGGACTGCGCGGGTCATTGTGGACTGCGACGGGAGGAAGCGGGCAAGGTCACCCCAAGAACCTAGCGCCCGGAGGATCACGCCTAGTGCTCTCTTCGAGTTGCGGGAGGGGGTAGTTCCCGACAAAGTATGACCAACTCCAGGCGGAGGATACCGATACAAGTGGGAATAATGAAGAAGTCAGTCAAGGCGCTCGCCGTTGCAACAATCGTTGGCCTTACTCTCGCGATCGCGGCGCCAGCCCAAGCATGGGTGTACCGCCAGCTCAGTTACCCAGGCTGGAATAAGACGATCACCACCGGCTCATTTGCGGAGGGAAGTTGCTCCGCTGTGGGTCAGACGTGGGGCACCGCAAATTACCTCACCCAGACGACCAAGACGGGTGGGCCTACATCGTGCACCGTGTCCGCACAGATCGGTCTATGGAACGGTGCGGGCGTGACGTGGCAGGCGACCGTGACCAGCGGGACGACGGCTAATACGACCAACATCTACCAGCCATACGTCACTCGCCACGGAGTAGATTCCTAAGATGCGCAATCTGAGCACCCAAGGGGTTTCGCGGCTCGGTCGCTTGGTGCTCGTCTCGTTAGCATTTTCGCTAGCGGGGTGCGCTACATCAAGTGGTGATGCGCCCCTTACCAATGCCGTTGGTTTTGATTCGCTGATCACTGGGGTCATGGAGGAGGCGCGGGCAGCAGGAGCGTCAGAAGAACAAATGCGTCTGCTACAAGAGGCTGCCGACCGAGGAATCGTGTCTCCCGAAGTCATGCGGCAAGCGATCACGAATCTGGCTGACTGCGTCACATCCGTAGGGCTTGGGTTCGAGTGGGGCGAAGAGACGGGCCCCCGTAGCCTGCCATTCATGAACTATGGAATCTCAGTTCCCAGCGGGACTTCAGAAGAACTCATGGACAATTGCGAGACGCTAGAGTCCCGCTACGTGGCGGCGGCGTATCAACTCCAGCCCGCAATGGACACGGCGCGACGAGACCTCATCTCGGACAACCTGCCTGACGTGATTGCTTGCTTGCAAAGTGCAGGCGTCGAGATAGACGCCAACGCCACGGTCGACGAGGTTCGGCCAGCGGTGGCGTATGCCGCTACGGGGTACACACCTGGGAGCACGGACCCGCCGCCAATCGGCTTTACGCCGACGGATTGCGCTGCTGCCGTCGGTATGACCATGACCGACTTTAGCTACTAGACCGCTAGACGGTCGCGCGTCGCGCTCCCGGCTCCGCTCGCACGCCTCGGCTCCCACGTCCGGCGCCAGACCGCGCCTACAGCCCCAGCGCGGCCGCCACATCGGCCAGGCGCTCGACGCGCACCACGCCATCGCCCAACGACGAGGCGTCGCCTCCGCCCGCGTGGCCGTCCCGCCGCGTCTGGGGCCGGTCCACCCAGACCCCGCATGCGAGCCCCGCGGCCACCGCCGCGCGCGCGTCGATGTCGAGCTCGTCGCCCACGTAGGCGGCCGATGCGGGCTCCGCTCCCAGCAGACGCGCGCCCTCGAGGAACACGCGCGGATCGGGCTTGCCCACGCCGAACGTGTCGACCCCCACGAGCATCGGGACTCGCTCGAGACCCGCCCGGTCAAGCTTGTCGCGCTGGTAGGCGACGTGCGCATTGCTCACCGCCCCGTACGCGACGCCGGCGAGGTCGAGAGCATCGAGCAGCGGCACGGCATCGACGTGCGCCACCCATCCCTCGCGGAACGCGGCCTCGAACTCCGCGTCCCATGCGTCGTACGCGGCGTCGTCCATGACGGGCCCGCCGTAGAGCGCGTGGAGCTCGTTGGCGCGGCGCATGCGCTGCTCCCGGTAGCCCAGCTCGCCGCGCGCGAAGGCGCGGTACCAGCCGTTGACGTCGGCGCGCCACGTGGCCACGAGCGCATCTGCGTCCACCGGACCCGGGAGGTGACGCTCCCCCACCACCGCGAGCGCATGGCGGAACGCCCCGCGCGTGTCCACGAGGGTGTCGTCGATGTCGAGCAGGACTGCGCGCACGGATGAGACGTCAGTGGTGATGGGCACCCTGCAACCCTACGGTGTGCTGCGGACCTCGACGGAGAAGCGTCATGGCTCCTTCTGATCCGAGCACAACTCAAGCTTCATCAATCTGGCCTGCTCTCGAGTTGGAGCAGACACGTCGCCCTCCTGCGGTTGCACCCCATGCGCGGGCGGCGTAAGTTCGATTTGGCTGAGGACTCAAGTCGATGCAGGAAATTGGCGATGATGATGAAGCCGACCAGGCCTCTCGTAGCAGGTGCCGTGGTCGTCCTATTTCTTTGTTTGGCAGCATTGCCAGCAAGTGCTTGGACCTACCGATATTTGTACTATCCCGGCTGGGGTTTGAGTGCCTCCACAGGCCTCTTCAGCGAGGGCTCATGTGGCGCCACTGGCAGTACGCAGGGCGTCGCGTACTATCCCACCCAAACCGTGAAGAGCACCGGAGGGTCGGGATGCCGCGTCAGTGCGCAAATCGGTATCTGGAATGGAGGCGGTGTGACTTGGGAACGTGAAGACGTCGATCCGACCCTTGCTGCCGTAGGCAGCATCTACCAGCCCTACATGACGAGACACGGCGTTGACTGACCGCCGGGGACACTCTGCCGCGCTCATTGTGGGGTGGGTAGTTGCGCTCAGCGCCTGCACCCAACTAGCACCCACACCCGAGGTCACACCGAACGTGGCGTTCCAGGAGTTGCTGAACGGTCTGCTCGCAACAGCCGCCGACGACGGCGCCAACGCGGACCAAATCGCGTCGCTTGAAGCGGCACGCGAGGTGGGCGCGATCACACCCGAGGTCATGCGGCAAGCACTGGAGAACTACGGCCAATGCGTGGCGGAGCTAGGTATGACCTACTCGTGGGGAGACCCCACCGGACCTCCGGACTTCCCCACCTTCACGTTTCGCGTGAGCGTCCCCACAGGGATCAGCAACGAACTGATGGACACCTGCTACGCGAGCCACGCACGGCTACTCCATACCGCGTACCAATTGCAGCCAGCCCTGCGCGAGGCCCAGGGGCGGGTGATCGCCGAGCACCGTGACGCGATCATCGCGTGCCTTGCTGATGCGGGGACCACCATCGAGCCGGACGCGACCGTGGACGAACTGCGCCGCGCCGTCATGACGGCAGCCACTGGCGTGATCCCTGGGGAAGTCGACTCGCCTCCCCCGGGCTTCACGCCCCACGACTGCACGGGCGCCGCCGGGATGACCATCCGCGAATTCGGGTACTAGCGCTTGCCTTCTAGCGCCCCGCTAGAGGGTTGCGCGTAGCGCGTCCAGACGCGCCAGCGAGTGCTCCTTGCCCAGGATCTCCATGGACTCGAACAGCGGCGGCGAGACGGTGCGACCCGTGACCGCCACGCGCAGGGGCCCGAACGCGAATCGCGGCTTGACGCCCAGGCGGTCCACGAGCTCCGCGGTGAGCGCCTCCTGGAGCGCGGCCGCGGAGAAGTCCTCCAGGCCGCTCAGGACGGAGATGGCCGCATCGAGGATCTCGCGCGCGTTCTCGGGGAGCTTGGCGCGCGCCTCGTCCTCCACCACGAGCTCGGAGTCGGACACGAATAGGAAGCCGATCATGCCCGGCACCTCGCCCAGCAGCTGGACGCGCGTCTGGACGAGCGGCGCGGCGAGCGCGAGCGTGCCCTCTTCGTGCGGGGTCAGGTCACGCACCTCGGGACCGGAGACCAGTCCGGCGCGGTGCAGGTACGGCACGGCGCGCTTGGCGAACTCGCCCACGGGGAGCATGCGGATGTGGTCGGCGTTGATCGCCTCGGCCTTCTTGAGGTCGAAGCGCGAGGGGTTGGGGTTGACGTTCGTGATGTCGAACGCGGCCACGAGCTCCTCGCGCGTGAACACGTCGCGGTCAGGTCCGATGCTCCAGCCCAGCAGGGCGAGATAGTTGACGAGGCCCTCGGGAAGGAAGCCGCGCTCGCGGTGCAGGAACAGGTCGGACTCCGGGTCGCGCTTGGAGAGCTTCTTGGTGCCCTCGCCCAGGACCATGGGCATGTGCGCGAACTCGGGCACGGCATCGGCGATGCCGAGGTCGACCATGGCGCGCCACAGCACGATCTGGCGCGGGGTCGAGGCGAGCAGGTCCTCGCCGCGCAGGACGTGCGTGATCTTCATGAGCGCGTCGTCGACGGGGTTGACGAGCGTGTAGAGCGGGTCGCCGTTGCCGCGCACGATGCCGTAGTCGGGGATGGTGCCTGCGGGGAATGTCACCTCGCCGCGGATGAGGTCGACGAAGGTGATGTCCTCGTCGGGCATCCGCATGCGGATGACGGCCTCGCGGCCCTCGGCGCGGTAGGCGGCCTTCTGCTCCTCCGTGAGGTCGCGGTCGAAGTTGTCGTAGCCGAGCTTGGGGCTGCGTCCGGCCGCGATGTGGCGCGCCTCGACCTCCTCAGGGGTGGAGAAGGACTCGTACGCATAGCCGGCCTCGACGAGCTTGCGGGCCACGTCGAGGTGCAGCTCGCGGCGCTCGCTCTGGCGGTACGGGCCGTAGGGGCCGCCCACCTCGGGGCCCTCGTCGTAGTCGAGGCCCAGCCACTCCATCGCGTCGAGGAGCTGGCGGTACGACTCCTCGCTGTCGCGCTCGGCATCGGTGTCCTCGATGCGGAACACGAGCTTGCCCCCGGTGTGGCGGGCGTACGCCCAGTTGAACAGGGCGGTGCGGGCCATGCCGACGTGAGGCAGGCCGGTGGGAGACGGGCAGAAGCGGACCCGGACGGTGCTCATGACTTCCAATCGATGCGATGAAACCTAGGCGGCAGGTGCCGGGCGCATCGCCGATGCCGGGTCGGCCTGGGCCGGGTCAGCGCCGCACGACGGGGTTGCGCAGCGTGCCGAGCCCTTCGATCTCGACCTCGACGATGTCACCGTGATTCAGCGTAGTCACGCCGGAGGGCGTTCCCGTGAGAATCACGTCTCCTGGGAGCAAGGTCACAAACTCGCTGACGATCGAGATCGCGTGCGGCACGTCGAGGAGCATGTCCTTGGTGTTGCCGTGCTGGGTCCCCTTGCCGTTGATGCGCGAGGCGATCTCCGCCTCCTCGAAGCGCGGCTCGGTCTCGATCCACGGACCCAGCGGCAGCGACGTGTCGAAGGCCTTGGCGCGGAACCACTGGTCCTCCTTGCGCTGCAGGTCGCGCGCGGTGACGTCGTTGGCGCACGTGTAGCCGTAGACGTAGTCGAGCGCGCTCTCGGGGGACACGTCCTTGCACAGGCGGCCGATGACGACGGCGAGCTCCGCCTCGAGCTGCACGTCCTCGCTGTACGGCGGCATGACGATCGGGTCGTCCGGGCCGATGACGGCGGTGTTGGGCTTGAGGAAGAGGATCGGCAGGTCGGGCGCCGGGCCGCGGTGCGGGATCTCCTTGGCGTGGGCCTCGTAGTTCTTGCCCAGGCACACGGCCTTGGAGCGCGGGATGACGGGGGCGAGCAGGCGGACGTCGTCCGTCAGCGGGATGCGCTCGCCCGTGGGCGCGCCGGGCGTGTACATGGGATCGCCGCTCAGGACGATCAGCTCGAGATTGTCGTCCTCGCCGTCGACGATCGCGTAGCGAGGGTCGCTGCCGGTTGTGAAACGGGCGATGCGCATAGGCCAACCCTAACCTCGGTGCCGACGGCCTCTCCGCCGGCTCGGGACCAGTGTGACACTGATTGCGTTCACATATAGAACACAAGTTCGCTCTGCGGCCACTATAGTGTTCCGGGGCGCACTGCCGCGCCCCTCGTGCGACCAAGGAGATCGCCATGTCCGAGGAGCCTCAAGACTCCGTCCAGCGTAGCGGCGAGTTCGTGCAGTCCCTGGAGCGCGGCCTCGCCGTGATCCGTGCCTTCGGCGCAGACCGCCCCTCCCTCACCCTGAGCGAGGTCGCCAAGGCGACGGGACTCAGCCGAGCGGCGGCGCGCCGCTTCCTGCACACCCTCGTGGACCTCGGCTATGTGGCCTCGGACGGTCGCGACTTCACGCTGCGCCCCCAGGTCCTCGAGCTCGGCTACGCCTACCTGTCCAGCCTGTCGCTGCCGCAGGTCGCCCAGCCGCACCTGCGCAAGCTCGCGACCGAGGTGGGCGAGTCCGCATCGGTCGCGGTCATCGACGGCCAGGACATCGTCTACGTGGCGCGCATCGCGACGTACCGCATCATGTCCGCCGCGATCGTCGTGGGAACCCGCTTCCCCGCGTACGCGACGTCGATGGGCCGCGCCATCCTGGGAGCCGGCACCGTCGAGGCCCAGGAGGCCTTCCTGTCCAAGGTCCGCCTGCGCCAGCTCACTCCCTACACGGTCACGAGCGTGGACGAGCTGCGCGCCAAGCTCGAGGAGGTCCGCTCCCAGGGCTGGGCGCTCGTGGACCAGGAGCTCGAGGAGGGCCTGCGCTC
>QGUM02000091.1:0-7575 GCA_003242455.2 Actinomycetes bacterium
GCAGGGGACCTCCTCACCGCGGGCGGCGAAGGCGGTGGCGTAGGTCGAGTGGGTGTGCACCACGCCGCCGACGTGGGGCATGTGCCGGTACACGTAGGCGTGGGCCGCCGTGTCCGACGACGGGTTGCGCTCGCTTCCCGGGGTGCCCCGGATGACGTTGCCGTCGAGGTCGCACAGGATCATGTTGTCGGGAGCGAGCTCGTCGTAGCTCACGCCAGAGGGCTTGATGACGAAGAGGTCCGCACCGGGGACGCGGCCCGAGACGTTGCCGCCCGTCCACACGACGAGCTCGTAGCGCACAAGCTCGGCGTGGAGCTTCGCGACGTCCTCGCGGACCGCGTCGATCGCGGCCTGGACCTCGGCGCTGAAGCCGCTCACGAGAGGACCTCCTTGCGCAGCGCCTTGAGGCGCTTCATGACGTCGTTGGCGCCGCGGCCGAAGTAGTCGTGGAGCTCGACGTACTCCGCGAAGAGCCGGTCGTACGCATCGGCGTTGGCCTCGATGGGCTGGTACACGTCGCGCTCGACGCGACCCATGACCTCGGCCGCCTCCACGACCGAGGAGTACGCGCCCGCGGCGACGGCCGCGTGGATCGCGGAGCCGAGCGCAGGGCCCTGGGCGGAGCCGCTCACGGAGATGGGCAGGCGCAGCACGTCGGCGTACATCTGCATGAGCTGCGGGTTCTTGATGAGGCCGCCCGTGGCGATGAACTCCGTCACCGGCACGCCCGAGCTGCGGAAGGCCTCGACGATGACGCGGGTGCCGAACGCCGTCGACTCGAGCAGCGCGCGGTAGCCCTGCTCGGCGCGGGTCGCGAGGGTCTGGCCCACGATGAGGCCCGACAGGGCGGTGTCGACGAGCACAGAGCGGTTGCCGTTGTGCCAGTCGAGCGCCACCAGGCCGTGGGCGCCCACGGGCTCCTGGAACGCGAGGTTCGTCAGGTGCTGGTGGATCGAGAGCCCTGCTGCCTGCGCCTCCTCGTAGTAGCGTGCCGGCACCTGGTTCTTGACGTACCAGGCGAAGATGTCGCCCACGCCGGACTGGCCGGCCTCGTAGCCGTACAGCCCGGCGATGACGCCGCCGTCGACGACGCCGCACATGCCCGGCACCTCGGCCAGGATGTCGGAGTTCATGATGTGGCACGTCGAGGTGCCCATGATCGCCGTGAGCTGGCCGGGCTTGACGGCCTTCGCGGCCGGCAGGGCGACGTGCGCGTCGACGTTGCCGACGGCGACGGCGATCCCCTCCGGCAGCCCGGTCCACTCCGCCGCCTGGGCGGTCAGACCGCCCGCGCGCTCTCCCAGCTGGCCGATGCGGTGGGCCAGCTTGGTCTGGGCGAAGCCGCGGAACGCCGGGTTCAGCGCCGCCTCGAAGTCCTCGCTAGGGTACTGACCGTCCTGGTAGATGCCCTTGTAGCCGGCCGTGCAGGCGTTGCGGACGTACTCGCCGCACAGCTGCCACACGATCCAGTCCGCCGCCTCGACCCAGTGGTCCATGCGCTCGTAGATCTCCGGGTCCTCCTCGAGGAGCTGGAGGGCCTTGGCGTACTCCCACTCGGAGGAGATGAAGCCGCCGTAGCGCTTGATCCACGGCTCGCCGCGCTCGTGTGCGAGGGCGTTGATGCGGTCAGCCTGGCCCTGGCCGGCGTGGTGCTTCCACAGCTTGACGTAGGCGTGAGGGCGCTCGCGGAACTCCTCGATCTCGCACAGCGGGGTGCCGTCGGCGAGGACGGGCAGGGGCGTCGAGGCGGTGAAGTCGGTCGCGATGCCGATGACCTTGGCGGGGTCGATGCCGGCATCGGCGATGGCGCCCGGGACGGCCGTGCGCAGGACCTCGCGATAGTCCTCCGGATCCTGCAGGGCCCACTCGGGGGGCAGGGCCGCGCCGCTCGCCGCGAGCGTCGTGTCCATGACCGCGTGGGGGTACTCGTGGACGGCGGTGCCGAGCTCCGCGCCATCGGAGACACGGACCACGACCGCGCGCCCGGACAGCGTGCCGAAGTCCACGCCGATGACGTAGGCCTCTTCGCCCTGCTTGTCAGTCACTCAGGTTCCTTTCTGGGGTGATCAGTACAGCCGCGACGGCAGCGCGTCGTACGCCTCTTCAGGGGAGCCGAACGTTGCCGAGGGCACCACGATCTCACGCTCGACGGGCTGTCCCGCGAGGACCTTCCGCACGACCTCGAGCGCGGTCTTGCCGAACAGCGGGTTGTACTCCGCGACGAAGTTCAGCCGACCGCGCGAGAGCGCCTCGAGCGCGATGAAGGTGCCGTCGATCGTGATGATCTTGATGTCCTTTCCTGGGACCAGGCCGGCCGCCTCGACGGCGTCCGCCGCGCCGAGTCCCATCTCGTCATTGTGCGCGAAGATCAGCTGGATTCCGTTGTCGCTCTCCGCCAGAGTCTCGGCGACGATCGCGGTCGCCTGCTCAGCAGACCAGTTGGCCGAGCGCGCGGCGTACTCCACGAAGCCCGGGCGCTGCGAGATGACCGCGTCCCAGCCGAGGTTGCGCTCTGCCACCACGGACGCTCCGGCCGGTCCCTCGAGCGTGAGGTAGACCGCGCCGTTGGGGAACTCCTGGGCCGCCCATTGGGCCGCGGCGGAGGCGACGGCGACGTTGTCGGGGGCGATGCGGGTGACGTAGAGGTTCTCCGCCGCGGTGTCGATACCACGGTCCAGCAGGATCACGGGCACCCCCGCGATCTGGGCGCGCACGAGCGGCTGGTCCCACGCCTCGCTCTGGACGGGCGACAGCAGGATGACGTCGATGTCCTCGTCGTCGAGGAAGATGTGGAACGCGTCGACCTGCGAGTTGTGCGACAGGTTGGTCGCGGGCGCGTAGGTGAGGTTGAAGCCGTTCTCCTCAGAGAAGGTGCGGATGATGTCCTGCTCGTTGGCCTCGCGCCAGCCGCCCTCCGGGCCGACGGCCACGAAGCCCACGCGGATGAGGTCGGCGGGGTCGCGCTGCGCCTGCGTGGTGGGCGCGGTCAGCACGGGCTCCGGCGCGGAGCAGGCCGCCAGGCCCAGAGCCGTGATGATCGCGGCGGCGCCGAGGCGCACCATGCTCTTCCAACGCTTCATGTGATCTCCCCCTTGAGATCGGACACTCGAAACCCAGCGGCCGACGCCGTCAGCGGCGGCTCGGCCTCACGCGAAATGTTACCGCTAACATGCGAAAGCACAAGACCGCGCCTGCGTGCAGGGGATCCCGCCATGAGAGCGCGCACACGATCAGCCCCGGACCCGAGGGCTGAGGCCTGCCGGACGGCACCTGGCCGCGCAGGCCCTCCTGATCGCCAGCCGGCCGCGCCCCGCGGCGTCAGGCGCTCGGCTCGGTTGTCACCGCGGCGACGCCGGGCTCGGAGCCGGCGATGTTGGCGGGCAGGGAGGCCGTGATGACCGAGCCGTCCTCGCGCAGCGAGCCGTGGATGTCGTCGACCGTGGGGCCGCCGGGGATGCGCGGGCCCTGGTGCGCCAGCGGCATGACGACCTCCTGGGCATGCGTCACGGAGACGCGCTTGCCGCGGACGTCGAGGGTCATGCCGGCCCCCGCCTCGACGGCGAAGGAGACCGCCTCCTGGGTGACGGTGACGCGCACCCGCGTGCCGCGGTGGGTGATGCGGTACGTCAGCGACTCCCATCTCTCGGGCAGGCGCGGGTCGAATCGCAGCACCTCGCCGTGATCACGCAGGCCGCCGAAGCCGTGCACGAGCGCGGCCCACACTCCTCCCGCGCATGCCACGTGGATGCCCTCCGACGTGTTGCCGTGCAGGTCGCCCAGGTCCATGAAGACGCTGTCCCAGAAGTAGCGCAGGGCCAGCTCGTGGTAGCCGACCTCCGCTGCGATGATCGCCTGCACGGCGCCCGAGAGCGTCGAGTCGCCGGTGGTGATCGGGTCGTAGTAGTCGAAGTCGGCCTTCTTCTCCTCGGGCGTGAACTCGTCGCCCTGGAGGAACAGGGCGAGGACCACATCGGCCTGCTTGAGGACCTGGAAGCGATAGATGACGAGCGGGTGGAAGTGCAGCAGCAGCGGGCGCTTGTCCGAGGGCGTGTTCGCCAGATCCCACACCTCGCGCTGGTTGAACAGGGCGTCCTGCGGGTGGATGCCCAGCGCGTCGTCCCACAGGATCGCCATGCCGTCGGCCGCCCGCTCCCATTCGACGAGCTCCTCGGGCTGCAGGCCGAGCCGTGCCACCATCCGCTCGTGCTCGTCGGGCCACAGCTCCTCGAGGTGCCGCACCGCCCTGACCGCCGCGCGCAGGTTGAAGCGGGCCATGACGTTCGTGTAGAGGTTCTCGTTGACCACCGTCGTGTACTCGTCGGGCCCGGTCACGCCGTGGATGCGGAACGACGGCTTCTCCCCCTTGGCCGTGCGCCAGAAGCCCAGGTCCGCCCACATGCGCGCGGTCTCCACGAGGATGTCCACCCCCTCGCGGGCCATGAAGTCGTCATCGCCGGTGGCGCGCACGTACTTGTCGATGGCATACGCGATGTCCGCGTCGATGTGGTACTGGGCGGTGCCTGCCGCGTAGTACGCCGATGCCTCCTCGCCGTTGATGGTGCGCCACGGGTAGAGCGCGCCGTGCTGGGCGAGCTCCGCGGCGCGCTGGCGCGCCAAGGGGAGCATGCGGTAGCGGAAGCGCAGGGCGTTCCGGGCCGCCTCGGGATTCGTGTAGACGAAGAACGGCACCACGTAGATCTCGGTGTCCCAGAAGTAGTGGCCGCCGTATCCCGAGCCGGTGACGCCCTTGGCAGGGATGCCCATGCCGTCGGCGCGCGCGCCCGCCTGCGCGAGCTGGAACAGGTTGAAGCGGATCGCCTGCTGGAGCCCCTCGTCGCCCGAGGCGACCTCGACGTCCGACTTGGCCCAGAAGTCGGCGAGCCACGTCCGCTGATCGTCGAAGAGCCGGTCGACGCCCTCGTTGATGACGCGGTTGAGGGTGCGATGGCAGCGGTCCGCGAGCTCGCGCGGGGGGACCGAGTGCGAGGTGTGGTACGCCACCACCTTGGACACGCTGAGGGTCTGGCCCGGCAGGAGGTTCGTCTCGAAGGTGTGCTTGGCATAGTCGTCGCGCACCTCGACCGTCTCGATCACCTCCGCGTCGCAGGCGAAGGCGTGCTCGGTCGCGACGGCGATCGTCATCCCCGAGTTCGCGCACTCGTAGCCCAGCACCGCACGCCGGCTGTCGCCGTCGCGCATGCGCGGGATGAGCACGCGCTCGTCGCGCTGCTCCGCACGGCGGGGGTCGAAGGCCTTGTCAGGCGTGGGGTTCGCGCGGTACTCGTCGATCCCGCCGGCGCGGTTGATCAGGTGCGAGGAGATCGCGACGGGGGCGGCGCCGTCCAGCAGCGTCACCTCGTATGTCAGCAGCGCCACGTGCCGATGGGTGAAGGACACGAGCCGCTTGGTCGACACCTTGACGCGGTTGCCCGCGGGCGTGCGCCAGATGAGGTCGCGCGTGAGGACGCCGGCCTCCATGTCGAGCACGCGCTCGTAGCGCTCGAGGTCCGCCGTGGACAGCCGCAGCGGCTCGTCGTCGACGTACAGGCGCATCGTCTTGGGGTCGGGGACGTTCGCCATGGTCTGGCCGGTGCGCGCGAAGCCGTAGGCCTCCTCCGCGTGACGGATGGGCCAGGTCTCGTGGAAGCCGTTGATGAAGGTGCCGTGGGCGTACGCGTCGTGGCCCTCGGAGACGTTGCCGCGCAGGCCGAGGTAGCCGTTGCCCACCGCGAACAGAGACTCCGTGGTGCCCAGGTCGGTCATGTCGAAGCGGGTCTCGATGATGCGCCACGGGTGCGCGGGGAAGCGAAGCCGGTCGATGTAGTCGGGCGTCGAGGTGTCGCCCGCGGTGCGCTGGAACGCCCTCATGGCGCCACCAGCAGGGCCAGGTCGTCGACGACGAGGTCCGCGCCGGCGTCGAGGAGGTCTCGGGCGCCGGCGCCGCGGTCCACGCCCACGACGAGCCCGAAGCCGCCGGCCCGACCGGCCGCGACGCCCGAGAGGGCGTCCTCGACGACCACGGCATCGGCCGCGGGGACGTGCAACAGGTCGGCGGCATGCAGGAAGGTGTCCGGCGCAGGCTTGCCCGGCAGGCCCTCGTCCTCCGCGACGATGCCGTCCACGATCACGCCGAACCGCTCTCCCAGCCCGGCCGCCTCGAGGACGGGGATCGCGTTGCGCGAGCTCGACACGACGGCGCTGCCCACGTCGAGGGCGGCGAGCACGTCCAGGAGCGCCACGGAGCCCGCGTACGCCTCGATGCCGCGCGTGCGCAGCGCCTCCATGAAGTCGGCGTCCTTGAGGTTGCCCAGGCCGCACACGGTCTGCGCGCCGGGCTCGTCGTCGGGGCTGCCTTCCGGTATCTCGACCCCGCGCGACGCGAGCACCGTCCTCACCGCGTCGTAGCGCGGCCTGCCGTCCACATGCTCGAAGTAGTCGTCGTCGGTGTACGGCGGGACGATGCCGTGGCTCTCGAACCAGCGCTGGAAGAGCAGCCGCCACGCCTCCTGGTGGAGAGCGGCCGTGGGCGTGAGGACGCCGTCAAGGTCGAAGAGGGCGGCGGAGAAGCCGCGCTCCACACCGGGGATTCGCCATGCTCCGGACGGCTCGACCAATGTGCACCTCCTCGCGTGTGGCTGCCTGCGCTTCCGCCGGCGTCCGCCTGCGGACGCGCATCGGTGCGCTGGGCCGATCGTAAGCATGGCCCCCGCGCGCCTGTCCACTGCTGGCGCTCCTAGGAGGGCGAATGCCACTTCTGCTGCGCCGCCTCCAGACCCACGGCGAGGACGTCCAGGACGGCATCGGCCGCCTCGGAGACGATGAGGTCGAGCTCCTTGCGCTCCGCGGCGGAGAAGGGCCTGAGGACGAAGTCGGCCGGGTCCTGGCGGTCGGGCGGACGCCCGATGCCGACCCTCACCCGGATGAAGTCGGGTCCGCCGAGCGCCTTGGCGAGGTCCTTGAGGCCGTTGTGCCCGCCGGAGCCGCCGCCGCGCTTGAGGCGGATGGTGCCGAACGGCAGGTCGAGATCGTCGTGGATGACGACGATGTCCGTGGGAGCGACCCCGTAGTACTTGGCGAGGGTCGACGTGGGGCCGCCCGAGCGGTTCATGTACGACATCGGCTTGCCCACGACGATGGGGATGCCGTCCGCGCCCGGCCCGCCCAGGCGCATCGACGCCGTGAGCGCGCGCGATCGCTTGTCGACGCCGAACTTCGCGCCCGCGCGCGTCGCCAGCTCGTCGGCGACCATGAAGCCCGCGTTGTGGCGCGTCGTCGCGTACTCGTCGCCTGGGTTTCCCAGGCCGATGATGAGCGCGGTCACGATGTCCTCTCCGGCGCGTCGGGCGCCACGTCGATGATGTCAGGTAGCGGGCGGGCGCGGCCACCGGCCGCGTGGTGCGCCCGCGCATCGCTCAGGGAGCGACCTCGGGCGCGGGGCCTGCTCCGCGGCGCGCCTGCACAGCAGCGCGCCCCCACAGCAGCGCGCCCCCCACAGCAACGCGCCCCCCACAGCAGCGCGCCCCCCACAGCAGCGCGCCCGGCTCGTCGCGAACGACGGCCGGGCGCGCGTGACGC
>QGUM02000007.1:0-30939 GCA_003242455.2 Actinomycetes bacterium
GCCTGTGGCTCTTGGCCGCCATCGCCGGCGCGACCGCCGTGACCGTCTGGCTGCCGCTCGGCGCCGCGTGGGACAAGGCGTGGCTCGACCACGCGCCCTCGGGCCTGCTCGCGATCATGCTCCTGGGAGCCGTCATGGTCGGCGCGCTCACCTCGCTCGTGTGGGCTGCGGTGGTCCTGGCCGAGGCCGGGCGTCGCCTGGTCCTGCGCGCCCGTCGGATTCCCGTCGCCCGGGCCGAGCCAGCCGTGCCGGTGTCCGTCGAGCCGGCGTCGGCCCTGCGCGCGCGGCGCATCGCCACCGCCTTGCGTCGTGCGTACATCGGCCTCGTGTCCGTGTGCATCGCGATCCCGCTGCCGTCCTTCTTCGAGCTCTCCGGCATCCACGCCGCACGCCTGCGGGCGCCTCACGACGGCGTCGGCGACGCCGTGGCGGGAGCGGTCGCGGCGACCGTGTGGCCGACGCTCACGCTCGGATGGCTGGCGCTGGGCGCCGGCATCGGCTGGCTCGTGTGGCTGCGCAGCGACCGCGTGTGGCGCATAGCGGGCATCGTCGGCGGGGCCGTGGCCGTGGCGATCGTCCTGCTGACGTCCGCCGACTTCGGCATCGTGCCCGGTGCGAGCGGCGCGCAGGAGTTCGGCGCCGAGCTGCTCGCGGTGTGCCCTGGCAACGTGCGCCGCGCGTGTCCGCCGCCATGGCTCTTCGACGCCCCCGCGCTCGCCGATGCGACGTCGACGGCCTCGGCGTGGGCGGCGACGTTGCTGCTCGTCGCGACGGCCGCGCTCGCGCTCAGGTGGCGGCTTCGTCGTCGCGGCGGCGCCGGAAGGGCTTGAGCAACGCCTTCTTGACGCCGCGCAGGATGCCGAGCGTCACCCACACGAGGCCGGTGAACGACGCTCGCACGATGCCGCGCCGGCCGTCTCCGTTGCGGCCGCGGAAGTCCTTGATCGGCCAGCCGTTGAGCCTGGCCAGGCGACGCAGCCGGCGGTCCGGGTTGATCGCGCACGGGTTGCCGACCGCGGAGAGCATCGCCGCGTCGTTGAGGGAGTCGCCGTAGGCGTAGGAGCGCTCGAGGTCCAGCCCAGTCTCGTCTGCGAGCCTGCGGACCGCGACCGCCTTGTGCTCCTTGTGGAGCATCTCCCCCTCGAGGCGGCCCGTGTAGTACCCGCCCTCCTGCTCGGCCACGGTGCCGAGCGCGCCCGTCACGCCCAGGCGTCGGGCCACCAGGCGGCCGATCTCCACGGGAGAGGCCGTCACGAACCACACCTCGTGGCCCTGGGCCAGGTGTTCGTCGATGAGCGCCTTGGTGCCCGGGAAGATGCGCATGGCGAGGAGCTCGTCGTAGACCTCCTCCGCGATGGCCGCCATCTCCGCGACCGACCACCCCTTGATGATCGACAGGGCCTCGTTGCGCAGGGCCCTGGTCTGCTCGTCGCTCTCGCCGAAGATGAGGTACTTGGCCTGCTCCCAGGCGAATCGCAGGATGTCACGCGTGCGGAAGTAGCCGCGCTGTCGCAGCCCGCGCGCGATGTGGAACGCGCTCGCGCCCCTGATGACCGTGTTGTCCACGTCGAAGAAGGCCGCGACGCGGGCCACGCCCTGCGCCTCGCGTGCCATGTGTCCACCCTACCGACCCATGGGCCCCTGGCCTAAGCAGGGATATCGTGAGTCCATGAGCGGAAGAGTGCAGGTCCTCATCCGAGAGGGCTGCCATCTGTGCACGGACGCACTCGGCGTCGTGGCCGATGTGTGCGACGACGTCGGCGAGCCGTTCCAGGTGGTCGACGTGGACTCCGATCCCTCCCTGCGCGAGCGCTTCAGCGACGAGGTGCCCGTGGTCCTGGTCGACGGCGAGGTGGTCGGCTTCTGGCGCATCAGCCCCGAGGCGGTGCGCGACGCGCTGACCGGCTGAGGGCCGTGCCAGTGCGCTCGCCGATGCCCCGGCAGGGCCTCGTGAGCGACCGGAGGACGCTTTCACCTGCCCGAGCGGAGACAATGGACGCATGCCCCGGATCCACCTCGTGCGCCACGGCCATGTCCACAACCCGGACAAGGTCCTCTACGGCCGCCTCGAGAACTTCCGGCTGAGCGACGCCGGCCGCGAGATGGCCGAGGCCGTCGCGCGCCGCTTCGCCGCCGACGGCGTGCCCGTGGGCCGCGTGGTCGCGTCCCCGCTCCAGCGCGCGCAGGAGACCGCCGCCCCCATCGCCGCCGCGTTCGGGCTGAGCGTCGACACGGACGAGCGCCTCATCGAGGCGTGGAACCTGTGGGAGGGCTCGCCGCTCCAGTCCGGGCCCAAGGACTTCATCCACCCGCGCAACTGGTGGCGGCTGCGCAACCCGTGGCGCCCGTCGTGGGGAGAGCCCTACAAGGAGCAGGCCGAGCGCATGTGGGCGGCGATCCGCGATGCCGCGGCCGCGACGCCGGACAAGGACACCGTGCTGGTGAGCCACCAGCTGCCCATCTGGGTCGCCCGCTGCGTCTTCGAGCGCCGGTCCCTGCTGCACGACCCGCGCTCGCGCGAGTGCGCGCTCGCCTCTGTCACCGCCTTCGACGTCGACGCCGACGGCACCGCGACGGCGGTCCACTACTCGACCCCCGCCGCCCACGTCGAGGTGCCCCGATGAGACGAGGCGCCCGGCTCGTCGTGCTCGCCGCGATCGTCGTCGCGATCGTGCTGACCCTCGTCTCCTGCGCCCCGGGCAGCCCGGCCGACTCTCCCGGATACGTCTCCGGCGACGGCGCCGTGACCGAGTGGGGCCCCGGCAAGCGCCCCGGGCCGCTCGAGCTCACCGGCACCTCCTACGACGGCAGCCAGGTGAGCCTCGCCGACTACCGCGGCGAGGTCGTCGTCCTCACGACGTGGTACGCCGCGTGCCCGCCCTGTCGCGCCGAGGCTCCCGACCTCGTGGCGCTCGACGCGCTCGAGGGGGTCTCCGTCATCGGCATCAACGTGGAGGACGACGCCGGCACGGCGCAGGCCTTCGAGCGCGGCTTCGGCATCACCTACCCGAGCATCGACGACGCCGACGGCCGGGCGGTCGCCGCCCTCCAGGGCCTCGTCGCGATCAACGCCGTGCCCACCGCGCTCATCCTCGATGCCGAGGGCTACGTCGCCGCCCGCACGGTGGGCCGCGTGGAGCCCTCGACTCTCAAGGCGCTCGTCGACAGCGCCCAGGCGGATGCGTAGGCGGCCGTGATCGTCACCGGACTGGGAGGCGACTTCGCCCAGACGGCGCTGAGCGGCTCGCTCGTCGCCGCGCTCGCCGTGTCGCTCGTCGCCGGCCTCGTGTCCTTCGCGAGCCCGTGCGTCGTGCCGCTCGTGCCCGGCTACCTCGGCTACGTCTCCGGCATGGCAGGGGCAGGGGCGACGGGAAGGGCCTCGCGCCCTCGGCTCGTGCTCGGGGCGCTCCTGTTCGTGCTGGGGTTCGCGAGCGTGTTCGTGGTCCTCGGCATCGCGTTCGGCGCGCTCGGCGCCCAGCTGCAGCCGCACATCGACATCATCACCCGCATCCTGGGCGTCTTCATCATCGTGCTCGGCTTCGTCTTCATGGGGGCGATCCCCTTCATGCAGGCCGAGCGCCGCCTCCACGTCAGCCCACGGGCGGGCCTGGCCGGCGCGCCGCTCCTGGGCCTCGCGTTCGGCCTGGGCTGGACCCCGTGCATCGGCCCCACGCTGTCCGCGGTCTACACGCTCGGCCTCACCGAGGCGACCCAGGGCCGCGGAGTCGCGCTCGCGGTCGCGTACTCGCTCGGACTGGGCCTGCCCTTCATCCTGCTCGCGCTGTTCATGGAGCGCTCCGGCGCCGTCCTGGGCTGGCTGCGCCGCCATCGGCTGCTGCTCATGCGCCTGGGCGGGGCGCTCCTGGTGGTGCTCGGCGCGCTCCTCGTGACCGGCCTGTGGTCGCGCGCGACCGGCCTGCTGCAGGGCTGGATCGACGGCTTCTGGGTGGCGGTATGAGCGACATCGAGGGCCTGGAGGAGATCGGCGCCCCGCGCCGCTTCAGCGTCGACAACTACGCGATCGCCGACGGCCCGCGCCTGGGCTGGCGCGGCTGGCTGCGCTGGGGCTGGCGGCAGGTGACGTCGATGCGCCTGGCCCTGGTCCTGCTCCTGCTCCTGGGCCTGGCCGCGATCCCCGGCTCAGTCCTGCCGCAGTGGCCCCAGGACGCGGCGGCCACGCGCCAGTTCATCCAGGACAACGGCGCCTGGGGCGAGATCGCCGATGCGATCGGGCTGCTCGACGTCTTCGGCTCCGCCTGGTTCACGGCGATCTACCTCCTGCTGTTCGCCTCGCTCGTGGGCTGCATCGTGCCGCGCTCGGTCGCCCACTTCCGGGCCATGCGCGCCGAGCCGGCCGCGGCGCCGAGCTCCCTCAAGCGTTACGAGCCGGTGGAGGAGACGGCCCAGGTCCCGCTCGAGGAGGCGGTGCGCCGCGCCCGGCACGCGCTGCGACCGCGCCAGGGCTGGGCGGGCCTGCTGGACGGCCACCGCGTCCGCGTCGACGAGCGCGGTACCGCCGTCGCCATCGCCGGCGAGAAGGGCCATGTCCGCGAGTTCGGCAACCTGCTGTTCCACCTCTCGCTCGTGGCGGTGCTGCTCGCCGTCGCGGCGGGCAGCCTGCTGACCTACCGCGGCCAGGCCGTCATCACCGAGGGCTCGACGTTCACGAACGCCGTCGTCGACTACGACACCTACGAGGCCGGTCGCTTCTTCGACCCCGGCTCGCTCGAGCCGTTCACGCTGCGCCTCGACGCGCTCGACTCCGAGTTCTACGGCGACGGCCGCCCCTCGCACTTCCGCGCCAACGTCACGCTCACCGAGCCGGACGGCCAGTCGCGTCCCGCGGCGATCGAGGTCAACCGCCCGCTCCAGGTGGCGGGCGGCAAGATCTACCTGCAGGGCAACGGCTTCGCGCCCCGCTTCACCATCACCGACGCCGACGGCGAGGTCGCCTTCTCCGGCGCGGTGCCCTTCCTGCCGCAGGACTCCGTCTACACGTCCACCGGCGTCGTGAAGGTCCCCGACGTCACGAGCGGGCCGCAGATCGGCCTGGCAGGCACCCTCCTGCCGACAGTCGTCGAGACGGCCGACGGCGGCCTCGCCTCCGCCTGGCCGCAGCCGCTCGACCCGGTCATCGTGTTCTTCGTCTACACCGGCGACCTCGGCCTGGACGACGGCGTCCCGCAGAACGTCTACCGCCTGGACATGACGGAGCTCACGCCCGTGCTCGACGAGGCGGGCGAGCCGGCGACGCTCGCCATCCGTCCCGGCGAGACCGTCGACCTGCCGCAGGGGCTGGGCACGATCACCTGGGAGAGCCTGCCGCGCTTCATCGCCGTGGACCTGCGCGCGGACCCCTCCCTGCCGTGGCTGCTCGCCGCATCGGCGGGAGCATTCGTCGGCATCGCGATCTCGCTGTTCGGCTCGCGCCGTCGCATCTGGCTGCACCTGACCCCCGGGCCCGGCACCAGCGCGGTTACACTCGTCTCCGGAGCCGTGCTCGCCCCCGCGCACGATTCCGCGGCCTCCCGCGAGCTCGACCGCGTGATGGCCGCCGTCGCGGGCCGGGCACCCGCAGACGGCGACGACAAAGCCTCGGAGGACTGATGGATCCCGCCGCCGCAAGCGTCTTCTCCCTGTGGACCGCCACGGTCCTCTATGCCATCGCGATGGTCGCGTACTCCGTGCGGCTCGGCCGCATCGCCGATGCGAAGGTCGCCGCCAAGCGCGAGCTCGCCGAGGTGGGCGCCGCCCCCGCCGCGGCAGCCCTCGCGACGAGCGTCGCCACGCCGGCCGACGCCCCCGCCGGTCCGAGCGTCGTCGCCCGCAAGGCGCTCGGCATCGGACGCGCCGCGACGCTCGTGGGAGCCGTGCTGCACGGCGTGGGCGTGATCGCCCGCGGCATCGACGCCGGCCACGTGCCGTGGTCGAACATGTACGAGTTCACGATCTCGGGCGCATGGGTCGCCGTGGTCGTCTTCCTCGTCCTCCAGCGCGTCCGCGACATCGCGTACCTCGCGCCCGGCGTGACGGCGCTTGCGACCATCGCGCTCGGCCTCGCGCTGACGGTCCTGTACCGCGAGGCGACCGGCCTGCAGCCCGCGCTCCAGAGCTTCTGGCTCGTCATCCACGTCTCCATCGCCGTCATCTCCACGGGCGTCTTCACCGTCGCCGCGGTGGCGACCGTCCTCCAGCTGCTGCGCTCCGGTCGGGACCAGGGCACGGGCGCGCTTGCCGGCGGACCCTTCCGCTGGCTCGAGGCCGTGCCCTCGGCGACAAGCCTCGAGGCGCTCGCCTTCCGCCTCAACGCGGTGGGCTTCGTGCTGTGGACATTCACGCTCGTCGCGGGCGCGATCTGGGCCGAGCACGCGTGGGGCCGCTACTGGGGCTGGGACCCCAAGGAGGTCTGGACCTTCGTCATCTGGGTCCTCTACGCCGCCTACCTGCACGCCCGGACCACCCAGGGCTGGAGCGGCCGCAAGGCCGCATGGCTCGCCATCTCCGCGTACGTCGCCGTCATCATGAACTTCACGATCGTCAACACCCTGTTCCAGGGCCTCCACTCGTATGCAGAGGTGAGCTGACCCGACCATGAAGATCGCGATCGTCCTCGACGACGCGCTCGCCCGGCCCGACGGCGTCCAGGAGTACGCGCGCTCGATGGCCGCGTACCTGGGCTCGCAGGGGCACACCGTCCACGTCATCTGCTCCGGCGAGGCCGGCGATCCGCCGAACGGCGTGAGCGCCGTCCACTCGCTCACGAACAACGTGGGCGTGTCCTTCAACGGCAACTGGCTGCGCACCCCGTGCCCTGCCCCGCGCCGCGACATCCGCGCGTTGCTCGCGCGCGAGCGCTACGACGTGATCCACGTGATGTCGCCCCACTCGCCGCTGCTCGCGGGCCGGGTGGTGCGTGAGGCCCGGCGCGTCCTCGGCGACGCCGTGCGCATCGTAGGCACCTTCGTCATCCTGCCCGACTCGCGCTTCTCCTATGCCGGCATCCGCGTGCTCGCCCGCGCGATGCGCCGCAACGTGCGTCGCTTCGACGCCTTCTGCGGGCTGTCGGGGCCTGCGGCACGGCTGGTGACGATGGTCTACGGCATGGACGCGGAGGCGATCCCCAGCCCCATCGACGTTGCCAGGATGCGCAAGCAGGCGACGCGCCGTCCATGGCAGGCCGATGCAGGGGGCCGCACGGTCATCGCGTTCCTCGGCCGGCTCGTGGACCGCAAGGGAGTGCTCGAGCTCATCGAGGCCGTGGCCGCGCTCCCTGCCGACGTCCGCGACGGCGTCCTCGTCCGCATCGGCGGCCGGGGCCCGCTCGACGAGAAGGCGCGCGAGCTCATCGAGCGCGAGCGACTGGGGGACGTCGTCACGCTCGACGGCTTCATCGCCGACAAGGACAAGCCCGGCTACCTCGCCGCCGCGGACATCGCCGTCTTCCCGGCGACGGGCGGCGAGAGCTTCGGCGTCGTCCTCGTCGAGGCGATGGCCGCAGGCTCCGGCGTCGTGATCGCCGGCGACAACCACGGCTACGCGTGGACCATGGGCGATCCCGAGGCGATGGTGGACCCGCGCGACCCGTCCGCCTTCGCGGCGAAGCTCGCGGAGCTCGTGCGCGACCCGGCGCTGCGCGAGCGGCTCCACGCCCGCCAGCAGGAGCGCATCCGCGCGTTCGAGCCCGAGGTCGTCGGCGCGCAGCTGGAGCGGCTGTACGGGCTGCGGTCCTGACCCATCACGTCGCCGGCTGCGGGCGACCCGCGATGCCTGGCGCACGGGCCCGTGCCCCCGGAGCTCCCCGAGGCTGACCTCGGCTCACTCGGAGCCGTGCTCCCGCTCCTTGCGGCGCCGCTGCTGCTCGAGCCACGCCAGGTACTCCGGGTCGTCGTCAGGGGCGACGGGCTTGCGGCGGGACGAGCCGGCGTCGGCGTTGCCGACGAACTTGATCACGAGCCACGCGATCGCGCCGAGAAACGGCACCACGATGATCGTGGCTATCCACAGCCAGCGCGGCAGGCCGAAGGGCTTGGGATCCGGATGCTGGGCGACATCCGCGATCGCGTACACCGTCAGGGCGATGTATCCGAGGCCGAGGAGCAGACGCAGCATTGGGGCATGGTAGCGCGCGGGTAGTTTGGACCTCATGCACGTGGTCCTCTACTGGCTCGTCCGCACCGCCATCTTCCTCGCCGTCTTCGCGCTGCTGTGGCTGCTGCGATGGTTCGACGTCTTCGCGGTGCTCGTCGCGTTCGTCGTGGCGTGGGCGCTGAGCTACATCGCCTTCCCCGGGCTGCGGCGCAAGGCGATGGAGCAGATGGACGGCTGGATCACGCGCAGCCGCAAGGGCGTCGAGGCCGATGCCGAGGTCGAGGACGCAGAGATCGACGAGTCGGCCGGACACGCCGAGACGGGCGAGGGCTCGCGCTAGGCGACGGCCGGATCCCGTGCGCCCGGAGCATCGGGCTCGCGCCTACAGCGCGATGCCGAGCGCGAGCAGCAGGCCATACGCGAGGCCCACGACGCTCACGCTGTTGAAGAACGGACGCAGCGCGAGCCCTTGGGGACCCAGGCGCATGCCGATCGCGAGGAAGAGGCTCGGCGCCGCGGTCAGCACCGCGAGCAGCGCCCACGGGTGCGCGAGGCCCACGAGCACGGCGAGGATCACCGGCAGCGTCACGAACGCGGCGAACAGCTGCCGCGAGCGATAGTCGCCCAGGCGCACCGCCAGGGTCCTCTTGCCGGCGAGGGCGTCGCCCTCGATGTCGCGGATGTTGTTGACGAGCAGCAGCGCGCACGCCCACAGCCCCACGCCGCACGAGGCCAGCACGGCCCACCACCGGATCTCGCCGGCCTGCGTGAGCATGGTGCCGAGCACCGCCACCGGGCCGAAGAACACGAACACGCTCGCCTCGCCCCACCCCGCGTAGCCGTACGGCCGTGACGACGCGGTGTACATCCACGCGGCGGCGATCGCCGCCGCGCCCACGATCAGGAGCCACAGCTGCGCGGAGATGAGCACCAAGTACAGGCCCAGGAACACCGCGACGCCGAAGGACGTGTAGGCCGCCCGCTTGACCTCGGTCGGGGTCGCGCGGCCGGATGCGACGAGGCGCTCCGGGCCGAGGCGGTTCATGTCCGTGCCGCGCACGCCGTCGGCGTAGTCGTTGGCGTAGTTGGAGGCGATCTGGAGCGCGAACGCGACGCCGAGCGCCACGAGCGCGGCCTGCAGGTCGAAGCCGCCGATCGCCGCCGCCGACGCCGTGCCCACCGCCACCGGGCTCACCGACGTCCACAGGGTGCGCGGACGCGCTCCGGCGATCCAATCGTTCAGGTCGGCCATGGTTCTCCTCGTTCAGCGACGGCCTGGGCGGCGAGGGCGCGCGCCTTCGCCCGATCGATCTTGCCTGACTCGAGCCGCGGGAGCACATCCGCGATCACCGCGGCACGCGGCACATGGGTGCGCGGCAGCGTCGCGGCGAGCTGCTCGCGGACGCTGCTCCACGGAGCCGGGGCGCCTCCCGGCGCGAGCGCCACGACGGCCACGACGGCCTCGCCCCACTCCGCATCGGGCACGCCCACGACGATCGCCTCCTCCACCCAGGGCAGGGCGGCGACGGCCTCCTCGACCGGCGCCGGGGCGACCTTCACGCCGCCCGTGACGATGACGTCGTCTGCGCGGCCGAGGACCCGCAGCCGGCCGTCGACGACCTCGCCCAGGTCGCTCGTGAGGAACCAGCGTGTGCCGCCGACGACGGGCAACCGGGAGTTCTCGCCGTCGGAGTAGCCGATAGCGAGCGACGGCCCGGCGATGCGGATGAGCCCGTCGACGATCTCGACGCGCGTCCCGGGCAGGGGAGAGCCGTCGTAGACGCAGCCGCCGCACGTCTCCGTGGCGCCGTACGTGACGACGACGTTGGGCGGGACGTCTGCGCGCCGCAGCGCGGCGCCTCCCACGAGCACGGCGTCGAAGCAGGCGAGAGCGTCGCGGCCCGTCGCGGACTCGAGCAGCCGGTGCAGCTGGGTGGGCACGAGCGAGACGCAGCGCCTGCCGTCGCCGGGGAGGCGCGCCGCCGCATCGGCGAAGGCCGCCGGTGTGAACGGCCCCGACGCCATGCGCACGAGCGGGGCGTCCGCGAGCATCGCGCGGGCGATGACCATCGCGCCGGCGATGCGATCCGACGGCAGGGCGAGGAGCCACGCGCCGGGTCCTCCGAGGGCCTGCTCCGTGGCGCGCGCCGACGCCGTGATCGCCTCGCGGGGCAGGAGGACCTCGCGCGGCGCGCCCGTGGAGCCCGATGTCGCGACGGCGAGGCCGGCCGCGCGGCCGGCGAGGACGTCGGCCACGGCGCGCTCGGCATCCTCCGCGAGTCGGCCCCATTCCACGGCTCCAGCCTAGGTGCGGCCCTAGAATTCCCCCATGCGCGCCGCCAGGGGGATCCTCTCCGCCACCGCCGTCCTCGTCGCCCTGGGCCTGGCCGCATGCGCGCCGGTCGAGATCACTCCCGCGAAGGTCACGTACACCGCATCGCCGCCCGCGGAGAAGACCTACGCCCCCGAGCCTCCGGAGGACCCGCGCCCTCAGATCGCGTGGCCGCTCACGGGCCTCGACGCGTCGACCGCCTCGCCGGAGGAGCTCGCCATCCCCGCCGTGGCGGTGAAGGTCCCCAACGACTCCAAGGCGCGCCCGCAGCACAGCCTCGAGCACGCGGACATCGTCTTCGAGGAGTACGTGGAGGCGGGCATCCCGCGCTTCATCGCCGTCTTCCACTCGCGGATCCCCGAGACCGTGGGCCCCATCCGCTCCATGCGCGAGATGGACCCGAACATCATCGGCAGCCTGGGCGGCCCGCTCGTGTTCTCGGGCGCCAACCGCTCCGTCATGGACGTCGCGCGCCGCTCGGGCCAGTTCCTTCTCGCGGAGGACCTGGGCAGCAAGGGCTTCGTCCGCATCAAGGGCAAGGTCGCGCCGTACAACCTCCACATCCGGATGGCGGACATCCTCGCCCAGTCGACCGACTTCACCGCTCCCGAGCCGCAGTTCGCCTTCGCCTATCCGGCCGAGGCGGCGACCGCCGCGCTCTACGGCACCCCCGCCACGCGCATCGACCTGCGCTTCTCGCGCTACGGCGAGCCCAGCTGGGACTGGGACGAGGCGAGCGGCACGTGGCTGCGCAACGAGTTCGGCGAGCCGCACGTGAGCGACGAGGGGACGCGCCTGTCCGCTGCCAACGTGGTGGTGCTTCACGTGCGCGTCTACACGAATTTCAGCCTGCCGGTGTCGGAGATGATCGTCAGCGATGCCCCGGGCTACGTCGCCACGGGCGGCAAGTACATCCCCATCCGGTGGAGCAAGGCCGACCGCACCGCGCCGTACGTCATCACGACCGAGGACGGCCAGCCGGTGCAGCTCGCGCCGGGCACCACGTGGGTCGAGCTCGTGCCCAACGCGGGCGTCTCCGGCACGTACGCGAACTTCAGCTGATCCCGGGCCCGCGCGCCGACGCCGTCGCTTCCCGTCAGTACGCGTAGGGGAAGCGGCTCCAGTCCGGCTCCCGGCGCTCGAGGAACGCGTCCCGTCCCTCCTGCGCCTCTTCCGTCATGTACGCGAGCCGCGTCGCCTCGCCCGCGAACACCTGCTGGCCCGCCAGGCCGTCGTCGGCGAGGTTGAACGCGAACTTCAGCATGCGGATCGCCTGCGGCGACTTGGACGCGATGATGCGCGCGTACTCGAGGGCGCGGGACTCGAGCTCCTCATGCGGCACGGCCTCGTTGACCGCGCCCCAGCGCTCGGCGTCCTCGGCGGAGTACTCGCGGGCCAGGAAGAAGATCTCGCGCGCCCGCTTGTCTCCCACCTGGCGGGCGAGCAGCGCGGAGCCGTAGCCGGCGTCGAAGGAGCCCACGTTGGCGTCCGTCTGCTTGAAGCGCGCATGCTCGCGGCTCGCGATCGACAGGTCCGCGACGACGTGGAGAGAGTGCCCGCCGCCGGCCGCCCAGCCGTTGACCGCGGCGATGACGACCTTGGGGGACGTGCGCATGAGGCGCTGCACCTCGAGGATGTGCAGGCGGCCGCCGTAGGCGGGGGCGTCCTTGGCCGATCCCTCGTAGAGGTACCCGTCCTTGCCGCGGATGCGCTGGTCGCCGCCCGAGCAGAACGCGTGCACGCCGTCGGCCGCCGGGCCGTTGCCCGTGAGGATGATCGCCGCGACGTCGGTGGTCTGGCGGGCGTGGTCGATCGCGCGGTAGAGCTCGTCGACGGTCTGCGGGCGGAAGGCGTTGCGCACCTCCGGGCGGTTGAAGGCGATGCGCACGGCCGGCAGGTCGCGCTCGCCGTGCGGCCCGCGCTCGACCCAGCGGTGGTACGTGATGTCGCCGTCCGGGAAGCCGTCGATCGCGCGCCACTGGCTCGCGTCCATGAGGTCCGACACAGGGGTGGGCACCGCACTCATACAAGGGAGCCTAGCGGGGGCGCGATGTCGCCCAGCGGCCGTGCGGTCGCGCTCCGTAGGCTGAGCGCATGGAGTTCCGTCCGTTCCGCATCCCGCTGACGACGAGGTTCCGGGGCGTGACGGAGCGCTCCGGCGTCCTCGTGCGCGGGAGCGGCCCGGACGGCGCCGAGGCGTGGGGCGAGTACTCGCCCTTCCCCGACTACACGCCGGAGCGAGCGAGCCGGTGGTGGGCGGCCGCCATGGAGGCCGCGCGCGGGGACTGGCCCGCTCCCGTCCACGCGTCCGTGGAGGTCAACAGCATCGTCCCCGAGGTCGCGCCCGATGCCGCCCCGGCCCATGCGCTCGCGAACGGCTGCCGCACGGCCAAGGTCAAGGTCGGCGGACGGGACAGCTCCCTCGCCGACGACGTGGCCCGGGTCGCGGCGGTCGCTCGCGCCCTGGGCCCGGGCGGGAAGGTGCGAGTCGACGCGAACGGAGCCTGGGACGTGGACGTTGCGCAGCGTGCGCTGCGCGAGCTCGACGCCGCCGTGCGCGACGCCGGGCTGGGAGGACTCGAGTACGCCGAGCAGCCGTGCGCGTCCGTCGAGGAGCTCGCGACGCTGCGTCGCCGCACTCCCGTGCCGATCGCCGCCGACGAGTCCGTGCGCATCCCCGGCGACGTGGACGACGTGCTGCGGCTCGACGCCGCGGACATCGTCGTCCTCAAGGCCGCGCCGCTCGGCGGCGTGCGCGCCTGTCTGGAACTCGCCGAGCGCGCGGCACGTCCTGTAGTCGTGTCGAGCGCGATGGAGTCATCGGTGGGACTGGCAGCAGGGCTGGCGCTCGCGCTCGCGCTTCCGGAGCAGACCCATGCCCACGGGCTGGGCACGGGAGCGCTGCTCGCCGCCGACACGGTCGCCCGCCCTCTCATCCCTCGCGACGGCCGCCTGTCGCCTCGGCCGCTCGAGGTGATGGCATGAAGCGCGCCAGCCAGTCCACGGCGCGCCCGGCCATCGGCTTCGCACGGGAGCTCGTCGCGGCCCTCGCCGCCCACGGCGTCGAGGACTTCGTCCTGTGCCCCGGCTCCCGTTCCGGGCCGCTCGCGCACGCGCTCGCGGAGGCCGCATCGGACGCCCCGCCGCTGGGCGCCCCGTCCGTGAGCCTGCACGTGCGCATCGACGAGCGCTCGGCCGGCTTCCTCGCCGTGGGCCTCGCTCGCGGCCGCGCCCTCGAGGGCAGGCCGCGCCCGGTCGCGGTCGTCACCACGTCGGGCACGGCCGTCGGCAACCTCATGCCCGCCGTCATGGAAGCGCACCACAGCGGGCTGCCGCTCCTGCTCCTCACGGCGGACCGCCCCGGCGAGCTGCGCGGCATCGGCGCCAACCAGACCACCGACCAGGTGGGCATCTTCGGCACCTTCGTGCGCCACTCCTTCGACGTGTCCGCGCCCGAGCCCGAGGAGAAGGGCGGCCGTGCGAGCCGCATCGCGACGCGCGCCGTGCGCTTCGCCCAGGGCGAGCCCGAGCGCGACGACATGGCCGCAGCGCCCGGGCCCGTCCACGTCAACATCGAGTTCCGCGACCCGCTCGACAACGACGGCGGCCCGTGGCCCGACGTCTCGGCCGCCGAGCCGCGCCTGTTCGAGCGCACCCGCACGATGTTCCGGAGCTCCGGTCCCTCGCCCAAGCCGCTGCCCGCCGTGCGCAAGGGGATCGTCATCGCGGGGGACGGCGCGGGCGACGCGGCCCGTCGCGTCGCCGAGGCGCACGGCTGGCCGCTCCTCGCGGAGCCGACCTCCGGCGCGCGCAGCGGTCCCAACGCGATCGGCGCGTACGTGCCGCTCCTGCGCACCCAGGAGGGGCAGGAGCTCGCGCGCCAGGCCCACCTCGTGGTGGTCGTGGGACGTCCCACGCTCTCGCGCCCCATCACGCGGCTCGTCGACGCCGCCCCGCAGCTGTTCGTCGCCGCCCACGGCGCGCGCTGGCGGGAGGCCCCGCGGCATGCCGAGCGCGTCCTCGCGCGCGTGCCCGACGAGTGGCTCGTCCCCGCCGGAGCGCCCGCCGACGCGGAGGACGACGAGGCATCGGCATGGCTCGACCGGTGGCGCTCCCTCGCGGCGCAGGCCGCGCCGCGCACCGACCGCTGGGACCCCCACAGCATCGCCGCGGCCGTCATCGGCTCGCTCGCCCCGGGCGATCTCATGATCCTGGGCTCCTCTGGCCCCATCCGCGCGGCCGACCACGTCGCCCCTGTGTGGACGCCGGGCCAGGCCCCGGTGCTCACCGCGAACCGCGGTCTCGCGGGCATCGACGGGACGGTGTCGACGGCGCTCGGCATCGCCCTGGCGACGGGAAGGCCGGTCACCGCGCTCATGGGAGACCTGACCTTCCTGCACGATGCCGGAGGCCTCCTCATCGGACGGTACGAGCAGCGGCCGCCCGTGCGCATCGTCGTCGTCAACGACGGCGGCGGCACGATCTTCCGCGCCCTGGAGCACGCCGCTGCGCCGGCCGAGCAGTTCGAGCGGGTGTTCACGACGCCTCACGCCTCGGACATCGGCGCGATCAGCGCGGGCTACGGCGTGATGCACCAGCGGGTGACGTCGCTCGCCGCGCTGACGGCGGCGCTGCGCGAGCCGGTCACCGCGCTGAGCGTGATCGAGGCGAAGCTCTAGACGCGCGCGTCAGGCCGCGCCGAAGGCGCGGCGCATCGGCTCCAGCTTGGCCTCCGACTCCAGCCACTCCGAGCGCGGGTCCGATGCCGCGACGATGCCGCAGCCGGCGAACAGCCGCAGCCGAGGGGTCGGCGTGCGGGGCACCTCTGCGCACCGCAGCGCGATGCACCACTCGCCGTCGCCCGCCGCGTCGATCCATCCCACGGGGCCGGCGTAGCGCCCTCGGTCCAGATGCTCCAGCTCGTCGATGAGCCGGCCGGCGGCGAGCGTAGGGGTGCCGCACACGGCGGCGCTGGGGTGCAGCTCGCGCACGAGCTCGAGCGAGGACGCCGCGTGGGACAGCACACCCGTCACGTCGGTCGCGAGGTGCATGACATTCGGCAGGTGCAGCACGGAGGGCTCGTCCGGCACGTTGACCGAGGCGCAGTGCGCCGCGAGCACCTGGGTCACCGAGCGCACGGCATAGGCGTGCTCCTCGCGGTCCTTGGACGAGCGAGCCAGCGCCCCTGCCCGCGCCAGGTCGCCCATGTCGTCCCCCGTCATGCGGATGGTGCCCGCGAGCACGCGCGAGGTCACGAGGCCGTGGTCGACGCGCACGAGCAGCTCGGGCGTCGCGCCCAGCAGTCCGTCCACGTGGAACGCCCAGCACGACTCGAACGCCGTGGCCAGGGGAGCGAGGACGGCGCGCACGTCGACGGGGCCGTCGGCCTGGCCCTCGACGGCGCGCGCGAGCACCACCTTGTCGAGGTCCCCGCGAGCGATCCGCTCCACCGCCTGCTCGACGGCCGCGCTCCATGCCTCCTCGTCGCCCGCGTCGAGCGTGACGGCGGGCAGCGCGCTGACGGGGGCACGGCCCGCCGTCGCCTCGGCGAGCGTGGGCTCCCCGGCGTCGGCGCGGTCGGCCCCCCGTCCGATGCGGGTGAGCCACGCCCGGCCCTCGGCCACGCCCACGACCCAGCGCGGCACGACGAGCGCGCCGCCCGCCGAGGAGGCGTCGCCGAAGGCGAAGGAGCCGAACGCGACGAGGCCCGTGCCGCGCAGCCTGACGTCGTCGCGCACCTGCGCGTGGCGGGCCAGGCGACGCCACCAGGTCGCCGCATCGTCCACCCGGCCGGGGCCGCCGCCGGACCAGCGCGCGACCTCGCCCCAGGCCACCATGCCCTCGCCGCGACGCACCCATGAGATGCCGTCGGCGGGGATGAGGGAGAAGAGGTCGCCGGGGTCGTCGATCTCGACGGTGCGCGCCGCGAGCGCGCCCGGTGCGGCGAGGTCGATGGTCACCCGCCCAGGGTACGACCCGACGCCGCGCGCCCGGTGACGGCCGTCGTCGGGCACACCGCCCGCCGCCTAGGCTTGACCCCGTAAAGACCCAGGCCGACGTCATCGTCATCCCCCAGATTGCCCCCATTAATGGGGATTGACGCGCCTGTGGGTCGAGAGTAGTTTCGAGTTGCTCACCAACCGATACTCACGTCGGCGGGCACTCGAATAGAATCACCATGAATTGAGGGAGGGTCATGAAGAATCGCTTTGTAGGAGCCGCTCTGGCAGCAGTAGGTATCATGTTTGTGGCTGGTGCCGCGGCGTATGGCGCCACCGGCGACGGATCTTTTTCGGCTACCTGTGACCCAGCCAGTTACGGTTTTTCCACTGATGGCAAGACCTACCAGCATTCAGCCAAGGGGACAGTCAGTATCAAGCAAAAGTCGACGAATCCCGTCCTCACATCCAGTGTAAAGGCGATTTCTCAGAACGGGAACTCCCTTCCTGTCGTCAATGTTTCTGACGGTCAAACCGCTACCTGGGCAAATGTTCTACCCGGGCAATACAAGGTGTACGCCCGTAGTTCGAGTTCCGTCAATTGCAATGGTTGGTTGCCTGGAAATGGCAACTACACATTCAATTACTCCATCACCTACTAGATGGTGAGATCTGGGGCTGCCGGAGCAGCCCCAGATCTCACATGAGGAACGCGATGAATCGCCTAGCGTCACTTCTACTCCTTTCTATTGTATTGGTGGGTTGCGCCTCGGAGCCAGCACGTGAGATCAGTCCTACAGCGGAGGGCTTTGTGGGTTTCCCGCCTGCTGTAGTCACGGAGCGTCTCGGAGACCCCGTTTTTTTCGCGGCCCTCACCGCACAACCTCCCGCTGAGCAGATGAGGATGGCGCAGTTGCAGGTTGCCTCGACACTATTTTGTCGAGAGTACTTTGCCGCATATCGGGACTGGTTGATAACCGGCTTGCCTCCGGACGATGTCACATTCATACGGCCGAAATATCCGGAGCCGGGATTCGAAGACTTTGCGCTCTCGTGGGAGGCTCTTGCTGAAGACGCGATCACGTCGAACGATCCCGCTGTTGTGCATGATCAGTTGCTCGCGCTCGGCGGCTGCGTGGATGTCATCGCGGACCCGGCAACAGGACCGGCCACTATTGGCGAGATCCTGTCAGGACAATCGATCTCATGACTCCGACAAGGCGCATCCTTTCAGCGGCGACTGCAATCGCCCTTCTTGCTGTCTGTTCGGCATGCTCATCTCCCGGGCCCGATCCGACCCAGAGTTCTCTCGTGTCGACAATTGCAGAGTCTGCGTCGCCAGGAGGTGACGCTGTCGTGCGTCGTCGTGACTTTCAAATCTTGTACCGCCTGGACGCCGCTACAGAATCGAGTAGCGAAATTCACGTGGTCGCATATCCTGGCACTCACTGGCGTGATTCCGCTGCCGTTGGTGAGGTTTCGCGTGGCTCTCGCCTTGGCGAGATAGTGGTGGACGAGGAATATCGTTCGACGTTAGAAGACGGCAACAGGCTTGATCAGTCAACACTCGCGATGATTGAGCAGAAGGCGGGGAATCGTATCTCCCCTGCCGACGGCACGCTTGAATGGATCGAGTCGACTGCGGTGATCGAGAGTGTTGGCATGGATGTGATAGCACCGTTGAGCCCGTTGCAAGCTCTCCGACTCCTTCAAATGCCGATTCATGGGACTGCCTCAGTAGAGACAATGGTGGGAGCGCGTGAGGTTGAGTGCATTGCGCTCTGGATAACTGAGGATGACGAGGATGGGTCTTCCCCTCGGTTGCATTGTCGTCTTCCTGCCACCATCGAGACCGCCCCGGGATTGCGCGCGACGCTGATGGTGCAATCAGACGTCATCGTTGACGCTCTTGTCGTACCTAATGTCATGATTGGTGCGGATGATGACGGCCCGGTGGTCACCTTCGTCCAAGACGGACGTGAAGTTACTGTGCCCGTGATGGTAGGCGCGACGGACGGGGTGGTGCGAGTTGTTCTTGGCGACTTGCCCGTAGGCGCTGCGTTGGTCGAGCCCTAGGCATGTCTAGGCCCGCCATTGTTGAACTGCAGGATGTGAGCCTGGATTACCCAGATCCTGGCGGCACGGTCACTGCCCTCGACCACGTGAATGTTTCGTTCCATGCCGGAACGTCTTCGGCCGTCATGGGGAGATCGGGATCGGGAAAGTCAACGTTACTCTCGGTCCTAGGGTTGATGAGATCACCCACGTCGGGATCAGTGAAGGTGATGGGTGAAGCCATTTCGCACGATGCTGAGACGAGATCAAGAGTCCGGGCTACCACGGTTGGTATGGTCTTCCAGTCATTCCACCTTGACCCAGTTCTGACGGCAGTCGAAAACACTGCCCTTGCATGGCACTTAGGCATGGTGCGGGTATCTGCCCGGGAGGCCCGTCAACGTGCTGGGGAACTGCTCGACCTGGTTGGTCTGGGTGGCATAGCTCATCGCAAGGTGGCATCCATGTCGGGCGGTGAGAGGCAGCGGGTCGCCATCGCACGGGCATTATTTGGACGACCACCCCTCTTTCTTGCGGATGAACCGACGGGAAACCTCGACGAGGATTCGGCGGAGGCCGTGGCCGCGATCATCTGGTCGCTTCCACGCGTGTTGGGCACCGCCGTGGTGGTAGTGACTCACGATGCCATCGTGGGGGCAGGCGCTCAGCGAATGCTCCGAATGGACCGAGGCCGGATCGAGGAAGAGTCGCCGTGAACATCCTGGGCTTCGTGTGGATTCATGTGAGGCGCTCGCCATGGCGCGTTGTCGTGATGGTGGGCCTGTTCGCCATCGCTATTGTTGTATTTGCTGTCGTCAGTGAGCTCTCACGTGTTTCCGAAGCAGGCCTGAATGCTGGGATCGCGAAGGACAGCGGTGAACTGGGTACATATGAAGTATCCTTTGACGGTCGTCTTTACTGGGACATAGAGCGGCAGCGGAAAGTTAGCGATGTAATCGCGGCATCGGCCAGTGGTAGTGTCACCTATTTTTTCGTGGATTTGCCTCCGGTTCATTCGGAGTGTGCTCCCTATAATGTGCTGGGAGAGGTGTCTTTTCGACTTCTCCGGGATGAGTCCGGCGACTATGCGTCGTTGCCGTTTGGTTCAGTAGGGGACATCGATACCCGCTGGTGTCTCGACGGCGTCGAGATCTCCGCGACGGCATTTTATCTTCCTGACGACGATGCGAAAGCAACACTCGGGTCGCGAATGTATATCGCGCCAGAATATGCTGGTATCGTGCGCCTTTCTACGGTGGGCGCGGTATCGAGCGGATTTACTGTACACACTGGAAGCGACTCTTCTCGTGAAGTCATAGAGCGGATTGCGCGCTACATGGTTCAGGAGGATGCGTTAAAGCTCGGTCTCGATCCTGGGGAGTTGGTCTCCGTAGGGCGTGTCGATCAGGATGCTGAGGCTGTCAGGGCGGCGGCGGAGGGGATGTCGATCACCTATGACGTGATTCGGTGGTCGGTTCTGGCTCTGGCGGTGGCGGCCTTGACCTTGGTCCAGACGGTCACCGTGAACCAGCGAGCGTGGTTCTTTGGTCTGTCAAGAGCATTGGGGGCGCCCTCTCGTATCATCGTCGCTTATGTGGCGGCTGAAACGGCGGGCATAGTCGTCGGTGCCATGGCCGTGGCGAGCGGACTCCTGACCGCTTTGTCCCCTTCGATCACTGATTTCGCTCGTGCGGCATTCGGTGTTCAGGCGGACGTCATGCACGCGCAGACCATGCTCACGCTTGCTCTGGCGGTGACAGTCGCCGTGGTGTTCGCGACGTCGATCCCGGTGATCGCTGTGCTGAGGCGAGATCCGCTTGAGGTCCTCGAAGCTCCTCGCGGGTGAGGTGAATCCGGCCGCCCAGACACCGCGTAGCCCCAGGAGCGACACCGTCCCGAACTGACTTCAGGCCCGCTTAGGCTTGATGCCGTGAAAACTGAGGCCGACGTCATCGTCATCGGCGCCGGGCCTGGCGGCTCGGCCGCCGCGCGATACCTCGCATCCGAGGGCTTCAGCGTCATCGCCTTGGAGAAGTCCCGCTTCCCGCGCGAGAAGGTGTGCGGCGACGGCCTGACCCCGCGCGCCGTGCGCGAGCTCCAGCTCATCGGCCTGCCGACCCCGCGCGAGGAGGGATGGATCCCCAATCGCGGCCTGCGGATGATCGGCGGCGGGCACCGCATCGAGTTCCCGTGGCACGACCTCGAGTCCTTCCCGAACTACGGCCTCAGCCTTCCGCGCGCGCAGTTCGACCACAGGCTCGCCGAACACGCCCGCGCCGCCGGCGCCGACGTCCGCGAGGGCTGGCACGTCGACGCCGCCCTGCGCGACGACTCGGGCGCGGGACTCGACGGCGGCGGCCGCGTCGTCGGCGTCGTGGCCCGCCCGGTGGACGAGGCCGGAAAGAAGGGCGACTCGGTCGAGTTCCGCGCGCCCTTGGTCATCTCCGCCGACGGCGTGAGCGCCCGCATCGCCCTGGGCATGGGCATCGAGCGCAAGCCCAAGCGGCCCATGGGCGTCGCCGTCCGCACGTACTTCACCACGCCTCGCCACGAGGAGGAGTGGATGGAGGGCCACCTCGAGATCTGGGACGGGGAGCGGGGCCGCTCGAACCTGCTGCCCGGCTACGGCTGGATCTTCCCGCTAGGCGACGGCACCGCGAACGTGGGCCTCGGCACGCTCAGCGCCAAGGGCACTCCGTCCAAGCTCGACCATCGCGCCCTGCTGCGCGACTGGCTCGAGCACTCCGCGCAGGACTGGGAGCTCGGCGAGCAGGTGGGCGAGGTCAAGGGCGCTGCCATCCCCATGGCGTTCAACCGCCAGCCTCATTACGTGCCAGGGATGATGCTCGTGGGAGACACCGGCGGCATGGTCAACCCTTTCAACGGGGAGGGCATCGCCTACGCGATGCAGGCCGCGCGCCGCGCCACCGAGGCGGCGGTCGCCGCCCGCGAGGCGCGCTCCGACATCGAGCGCGAGCGGGCGCTCCGGTCGTACGCGCGCATGATGAAGGACGACCTGGGCGGGTACTACTCGCTGGGGCGCGTGTTCGCCTCGCTCGTGGACCATCCCACGGTGATGAAGGTGTGCACCCGGTACGGACTGCCCCGTCCGCTGGTCATGGAATTTGTCTCTAGACTGCTAGCGGACGTCTATGAGCCGCGTGGCGGCTCGTGGGCGGATCGCCTCCTCGCCACGCTCACGCGCATCGCGCCTGCGGCGTGAATCGAAGAGGGACATGATGGACAGGATGAAGAACGTGACAGAAGGGCCCGAGCGGTGAACCCCTACGTGCCGGTCATCGTGATGATCGTCATCGCCGCGCTTCTCGCAGGCGCCGGTCTGCTGGTGAGCCGCATCGTCGGCCCCCGTCACTACAACGCAGCCAAGCTCGACCGCTACGAGTCCGGCCTCGAGCCGACTCCTGGCGCCGCTGGCGGCGGTCGCGTCCCCATCAAGTACTACCTCGTCGCGATGACCTTCATCGTCTTCGACATCGAGGTGGTGTTCCTGTACCCGTGGGCGGTCGCCCACCAGCAGCTGGGCATCTTCGGCCTGGTCGCGATCATGACCTTCCTGGCGCTCATCACGATTCCTTTCGTCTACGAGTGGCGCCGCGGCGGATTCGAGTGGGACTGATGCAGATGAGCACGGCGACGAAGGGAGCGATGTCGTAATGGGCATCGAGGAGAGCGCACCCCCCTTCCTGCTGGGGACCGTGGAGAAGTTCGTCGGCTACATGCGCGCCGGCTCGATGTGGCCTGCCACGTTCGGCCTCGCGTGCTGCGCGATCGAGATGATGGCGACCGGCGCCCCGCGCTTCGACCTCGCCCGCATGGGCATGGAGGTCTTCCGCGGCTCCCCGCGCCAGGCGGACATCATGATCGTCGCCGGCCGCGTGTCCAACAAGATGGCTCCCATCGTCCGCCAGGTGTACGACCAGATGGCCGAGCCCAAGTGGGTGCTCGCCATGGGCGTGTGCGCCTCGTCCGGCGGCATGTTCAACAACTACGCGATCGTCCAGGGCGTGGACCACATCGTCCCCGTGGACATCTACCTGCCAGGCTGCCCGCCCCGCCCCGAGATGCTCATCAACGCCCTGCTCAAGGTGCACGAGCTCGCGCGCGAGATGCCCATGGGCGCCCACCGCCGTGAGATCGCCGCAGCAGCCGAGGCCGCCGCGCTCGCCGCGACCCCGACCTCGCAGATGAAGGGCCTGCTGCGATGAGCGAGAACACGACGACCGACCTCAGCGCCATCGGCCCCGAGGGCCGCGAGCCGCTCACCCTCATCAACGTCCGCGAGGGCCTCTTCGGAGCCAAGGGCGACACCTCCGGCTACGACGGCCTCGTGCGCCACGTGCAGATGCCGGGGGCGTCGGAGCGACCCTACGGCGGCTGGTTCGACGAGGTCGTGGACGTGCTCGAGGAGCTCTTGGGCGACGACGCCGAGGCCGCGATCGAGCAGGTGACGGTCCACAACGGCGAGCTCACCCTGTACATCGCGCGCGAGCACCTGCTGGCGGTCGCCCAGCACCTGCGCGACGACCAGGATCTGCGCTTCGAGATGTGCCTGGGCGTCAACGGCGTCCACTACCCGGCGGACAAGGGCCGCGAGCTGCACGCGGTCTACCCCATGCAGTCCATCACCCACAACCGCCGCATCCGACTCGAGGTCGCCGTGAGCGAGGAGGACCCCCACATCCCCTCGATCACCTCGATCTACCCCATGAACAACTGGCACGAGCGCGAGACCTGGGACTTCTTCGGCATCGTCTTCGACGGCCACCCCTCGCTCGCTCGCATCGAGATGCCGGACGACTGGGTGGGCCACCCGCAGCGCAAGGACTACCCGCTCGGCGGCATCCCCGTCGAGTACAAGGGCGCGGAGATCCCGTCCCCCGACCGCCGCAGGCAGTACAGGTAGGCGCCGATGACCGAATCGACGTATCAGGCCACCGGGGCCCTTCGCGACGACGAGGGCGTCCCCGAGTTCACCGCATACGGCGGCGACTGGAGCGAGCTCGCCGAGGAGGCGGCTCGCCTGGGCGAGCAGCGCATCGTCTTCAACATGGGCCCCCAGCACCCGTCGACGCATGGCGTGCTGCGCGTCATGCTCGAGGTCGACGCGGAGACCGTGACCGAGGCCCGCGCCGGCATCGGCTACCTCCACACCGGGATCGAGAAGAACATGGAGTACCGGACGTGGACGCAGGGCGTCACGTTCGCGACCCGCATGGACTACGTCGCCTCGATGTTCAACGAGGCCGTCTACTGCCTTGCGGTGGAGAAGCTGCTGGGCATCACGGACGACATCCCCGAGCGCGCCAACATCCTGCGCGTGCTCATGATGGAGCTCACCCGCATCGGCTCCCACCTGGTCGCCGTCGGCACCGGCGGCAACGAGATGGGCGCCACGACCGTCATGACGACGGCGTTCATCGCCCGCGAGGACACGTTCCGCATCACCGAGCTCATCTCCGGCCTGCGCACCAACAACGCGTACATCCGCCCCGGCGGCGTGGCCCAGGACGCGCCGGAGGACGCGGTCGAGAAGATCCGCGAGATGATCCCCAAGGTGCGCCAGCGCCTCGACGAGCTCGCGTTGCTGCAGCTGAAGAACCCGATCTTCATCGGCCGTCTCAAGGGCGTCGCGAACCTCGACCTGCCCGCGGCGATGGCGCTCGGCGTCACCGGCCCGATGCTGCGCTCGGCCGGCCTGCCGTACGACCTGCGCAAGGCCGAGCCCTACTGCGGCTACGAGACCTACGACTTCCAGGTGCCCACCTCGACCGACGCCGACGCGTACTCGCGCGTGGTGCTGCGCCTCGAGGAGTGCTACGAGTCCCTCAAGATCATCGAGCAGTGCGCCGACCGCCTCGAGGCGACCAAGGGCCAGCCCGTCATGGTGGGCGACAAGAAGATCGCGTGGCCCGCGCAGCTCTCGCTCGGCCCCGACGGCCAGGGCAACTCGCTGGACCACATCCGCCACATCATGGGCACCTCCATGGAGGCGCTCATCCACCACTTCAAGCTCGTCACCGAGGGCTTCTCCGTCCCCGCCGGCCAGGCCTTCGCCGCGGTGGAGAACCCCAAGGGCCTGCTCGGCTGCCACGCCGTCTCCGACGGCGGCACCAAGCCGTGGCGGGTCCACTTCCGTGACCCCGGATTCAACAACCTGCAGGCGCTGTCCATCCTGTGCGAGGGCGGACAGATCGCCGACGTCGTGGTCGCCATCGCGACCATCGACATGGTGCTGGGAGGCGTCGACCGATGACCTACGACGAGTCCACCCTGGCGCAGCTGACCAAGGACGCGGCTGAGATCCAGTCCCGCTACCCGGTCCCGCGCTCCGCCCTGCTGCCGATGCTGCACCTGGTGCAGTCGGTGGACGGCTTCGTGTCGCCCGACGGCATCCAGTTCTGCGCCGACCAGCTGGGCCTCACGGCCGCCGAGGTGAGCGCCGTCGCCACGTTCTACACCCAGTACAAGCGCCGTCCCAACGGCGAGTACCAGGTGGGCGTGTGCACCAACACGCTGTGCGCGATCATGGGCGGCGACGAGATCTGGCGCCGCGTGAGCGAGCGCTGCGGCGTGGGCCACGACGAGACGACTCCCGACGGCAAGATCTCGCTCGAGCGCATCGAGTGCAACGCGGCCTGCGACTACGCGCCCGTGATGATGGTCAACTGGGAGTTCTTCGACAACATGACGCCGGAGAAGGCTCTCCAGCTCGTCGACGACATCCTGGACGGCAAGGCGATCCGTCCCACCCGCGGCGCGGACAAGGTCGTGACCTTCAAGGAGATGTCACGCGTGCTCGCCGGCTTCGAGGACGGCCGCGCCGACGAGGACCAGGGCGCGGGCGCCGCGACGCTCGCGGGCGTCGAGGTCGCCAGGTCCCAGGGCTGGAAGGGAGCGGGCACGTGACCAAGCTGACGCCCGTCCTGTCCGCGACGTGGGGCCTCGAGAAGTCGTGGACCTTCGACACGTACGCCAAGAACGGCGGCTACGAGGCCGCCGCCAAGGCGCTCAAGACGGATCCCGCCGACATCGTCCAGGCCGTCAAGGACTCCGGTCTGCGCGGCCGCGGCGGCGCGGGCTTCCCCACGGGCATGAAGTGGGGCTTCCTGCCTCCGCCGGACGGCGGTCCCCGCTACCTCGTCGTCAACGCCGACGAGTCGGAGCCGGGCACGTGCAAGGACATCCCCACGATGCTCAACGCGCCCCACACGCTCATCGAGGGCGTCATCATCACGTCCTACGCGATCGGCTGCAACCACGCGTTCATCTACCTGCGTGGCGAGGTGCTGCACGTCTACCGCCGCCTGCTCAAGGCCGTCGCGGAGGCGCGCGCCAACGGCTGGCTCGGCACGGACATCAAGGGCTCGGGATTCGACCTGGAGATCACGGTGCACGCTGGCGCCGGCGCGTACATCTGCGGCGAGGAGACGGCGCTGCTCGACTCGCTCGAGGGCCGTCGCGGCCAGCCGCGCCTCAAGCCGCCGTTCCCGGCCGTCGCCGGCCTGTACGCGCGTCCCACCGTCGTCAACAACGTGGAGTCCATCGCGTCCGTGCCGTCGATCATCGGCAAGGGCGTCGAGTGGTTCACGAGCATGGGCACGGAGAAGTCCAAGGGCATGGGCCTGTTCTCGCTGTCGGGACACGTCAACCGCCCTGGCCAGTACGAGGCGCCGCTCGGCGTGACGCTGCGCGAGCTGCTGGAGATGGCCGGCGGCATGCGCGACGGCAGGAAGCTCAAGTTCTGGACGCCGGGAGGCTCGTCGACCCCGCTGTTCACCGACGAGCACCTCGACACCCCGCTCGACTACGAGAGCGTCGGCGCCGCGGGATCCATGCTGGGCACGCGCGCCATCCAGATCTTCGACGAGTCCACCTGCGTGGTGCGCGCCGTGGAGCGCTGGACCGAGTTCTACAAGCACGAGTCGTGCGGCAAGTGCACGCCGTGCCGTGAGGGCACCTACTGGCTGACGCAGATCCTGCACCGCCTCGAGGCCGGCCGCGGCACCGAGGCCGACATCCAGCAGCTGCTCGACACGTGCGACTCGATCCTGGGTCGCTCGTTCTGCGCCCTCGGCGACGGCGCGACGTCGTCGATCACCAGTTCCATCAAGCTCTTCCGCGAGGAGTACGAGCGCCACGTGCACGAGGGCGGATGCCCGTTCCCCCGCAGCGCGTCGGCCCTGTTCGACTATGACGACACGCCCGCGGACGCACACGCCGTGGAGGCGCACGCATGACCGCGACCGCTGAGAACAAGCCCGCCGTGGCCGAGGACCTCGTCACCGTCACGATCGACGGCATCCAGGTCTCCGTCCCCAAGGGCACGCTCGTCATCCGCGCCGCCGAGCAGATCGGCATCGACATCCCCCGCTTCTGCGACCACCCGGCGCTCGAGCCCGCCGGCGCGTGCCGCCAGTGCCTCGTCGACGTCGCGACGCCCGGTCCCGACGGCTCCCTGCGCGCGTTCCCCAAGCCGCAGGCGTCGTGCACCATGACCGTGTCCGAGGGCATGGTCGTCAACACGCAGCACACGTCCGAGGCCGCCGACCGCGCCCAGAAGGGCGTGATGGAGCTCCTGCTCGTCAACCACCCCCTCGACTGCCCCGTCTGCGACAAGGGCGGCGAGTGCCCGCTGCAGAACCAGGCGCTGAGCCACGGCCGTCCGGAGACCCGCTTCGTCGACGTCAAGCGCACCTTCGAGAAGCCGATCGCTCTGAGCAGCGAGATCCTGCTCGACCGCGAGCGCTGCATCCTGTGCCAGCGCTGCACCCGCTTCTCCAAGGAGATCGCGGGCGACCCGTTCATCGACCTGCAGAACCGCGGCGCCCAGCAGCAGATCGGCACGTTCGACGAGGACGTCCTGGACTTCGACGGCTACGGCCCGGTCGGGATCGCCGCCGAGGACGAGTCCGGCAAGGCGTTCTCCTCCTACTACTCGGGCAACACGGTGCAGATCTGCCCCGTGGGCGCCCTGACGTCGGCCGCCTACCGCTTCCGCGCGCGCCCGTTCGACCTGGTGAGCTCGCCCGGCATCTCCGAGCACGACTCGTCCGGCTCGGCGCTGCGTACCGACCACCGCCGCGGGAAGATCCTGCGCCGCCTCGCGGACAACGACCCCGTCGTCAACGAGGACTGGATCTCGGACAAGGACCGCTTCGCCTTCGCATGGCAGAACCAGGCCGACCGCATCACGCGCCCGCTCGTGCGCAAGGGCGGCGAGCTCGTCGAGGTCTCCTGGCCTGAGGCGATCGCCGCGGCCGCGGCCGGCCTGCGCGCCGCCGCGGGCCTCACCGGCACCCCGGCCGACAAGAAGGCCAAGGGCGTGGGCGTGCTGCCCGGCGGTCGCGTGACGGTCGAGGACCACTACGCGTACCAGAAGTTCGCTCGCGCGGTCCTGCGCACCAATGACGTCGACGCCCGCCACCGCGCGGCCTCCGACGAGGAGCAGAGCTTCCTGGGCGCCTACGTCGCCGGCACGACGCTCGACGTGACGTTCGCCGACCTCGAGAAGGCTCCCGCCGTGCTCCTCGCCGGCTTCGAGCCCGAGGACGAGGGCGGTGTGGTCTTCCTGCGCATGTTCAAGGCGCGCCGCCGCCAGCAGGTCTTCACGATCGCGCCGTTCGCCTCGCGCGGCACGCAGAAGCTCGGCGCGACGCTCATCGCCACCGCCCCCGGCGCGGAAGCCGGCGCGCTCGCCTCGCTCACGGCCTCCGAGCCCGCTTTTGCGGCGCTCCAGGCCGAGGGCGCGATCATCGTCGTGGGCGAGCGCCTCGCATCCTCGCCCGGCGCGTACACCGCGGCGGCCGACCTCGCTCAGCGCACGGGCGCCAAGCTCGTGTGGATCCCGCGTCGCGCGGGCGAGCGCGGCGCGGTCGAGGCCGGAGCGCTTCCGGGCCTGCTGCCCGGCGGCCGCGACGCCGGCAAGGCATCGGCCCGCAAGGCCGTCGCCGCCGCGTGGGGCGTCGAGGCGCTTCCCAGCGCCCGCGGCCGCTCGGTCTCCGGCATCGTCGCCGCCGCCGCGGCGAAGGAGCTCGACGGCCTGGTCTTGGGCGGCATCGAGGCCTCCGACATCACAGCCGACCTGCTCAAGGCGATCTCGGTCGCGAAGTTCACCGTGAGCCTCGAGGTGCGTCTCACCGAGGTCGCGCTCGCGGCCGACGTGGTGCTCCCCGTGGCCCCGCCGTCGGAGAAGGCTGGCACCTTCGTCAACTGGGAGGGTCGTCTGCGCTCCTTCCCGGTGGCGATCGCGACGGACGCGCTGAGCGACCACCGCGTGCTCGACCTGCTCGCGCGCGAGATGGGCGTGACCCTCGGCACGTCGACCGTCGAGGCGGTGCACCGCGAGCTCGCCGCCCTGGGCGCTGCGTCGGACGCCGAGCGTCCCTCCGCCCCGAAGGCATCGGCCGCCAAGTCCGCCAAGCTCAAGGCCGACCAGCTCATCCTCGCCACGTGGCACCACCTCATCGACGAGGGCGCCCTCCAGGACGGCGAGCCGCACCTGGCGGGCACCGCGCGCGTCGCGGTGGCGCGGGTGTCGCCCGCCACGGCCCAGCGCCTGGGCACGGACCACAGCATCCTCACCCTCACGGGCGTGCGCCGCGGCTCCATCAGCCTCCCGCTCGTCGTGACCGAGGGCATGGTCGACGACGTGGTGTGGGTTCCCACCAAGTCCTCTGGATCGTGGGTCGCGCAGGACCTGGGCCTCGAGTCCGGCGACGTCGTGACCGTGAAGGCAGGTGTCGCATGAGCGTCCTCAGCCTCGTTCCCTTCGCGCTGGAGCAGACCCCCGGCGAGGAGCACTGCCGCATCCCCGCGGGCACCGTCGAGCTGACCGAGCGCCAGACCCAGTGCCTCGCGGACTTCGACGCGTCGCTTGCCGGCGACCCGCTGTGGCTGGTCATCGTGAAGGCCGTGCTCATCCTGGTCTTCCTGCTGACGTCCGTGCTCTTCGCGGTGTGGTTCGAGCGCCGCGTCATCGCGCGCCTGCAGGAGCGCCCCGGCCCCAACCGTCTGGGCCCGTTCGGCCTCCTGCAGTCCATCGCCGACGCGATGAAGCTGCTGTTCAAGGAGGACATCACCGTCCGCGCGTCGGAGAAGATCCTCTACATCGCGGCGCCGATGATCTCCGTGTTCAGCGCGCTGCTGATCTTCGCGGTGATCCCGTTCGGCCCCGCGACGCGCATCATCGGCACGGACATCGTCACGCCGCTGCAGCTGACCGACTTCCCGGTCGCCGTGCTCTACATCCTCGCGTGCGCCGCGCTCGGCGTGTACGGCATCGTGCTGGGCGGCTGGGCCTCCGGCTCGACGTACCCGCTCATGGGCGCGGTCCGCTCGACGGCCCAGGTCATCTCCTACGAGCTCGCCATGGGTCTGTCGCTCGTGACGGTCTTCATGCTCGCGGGCTCGATGTCCACGCAGGAGATCGTCGACTCGCAGACCACCGTGTGGTGGGCGCTGCCGCTCCTGCCGGCCTTCGTGCTCTACATCATCTCGATGGTCGGAGAGACCAACCGCCTGCCGTTCGACCTGCCCGAGGCCGAGGGCGAGCTCGTCGCGGGCTTCATGACGGAGTACTCGTCCATGAAGTTCGCGTGGTTCTTCCTCGCCGAGTACATGAACATGATCAACGTCTCGGCCGTCGCCGCGACCCTGTTCCTGGGCGGCTGGCGCCCGCTGTGGGGCGCGTCGTGGCCGGGCTACGAGTTCCTGTCGACGGGCATCTTCCCGCCCATCTGGCTCATCATCAAGATCTGGCTGCTCATGTTCGTGTTCGTGTGGATCCGCGGCTCGCTGCTGCGCTTCCGCTACGACCAGTTCATGAAGTTCGGCTGGAAGCTGCTGATCCCGATCGGCCTGGCGTGGGTGGCGTTCTTCGGCATCGGCCTGACGGTGCTGCGCAACGCGGGCATCTCGGTCGACCAGTTCAACGTCTCCCTCAGCCCGTTCCGCTTCCAGATCGGCTTCCTGTGGGTCGCCCCGATCATCTTCATCATCGTGCTGTGGTTCGTGCTGTCGTGGATCGCGGACAGCCGCGCCGCCAAGGCGGCCGCGCAGACCGAGGTGAAGGAGGAGGTCGAGACCGTGCGCACCGCCGACGGCAAGCTCGTCAAGCGCGTGCGCCGCGCCGCGCCCAGGGCGCAGGAGTTCGACGCCTTCGCCGGCGGCTACCCCGTGCCGCCGCTGCCGGGCCAGGAGCTGCCGCCGTCGCCCCGCAAGGGTCGCACGGTCGAAGGCACGCAGGCCACGACCACCACCACGACCACGAGCGCCAAGGAGGGCGGCGATGACTGACGCCGAGTTCACGTCGAACCTGCCGCAGCCCAAGGGCCTGGCCGGCGCGCTGCTGCCCGTCGCGGGCTTCGGCGTCACGCTGCGCAACTTCTTCCGTCCCACGGTCACCGAGCAGTACCCCAAGGTCAAGGTGCCGACGATGCCGCGCTACCACGGGCGGCACCAGCTCAACCGCTACCCGGACGGCCTGGAGAAGTGCATCGGCTGCGA
>QGUM02000092.1:0-7508 GCA_003242455.2 Actinomycetes bacterium
GCTTCAGGTGCCAGTGTCCGAAAGGGCGTGGGGGTTCAAATCCCCCCTCGCGCACCACGAGTGAAAGGCCCCCAGCAGTGCGGGCCTTTTCCTTTGTCCGGCGGGGGCCGTCAGCCGCGTGCCCGCGGCGCCCCGACGGACTCGCGCACGCGGATCGGCAGGGGGATGAGGTGCTCGCCGCTCGGCGGGGCGGCATCAGCCTTGGGCGACCGGCGGCTCTCCACGAGGTCGATGAGCAGGTCCGCCGCCTTCTTGCCCATGGCCCGATGCGGCAGGGCGAAGGTCGTGAGGCCGGGGCGCATCCAGCCTGCGATCGAGGCGTCGTCGAAGGAGATGACGGAGACGTCGTCGGGGATCGTCAGCCCGCGGTCCTGGAGGGCCTGGTAGGCGCCCATGGCGATGCGGTCGTTGAAGCAGATGAGCGCGCCGGGCACCGTGTCCTGGAGTAGGTCGCTCACCGCGCGGAAGCCCTCGGGCGGCAGCCAGTGCGTGATGACGTGGCCCGATGCCGGGGCCAGGCCGTGCTCGCCCATCGCCGCGAGGATGCCGGCGAGGCGGTCGTTCGCGGCGCTCGACAGGGTGCGGACGTCATCGGGCCCGGGCCCGGCGCCGATGAGGTGGATGTCCGTGTGCCCCGCCTCGATGAGCGTCGTGGCGGCGTCGTAGCCGGCCTGGAACTCCGCTGGCAGCACGGTGGGCAGCCCGTCGCCGCCGTGGCCGCTGATGTTGAGCAGCACGGCGGGGCTGCGGTCGAGGTGCTCGGGCAGCTCGCGGCCGTGGGTGAGCATGGACGCGAGGATGAGTCCGTCGACCTGGCGGTCGAACATGGCGTCGAGCAGCTGACGCTCGAGCGTGAGGTTGCCGCCGGTCTCGCCCACGAACACCATGTAGCCGCGATCGCGGGCCGCCTCGATGGCGCCCTTGATCATCTCGCCCGCCAGGCGCGAGGACGCGACGGAGTCGGAGACGAAGCCCAGGGTCGAGGTCTGGCCCTTGCGCAGCCCCACGGAGACCGCGTTGGGCCGGTAGCCCAGCTCGCGGGCGACGGCGAAGACCTTCTCCTGCACGCGGGCGGAGATGCGCATCTCGGTGCCGCGGCCGGACAGGACGAGGGAGGCGGTGGACACCGCGACGCCTGCCTGGCCCGCCACGTCGGCGAGCGTCACGCGCTTGGCCATCGCACCTCCTCCCCTTCGTGAGGCTCGTCACAGACCTTGGGATCCCTCATCGGGCCGTGCTTACGATGGCGCGACCCCGTTCAGTGCGCAACAAGCGTGCTGAACATGCTGAAACTATAACGATTTAGCGACGACGTCGCCCCGGGTTTGACTTTCGCTTGACCGTGAGTGAACCTACGACTGCTAGTTCGTTTTAGCACGTCCAGCAACCCCCACTGGACGACGACCAGAGGAGACACCGATGTCCCACGCAAAGGTGACTGACTGGGCCCGCGCGCGCTTCGCCCGCACGGCCGCTGTCAGCGCAGCCGGTGTGTTGGCGCTCGCGGCCTGCACGCCCCCTGGCGGCACGGTCGCCGAGGAGACCACCGCAAGCAACGACCCTGCCCCCGTCTCGGGCGACGCCTCCTGCGGCGTCGACCCCGTCACGCTCAAGGCCTACGTCGAGACGGGCTTCCCGCTCTTCGCCGAGCTCGCCAAGGAGTTCGAGAAGCAGTACCCGAACGTCACGTTCGAGATCCGCGAGGACCAGTTCGCCGTCCTGACCACCAACGCGCCCCGCACGCTGGCTGACACGGACACCGACATCATGCGCCTGCCGCAGATGTCGGAGCTCGCGAGCGACGGCCTGCTCATGAACCTCGACGCGTACGCGGCCGAGTTCGGCTGGGACCAGTGGCCCTCGTCGCAGCTCGAGCAGATGCGCGTGAACGAGAACGGCCAGCGCGGCTCCGGTCCGCTGTACGCCATGGGCCTGAACTTCTCCATGACCGGCGTGTTCTACAACAAGGAGCTCGCCGCGCAGATCGGCATGGACGAGCCCCCGGCCACGCTCGCCGAGTTCGACTCGTACCTGCAGGCCGCGAAGGACGCCGGCCTGACCCCCATCGCGCAGTTCAACGGCGGCGCGACCGGTGGTCTCGCGTTCCCGCTCCAGGCACTCATGGCCTCGTACGGCCCGCCGTCCGAGATCAACAAGTGGATCTACCTCGAGCCGGGCGCGACCATCAACACCCCGACCAACGTGAAGGCCGCTGAGCACCTCGAGTCGTGGATCAAGAACGGCTACTTCGCCGACGACGTCAACTCGATGGACTACTCGCAGATGATGGCCCGCTTCATCGAGGGCGACTCGGTCTTCATCTTCAACGGCGACTGGGAGTCGGGCAACCTCGACGCTCAGATGCCCGGCAAGGCCGGCTTCTTCCTCATGCCCCCGCTCGAGGAGGGCGGCCAGCTCGGCGCCATGTCGGCTCCGCTGACGTACGGCATCTCCAAGAACGCCGGCAACCCTGACTGCGCGGCCTTCTTCCTCAACTGGATCGCGACGGACGACACCGCCCGCACGATCGCGGTCGAGGTCGGCGGCTCGCACCCGATGGGCCCGACCGACGCGTTCATGCCGGAGATCGACCCGAACTCGGTGACCGCCCAGACCCTCGCGGCTGGCGCCATCGTGGGCGAGAACAACGGCGCGATGGACTTCATCGCGAACGCCACCGGCTCCATCTACGCAGACAGCTGGACGCCGAACCTGCAGCGCCTCGTCGCCGGTCAGCAGACCGCCGCGGGCATGCTCGAGTCGGTCCAGGCTGACTACGAGAACTCGCTCAAGTAAGCCGAGACACGCATGACCACATCCTCGCCCGCTGACAGCGCGTCACGGACCGTCGCGTCCAGCCAGGATGTGGCCTCGGAGGAATCCCGCCTCAGGCGCCGCACGGAGCTCGTGCGGCGCCTGAAGGCGGGGCTCCCGGGCCTCGCTCTGGTCGCACCGGCCCTGTTCTTCTACGGGATGTTCGTGCTGCGACCGCTCGGCGCCACCGTTCAGTACTCCTTCTACGACTGGAACGGCGTCAGCGCCGCCACCTGGGTCGGCTGGCAGAACTACGTCGAGATCATCACCGACCCCGAGCGCCTGACCTCGCTCACCAACGCGTTCCAGCTCATCGTCTTCTTCTCCTTCATCCCCGTCGCCTTCGGCGTGGTCGCCGCGGCGCTCATCCGCCAGTTCGCGGCGAGCCGCCTCGCGACCGTCTCCCGCACGGTGCTGTTCCTGCCGCAGGTCATCCCGCTCGTCGCCGCGGGCATCATGTGGACCTGGCTCCTGGCGAGCAACGGCGCCGTGAACCAGGTCCTCAAGGTCATCGGCCTGGGCGGCGTCACCCGCGCCTGGCTCGGAGACTTCGACACGGCCCTTCCGGCCGTGGGCGTCATCGGCGCGTGGGTCAACCTCGGCCTGTGCATGCTGCTCATGCTCGCCGGCATGACCAAGATCGACCCCGCCCTGTACGAGGCCGTGCGCCTCGACGGCGCCGGGCCCATCCGCGAGTTCTTCTCGGTGACGCTGCCCGCGATCCGCGCCGAGGTGGGCATCGCCGTCATCATCACGGTCATCAGCGCGCTGCGCTCGTTCGACATCATCTTCGTCTCGACGCAGGGCGGCCCGGGCTACGAGACGCTCGTGCCCGGCCTCGAGATCTACCGCCTCGCCTTCTTCGACCGCTCGATCGGCGAGGCCTCGGCGCTCGCGGTGGCGCTGACGATCATCGTGCTCGCCGTCGTCCTGCCGCTGAACTACGTCACCCGAGTGAGGAACGAGTCATGAAGGTCGCCGCACGCGAGCTGTGGACGGGACGCATCCTGCTCGTCGTCGTGATGCTCATCACGGTCGTCCCGTTCGTCAGCCTCTTCATCACGGCGCTGCACCCCCGCGGAACCTACCCTGCTGGCCTGTCGTGGCCCGAGTCCCCGCAGTGGGGCAACTTCGCGGCCGCGTTCCAGTCCGCGGAGATGGGCAAGATGCTGTGGTCGAGCGTGCTCATCGAGCTGGGCGTCGTGCCGGTCTCGTTGCTCATCGCGACGCTCGCGGGCTTCGCTCTCGGACACCTCTACGTGCCGTTCGGCCGGGCGATCTTCATCCTCTTCATCCTGGGCCTCACGCTGCCCTTCGAGGGGATCATCGTCCCGATGTACTACCAGATCAGGGACTACGGCTTCCTGAACACCCAGTGGGCGATCATCCTGCCGCTCATCGGCCTGTTCATGCCGTTCGCCGTGATGTGGATGCGGGCGCACTTCCAGTCGATGCCGCAGGACCTCACCGAGGCCGCCCGCATGGACGGCGCCAGCACCTGGCAGCTGTTCTGGCGCGTGCACATCCCGCTGTCCAAGCCCGCTCTCTCGTCGCTCGCGATCCTGCTGTTCCTGTGGACGTGGAACCAGTTCCTGCTCGCCATCGTGCTCGTCAACGACCCCACCAAGCGCACCATGGCCGGCTCGCTCGGCGCGTTCCAGGGCCAGTGGGGAACCGACATCCCGCTCCTGTGCGCGGGCTCGCTGCTCATCCTCACGCCTACGCTGCTCGTGTTCTTCATCTTCCAGCGCCAGTTCGTCGCGGCGCTCCTGCAGGGGGCGGTGAAGGGGTGAGCGGAGCCCTCAAGCCGCCGCCCTTCGACCCCGAGATCGAGCAGGCGCTCGAGGAGTTCGCGGCGCACATCGTCACCTCGATGACGCGCGAGGACATCCCGCGCGTCCGCGAGGCGGGCATCCCGCCCACCGAGGCGGCCTGCACCATGCACGGGTACTTCGAGCGCCGGGAGCTCGTGATCCCCGGCGCCGAGGGCGCTCCCGACATCCCCGCCGTCACGTACCTGCCGCGGGCGACCACGCGTCCCGTTCCCGTCATCCTCATGCTGCACGGCGGCGGTCTCGTCGCCGGCAGGCCCGACTCCGACATGCCCCCCGCGTCGGAGCTCGCGGCCGCCACCGGATGCGGCGTCATCTCGGTCGACTATCGCCTGGCGCCGGAGCACCCCCATCCGGCCGCGATCGACGACTGCGTCGCCGCACTCCGGTGGCTCTCCAGCGGCGCCGCGCCCGCGCGGTTCGACGCCTCGCGGATCGTCCTCATGGGCGTGAGCGCGGGCGGCGGGCTCGCGGCGGTCCTCGCCCAGCACGCACGCGACCACGGCATCGGTCCCGTCCGTGCGGTCATCCTCGCGAGCCCGATGCTCGACGCGCGCACGCACAGCCTGTCCGCCCGACAGATGCTCGGCGTCGGCTCGTGGGACGCGACGGCGAACCTCGCCGCGTGGAGCGCCTACCTGGGCGCCGATCCGCGCACGGCCGCCATCCCGCCGTACGCATCGGCGTCCCTCGCGAGCGACTTCTCCGACCTTCCGCCTCACTACATCGACGTGGGCTCGGTGGAGACGTTCCGCGACGAGTGCGTCGAGTACGCGAGCGCCATCTGGGCGGCAGGCGGGGACGCCGAGCTTCATGTGTGGCCCGGGGGAGCACACGGCTTCGAGTTCCTGGCGCCGTGGGCGCAGGTTTCCCGGCAGGCACGAGCGACGCGCATCGCCTGGCTGCGGCGCGTCCTGGCCCGCCTCTGATCCGTCGAGTCCTGGAGCACCATGCAGCACGCGAAGGGCCACGGGCCCCAACTCATCACCTATGCCGACAGGCTCGGCGGAGACCTCCGCGGACTCGCCGAGCTCCTGCGCGGCAGCCTTGCCGGCGTGTTCGACGGCGTGCATCTGCTGCCGTACTACACGCCCCACGACGGCGCCGATGCGGGCTTCGACCCCCGCGACCACACGCAGGTCGACCCCCGCCTGGGGACGTGGGCGGACGTGCGCGAGCTCAGCGCGACCCACACGATCATGAGCGACGTCATCGTCAACCACGTCTCGAGCCGCAGCGCGATGTTCGAGGACGTGCGCGAGCGCGGCGACGCCTCGCCCTGGGCGCCCATGTTCCTCACGATGGACGCCGTGTTCCCCGACGGCGCGACGGAGGAGGACCTGGCCCGCATCTACCGCCCGCGCCCCGGCCTGCCCTTCACGGCGATGACGCTGGGCGGCCGTCGTCGCCTCGTGTGGACGACGTTCACGCCGGAGCAGGTGGACATCGACCTGCGCACCCCGCAGGCCTGGGAGTACCTCGAGTCCGTCATCGATGCGCTCACCTCCGCCGGCGTGACGCTGCTGCGGCTGGACGCCGTGGGCTATACGGGCAAGGAGGCTGGCACCGACTGCTTCATGACGGAGTCGGTCAAGCGGCACACCCAGCGCATCATCGACATGGCCCACGAGCGCGGCGCCGACGTGCTGCTCGAGGTCCACGGGCACCACACGCAGCAGATCGAGATCGCCAAGAGCGTCGACTACGTGTACGACTTCGCGCTCCCGCCGCTCGTGCTCCACGCCCTCCACGCGAAGGATCTCTCGCCGCTCGACGAGTGGCTGCGCATCCGCCCCGCCAACGCGATCACCGTGCTCGACACGCATGACGGCATCGGCATCGTGGACGTGGGCGTGAGCGACCTCGCGCCCGGCCTGCCCGGGCTGCTCAAGCCCGAGCAGATCGACGCCCTCGTCGAGGCGATCCATGCGGCCAGCGGCGGCACGAGCCTCGCCGCCACGGGCGCCGCGGCCTCGAACCTGGACCTCTACCAGGTGAACTGCACGTTCTACGACGCGCTGGGCCGGGACGACGCGGCGTACCTCTTGGCGCGTCTCATGCAGGTGATGACCCCGGGCATCCCGCAGGTGTACTACGTGGGCCTGCTCGCCGGAGAGGGCGACATGGAGCTGCTGGCGCGCACGGGCGTCGGCAGGGACATCAACCGCCACTACTACGACCGCACGGAGGTCGAGGAGCAGCTCAAGCGCCCGGTGGTGCGAGCACAGCTCGACGCGCTGCGCCTGCGCCGCGAGCACCCTGCCTTCGCGGGAGAGTTCACCTGGGAGCTGTCCGGCACGACGGGCGTCATGACGTGGACCGCCGGCGAGGCGTCCGTGACCCTCGAGTTCGACGTGGCGACCGCGGCGTTCACGCTCACCGCCTCCGAGCTCGCCGGGCGCGAGATCCGCTGGAACAACGCGGTGCTCGCTCCCGTCGTCAAGGGCTAGCGCGGGGAGCATCCCCGGCGCGAAGCAGAAGAGGCCCTCGAGGGGGCGTCTTCGCGTGCGCGCGACCGCTCGCGGCCGGGAGGGGGGTCAGCTGCGGTTGTCGTGGCACTCGCGGACGGACTCGACGCGGGGCTCGCGGCCCCCGAGCTCGACGAGCTCGGCGTCGAGGTCCTCGTCCTGCGTCGTCACGAGAAGCTGTCCTTCAGACAGCGCCTCCGCGGGGATGCCCCGCTCGATCTGCGTCGCGAGCGGCTTCTCCTTGATGAAGAACGTCACGAGCAGGGCGGCGACGACCACGGGCACCAGGCCGAGGAAGATCGGCAGCAGGGCCTCGTTGTAGGACAGGATGACGGGCTCGCGGATCGCATCGGGCGCCGGCCGCTCATGATCGCGATGCCGCTCATCGGCGTGA
>QGUM02000093.1:0-7306 GCA_003242455.2 Actinomycetes bacterium
CCTGCAGCTGTCGATCTTCGCGCTCGGCATCATGCCGTACATCACCGCGTCGATCGTCGTGCAGCTGCTGCGCGTGCTCGTGCCGCGCTTCGAGACCCTCTACAAGGAGGGCCCGGAGGGCCAGGCCAAGCTCACCCAGTACACGCGCTACATCACGGTGGGCTTTGCGGCGCTCCAGGCGGCGTCGTACATCACGCTCGCCCGCAACGGCGTCTTCTTCCCCGGCTGCGCGCTGGAGATCGTCCCCGACTCCTCGTGGCAGACCCTCACGATCATGGTCCTCACCATGACCGCCGGCACCGTCTTCATCATGTGGATGGGCGAGCGCATCACCGAGCGCGGCGTGGGCAACGGCATGTCGCTGCTCATCTTCGTGTCGGTCGCCTCGTCCTTCCCCGCCGCCGTCACCACCATCTGGAGCTCCTCGGACGGCAAGACCAAGACGATCCTCGTGACGCTCCTCGTGCTCGTGATCATCGCCGCGGTGGTGTTCGTCGAGCAGTCGCAGCGCCGCATCCCGGTGCAGTACGCCAAGCGCATGGTCGGTCGCCGCATGCTCGGCGGCTCGTCCACCTACATCCCGCTCAAGATCAACATGGCGGGCGTCATCCCGGTCATCTTCGCCTCGTCGCTGCTCATGCTGCCCACGGTCATCGGGCAGTTCGCGGGCAACGAGCCGGCCGACTGGATGATCTGGACGCAGACCTACCTGGCCGACCCCGCCTCGCCGTACCACATCGCGCTGTACATCCTGCTCATCGTGTTCTTCGCGTACTTCTACACCGCGATCACGTTCAACCCGAACGATGTCGCGGACAACATGAAGAAGTACGGCGGCTTCATCCCGGGCATCCGTCCGGGCCAGCCGACGGCCGACTACCTCGACTACGTGCTGTCGCGCATCACCGCCGCGGGCTCGCTGTACCTCGCGATCGTGGCGCTCGTGCCGACCGTCGTGTTCGTCTCGATGGGCCTGAGCGCGTCGATCCCGTTCGGCGGCGCGTCCATCCTCATCCTCGTCGGCGTCGGTCTCGACACCGTCAAGCGCATCCAGTCGCAGCTGGAGCAGCGCCACTACGAAGGGTTCCTCAAGTAATGCGTCTTGTTCTCCTTGGCCCTCCTGGGGCCGGCAAGGGCACGCAGGCCGTCCGCCTCGCCGAGCGCTACGGCATCCCCGCCATCTCGACGGGCGACATCTTCCGCGCCAACGTCAGCGAGGGCACGGAGCTCGGCAAGCGCGCTCAGGAGTACATGAACGCCGGCCAGCTCGTGCCGGACGAGGTCACCAACGCCATGGTCCGCGACCGCCTGTCGCAGTCCGACGTGAGCGACGGGTTCCTCCTGGACGGCTACCCGCGCAATCCCGACCAGGCCGTCGAGCTCGAGACGATGCTCGCCGACCTTGGCGTGACGCTCGACGCGGCCGTGGAGATCACGGCCGACTTCGACGTCGTCACCGAGCGGCTGCTCAAGCGCGCCCAGATCGAGGGCCGCGCGGACGACACCGAGGACGTCATCCGCGAGCGCCTCAACGTCTACTCGACCAAGACGGCTCCGCTGACCGCGTTCTACGAGGGCCAGGGCCTGCTCGTCCAGGTCGACGGCATCGGCGAGATCGACGAGGTGACGGAGCGGCTCGTCGCCGCCCTCGAGGCTCGCTGAATGTCCCGCGGGATCGAGTACAAGACCCGCGAGCAGATGCGGACCATGGCCCGCGCGGGCCAGGTCGTGGAGAAGGCGCTCGCCGCGGCCGTCGCCGCCATCGCCCCAGGCGTCACCACCGCCGAGGTGGACAAGGCCGCCGCCGACGTCATCGCGGCGGAGGGCGCGACCTCCAACTTCCTCGGCTACCACGGCTACCCGGCCACGACGTGCATCTCCGTCAACGAGGAGGTCGTCCACGGCATCCCCGGCGAGCGCGTGCTGCGTCCGGGCGACGTCGTCTCCATCGACTGCGGCGCGATCGTCGACGGATGGCACGGGGACTCCGCGGTGACCGTCATTGTGGGCGAGCCGCTGTCCGATGACGATGCGCGGCTCGTCGAGTCGACCCGGGCCGCGCTGTGGGCGGGCATCGCCGCGCTCGCCACGGCCAAGCGCCTGAACGACGTCGCCGCGGCCATCGAGGATGTCACGCAGGCCGCAGGGCTGCACCCGCTCGAGGGCTACGTGGGCCACGGCATCGGCACGGCGATGCACCAGGCGCCCGATGTCATGAACTACCGGGTGCGGGGCAAGCTCGCCGCGGTGCTCCCCGGCATGTGCCTCGCGATCGAGCCGATGACCATGCTGGGCACATCGGAGTCTCAGGTCCTCGAGGACGACTGGACGGTCGTGTCCGCCGACGGATCGCGCGCCGCGCACTGGGAGCACTCGGTCGCGATCCACGAGGACGGGATCTGGGTCCTCACCGCCGCCGACGGGGGAGCGGCGCAGCTCGCCGGGCACGGCATCGTGCCCGTCGCCCCGTGACCGTGGGTGCGACAAGCCCCTGACAGCGCCCCCATGTGCGGGGGCATGGTGTGACGAAGTCATCTCCGCGAAACCCACTTGTTACGCGACAGACGCGGTCGCGCAACCTCTCCTCGCTAGCGTGAGAGACGCGACGGGGCCTCGGACCGTCCGGGGCTCACGCTCTGGGAGTGATCATGGCAAGAGGTTTCAGTTACGCACCGGGCAGCAGCCCGGAGGCTGAGGAGGCCCGCCAGCCCGGTCTCCACCGCGCACACATCCAGGCCCTCTCTCAGTCGAAGAACTGGCTCGTCCGCGAGATCATCGGCGAGCGCGAGGACTGCCCTCTGGGCGTCATGGTGAGCCTCGCGCACGACAGCCACACGGAGGTCCGCGTCGCGGTGGCGAAGAACCGCGCGATCGCGCGCACCGTCATGGAGCACCTGTCGCGCGACAAGCACCCCGAGGTCGTCATCGCCCTGCTGGGCAATCCGTCCGTGGACATGGACATCGTCGAGTCGCTCGCGTACCACAAGCGCCACGACATCCGGGTGGCGGCCGCGCAACGTCTCGACGCGGAGGTGGACGCCCCGGCCGCGATGCCTGATGCCGCGATCCCCGAGCTGCGCGAGCGGGTCGAGGCCTACGACGGATCGCGCGTGTACGACTTCGCCACCGGCAAACCGGTCGAGCTGCACGCGACGCCGGCGCCGGCAGCGCCGTCCCCGGAGGCTCCGGAGCAGCCCATCCCCACCAGGACCGCGCCGATCCGCGGCTTCCGCGTCGACCAGGCAGGCTGAGAGGAGACCCTCATGGCATTCACGCTCTCGCGCACCCGCGCCGACGACCTCGCCCGCGCGCAGGATCCCGACACCCCCGCGACCGAGCTCATGAGCCTGTCGCTGCACCGCGATCCCGCGGTGCGCGCCGCAGTGGGCTCGCGGCACGACTGCCCGCTCGCGACGCTGCTCAACCTCGCGCTCGAGGACGACCACCGCGTGGTCGAGGCCGTCGCGGCGAACCCGATGCTGCCCGAGCGCATCCTCGACATGCTCGCGGAGCACAAGCGTGCATCCGTGCGCGCCATCGCGCGCCGACGCCTGGGCTATCCCGTCGGCTGAGCCGTCGCCTCACGGAGCCGACGCCGTGCCTGCCGACGGCATCCCCGCAGGCGTCGGGCCGGGTCGCGGGGGCGCCGGCCGGGCATCGGCCCCACGTCGGCGCATCATCCCTGCTCAGCGGACGGTCTTGTCCGGTTTGGGCCGAAATCCCTGGCAGACCGCGGGTTTGATGCCCCCAGACATTCGGTCCCCACACATAGTGCCCCCAAGAGTTGGGGTATTTGTCGTATTTTTCACAAACGCTCGCGCGGCCCTGGGGAGCGGCCTACATTCGTCACCAGAGGCACCCCGGACGGGCCGGGAGTGCGAGAAAGGCAGACGATCATGGTGCTCGGACTCTCCACGCGGAACTCGTCGGCGGACCTCGCGCGCGCCCTTGACCCCCAGGTCGTGGGCGGGGACCTGCTGCCCCTCGCGGTCCACCGCGACCCCAAGGTGCGCGCGGCCGTCGCCTCCCGCACCGACTGCCCCATGGGCGCCCTCATCGCCCTGGGCCACGACACGGACGTGCGCGTCCTCGAGGCCCTCATCAACAACGTGCGCACCCCCTCGTCGGTGATCCGCTCGCTCGCCGACTCGCGCAACACCCGCATCGCGGATCTCGCCGTGCAGCGCCTGCGCAACAGCTTCCGGTGACGCTTCTCCCCTTAGCGGCGGCGTCCGGAGGCGCCGCCGCCCAGGGCAGCAGACCGGTTGAGACCCCCCATCCCATGCGCTACCATTGACGGTCGGGCGTTTTTGCGCGCCTAGAGACATGTCAACCAATCGATAGCGGAGTTCATGGCCAAGAAAGACGGCGTCATCGAGGTCGAAGGCACCGTGGTCGAGGCACTGCCCAATGCGTCGTTCCGTGTGGAGCTGACCAACGGCCACCTCGTCCTCGCCCACATCTCAGGCAAGATGCGCCAGCACTACATCCGGATCCTCCCCGAGGACCGTGTGGTGGTGGAGCTGAGCCCGTATGACCTGTCCCGCGGACGCATCGTCTACCGCTACAAGTGATCGTCGTCGTCGGCTCTGCCGAGCGGCGCCGACGGCGAAGGAAAGAACCATGAAGGTTAAGCCCAGCGTCAAGCCCATCTGCGACAAGTGCAAGGTGATTCGCCGCAACGGCCGAGTGATGGTCATCTGCGACAACCCGCGCCACAAGCAGCGCCAGGGCTAGTCCTCAGCGGACTGGCAACGGTCGGGCAAGACCACACAACTGAAGAAGACAGTGTCCAGGCACACCAACCCTCGGCTCGGAGGCCGAGGCCCGCGCCAAGACCATCGGCGGGACGCCTGGGCATCAGACCTCCGACTACCACTGGAGTAGAAAGACATGGCACGACTTGTAGGAGTCGACCTTCCGCGCGAGAAGCGCATGGAAGTGGCTCTCACGTACATCTACGGCATCGGCCGCACCCGCGCGCAGCAGACGCTCGCCGCGACCGGCGTGAGCCCGGACCTCCGCGTGAAGGACGCGACGGACGAGCAGCTCGTCGCGCTGCGTGACTACATCGAGGCGAACTTCACCGTCGAGGGCGACCTGCGCCGCGAGGTGGCCGCCGACATCCGCCGCAAGGTCGAGATCGGCAACTACCAGGGTCTGCGGCACCGCCGTGGCATGCCCGTCCGCGGACAGCGCACCAAGACCAACGCCCGCACCCGCAAGGGCCCCAAGAAGACCGTCGCCGGAAAGAAGAAGTAAGCCATGGCCGCACCCGTTCGCAAGCCGCGCAAGAAGATCAAGAAGACCGTCGCGCACGGTCAGGCGCACATCAAGTCGACGTTCAACAACACGATCGTGTCCATCACGGACCCCTCGGGTGCCGTGGTGTCGTGGTCGTCGTCCGGCCAGGTGGGCTTCAAGGGCTCCCGCAAGTCGACCCCCTACGCCGCGCAGATGGCCGCCGAAGCCGCTGCCCGCAAGGCGCAGGAGGCCGGCATGACCAAGGTCGACGTCTTCGTCAAGGGTCCGGGCTCCGGCCGTGACACCGCGATCCGCTCGCTGACCGCCGCCGGCCTCGAGGTCACGTCCATCAAGGACGTCACCCCGCAGGCGCACAACGGCTGCCGTCCGCCCAAGCGTCGCCGCAACTAGGCGCGTGCGGCCGCGCGCCGGGCATCCACGCCGATGCCCGGTCGCGCCAGGCCGATGCCCCGCCAGGCGCGATCACAGTTCCATACGTTGACCCCAGCCGGGGCGGACACCCGGCAGGGACACGAGCATCAAATAGCGGGTGCTCGGAAAGGAAGAGAAAGTGCTCATCGCACAGCGTCCCACGCTGACCGAGAAGATCATTTCGGAGAACCGCTCACAGTTCTCGCTCAAGCCGCTCGAGCCGGGATTCGGCTACACGCTCGGCAACTCGCTGCGCCGCACGCTGCTGTCGTCCATCCCGGGCGCTGCCGTGACCTCCGTGCGCTTCGAGGGCGTGCTTCACGAGTTCACGACCATCGAGGGCGTGAAGGAGGACGTGACCGAGATCCTCCTCAACCTGAAGAGCCTGGTCGTCTCCTCCGAGCACGACGAGCCCGTGGTCATGTACCTGCGCAAGTCGGGTGCCGGCGCCGTCACCGCCGCGGACATCGCGCCGCCCGCCGGCGTGCAGATCCACAACCCGGAGCTTCACATCGCGACCCTCAACTCCAAGGCGAAGTTCGAGGTCGAGCTCACGGTCGAGCGCGGTCGCGGCTACGTGCCCGCCGCCCTCAACAAGAGCTACGACGCCGAGATCGGCCAGATCCCGGTCGACTCGATCTACTCGCCCGTGCTGAAGGTCACCTACAAGGTCGAGGCGACCCGCGTCGCCCAGCGCACCGACTTCGACGAGCTCATCCTCGACGTCGAGACCAAGGCCTCCATCTCGCCGCGTGACGCGGTCGCATCGGCCGGCGCCACGCTCGTCGAGCTGTTCTCGCTCGCTCGCGGTCTCAACGAGGCCGCCGAGGGCATCGAGATCGGCCCGTCCGACTCCGACGAGGCGCTCGAAGAGGACTACAACATGCCCATCGAGGACCTCAACCTCACGCAGCGCTCGTACAACTGCCTCAAGCGTGAGGGCATCCACACGGTGGGCGAGCTCACCGCGCGGTCCGAGACCGACCTCATGGACATCCGCAACTTTGGCCAGAAGTCGATCGCCGAGGTCAAGGAGAAGCTCGCCGAGCTGGGCTTCTCGCTCAAGGACTCCGGTCACGACTACGAGGGTGCCGCCTCTGGTGTGTACTTCTCGGGCAGCGACGAGTAACAGGGAGAAGAACGCACCATGCCTACGCCCACCAAGGGTCCCCGCCTGGGCGGCGGTCCTGCGCACGAGCGCCAGATCCTGGCGAACCTCTCGCAGGAGCTGTTCCGCCACGGCCGCATCACCACGACCGAGGCCAAGGCCAAGCGCCTGCGCCCGTACGCCGAGCGTCTCGTGACGTTCGCCAAGCGTGGCGACCTCGCGTCGCGCCGCCGCGTGCTCGGTCTCATCCACGACAAGGGCGTGGTCCACACGCTCTTCACGGAGATCGGCCCGGGCTTCGCCGAGCGTGAGGGCGGCTACACCCGCATCACGAAGATCGGCCCGCGCAAGGGCGACAACGCCCCCATGGCCGTGATCGAGCTCGTCGAGTTCGGCGCTCCCGCCAAGAAGGCCGTCGTCAAGGAGGCCTCGAAGGCCGCCGAGAAGTCCGCTCCCAAGGCTGAGAAGAAGGCCGAGAAGGTCGAGGCTGCCGATGAGGCCGCCGAGACCAGCGTTCACGCC
>QGUM02000094.1:0-7210 GCA_003242455.2 Actinomycetes bacterium
CCTCAACGAGGCCCTCGACGCCAGTGACGAGGCCCTCGACGCCAGTGACGAGGCCGCGCACATGGAGGAGGAGGGCGCCGCCGAGGCCGCCGTCGCCGATGCGCGTGCCGGGCGCGGCGCCGAGCGCGACGGCGAGGACGACGAGCCGCTCGGCTCGCCGCCGGGGAAGGGAGGCGCGTCGTGAGCGTCCTCGTCCCCCTCATGGTCCTCGTCCCGCTGCTGGGCGCCGCCGCGGCGCTCATCACAGGTCCGTATCCGCGCGCCCAGGTGGCGATCAGCACCGGCGGACTGTCGGTGACCACCGCGATCTCCGCGATCCTGCTGGTGCAGGCCGACCGCGACGGCGCGACGGTCATCGAGGTGGGCGACTGGCCTGCGCCGTGGGGCATCGTGCTCGTGGTCGACCGCTTCAGCGCGATCATGCTGCTCGTCTCGTCCGTGGTGCTGCTGAGCGTTCTCGTCTACGCCGTGGGGCAGGGCATCGCGGACGGCAACCGCGAGACGCCCGTCACGATCTTCCACCCCACCTACCTCATGCTGGCGGCGGGAATCTACGTCGCCTTCATCACCGGCGACCTGTTCAACCTGTACGTGGGCTTCGAGATCCTGCTGGGCTCGAGCTACGTGCTGCTGACCCTCGCAGGCACGGGCGCGCGCATCCGCGCCGGCACGACCTACATCGTCACCTCGCTCGTGTCGTCGGCGTTCTTCCTCGCGGCCATCGCGATGGTCTATGCCGCCACGGGCACCGTGAACATGGCGCAGGTGGCCGAGCGCATCGGCGACCTGCCTGACACCACCGCGACGCTGCTGCACGTCATGCTCCTGCTGGGCTTCTCCATCAAGGCCGCGCTGTTCCCCATGTCCTTCTGGCTGCCGGACTCGTACCCCACGGCGCCCGCGCCCGTCACTGCCGTGTTCGCGGGCCTGCTGACCAAGGTGGGCGTCTACGCGATCATCCGCACCGAGACGCTGCTGTTCCCTGATGACGGACCGGGCGGCGACTTCCGGGTGCCGATGATGTGGGTCGCCTTGCTCACGATGGTCGTGGGCATCCTGGGCGCTGCCGTGCAGGCGGACATCAAGCGTCTGCTGTCCTTCACCCTGGTCAGCCACATCGGCTACATGATCTTCGGCGTGGCGCTCAGCTCGCCGCTGGGACTCAACGCGACCGTGTACTACGTGGTCCACCACATCACCGTGCAGACCACGCTGTTCCTCGCCGTGGGACTCGTGGAGCGCATCGGCGGCACCACGTCGATCTCGCGCCTGTCCGGCCTGCTCAAGCGGGCTCCGCTCATCGCGGTGCTGTTCTTCATCCCCGCGCTCAACCTGGGCGGCATCCCGCCGTTCTCGGGATTCCTGGGCAAGGCGGGCCTGCTCATCGCCGGCGCCCAGCAGGGCGGCTGGGTCGTGTGGGTGCTCATCGTCGGCTCGGTGCTGACCTCGCTGCTCACGCTGTACGCGCTCATGCGCGTGTGGAACATGGCGTTCTGGCGCTCGCGCGCGGAGGTCGAGGCGGGCTACCGCTCGACCTACATCAACACGCTCGTGGAGAGCCCCGACGACGAGGGAGAGGTGCGCACCGGCGCCTCGACGCCCCGGCTCATGGTCGCGGCGACGACGGGCATGGTCATCGTGACCCTCGCCCTCACCGCGCTCGCGGGCCCGCTCTTCGCGCTGGGCGACAGGACGGCCACGGAGATCGCGGATCGTGATGCGGTCATCACGGCGGTGCTGCACTCGGGAGGCGCCGATGGCTGAGCGCAAGCAGATGCGTCGGGCCCGCCGCTTCGCGCTGCGCGCCCTCATCCCCACCCAGCTGAGCCTCGGTCTGCTGTGGTTCTTCCTGTGGGGAGAGTGGAGCTGGTCGTCGGTCCTCATGGGACTCGTCATCGCGACGATCATCCCCATGGTGTTCTACCTGCCTCCCGTGGGCGCCGGCGAGCGCATCCACGTGGGGTGGGTGCTGTGGTACGTCCTGCGTCTGTTCATCGACATCGTCAAGGCGTCGTTCATCGTCGCCGGGCAGGCGTTCGGGATCGGGTATTCCAGGGACAACGCGGTGATCGGGGTGCGTCTGCGCACCACGTCGGACATCATCCTCACCGTGGTCGCCGAGTCCTCGACGCTCGTGCCCGGCACGCTCGTGATCGACGTGGACCGCGAGTCGCGCGACCTGTACCTGCACGTGTTCTCCGTGCGCTCGCCTGAGCAGCTGGAGAAGGCTCGCAAGGACGTGCTGCACACGGAGGAGCTGGCGATCCTCGCGATCGGCTCGCCGGAGGAGGTGCGCATGATCCGCGAGGCGCGCGCCGCGCGCACGGTGGCTGCGGCATCGGACGCCGATGCGGCGGGCCCGGACGGGGCGGCAGGAGCCGACGCGTCGGCCAAGGGGAAGGGGCGTCGATGATGAACATCGTCCTGGCGATCGCCGCGCTCATGTTCGCCGTCGCGTTCGTCGCCGCGATCTACCGCATCGTGCGCGGGCCCGCGCACGTCGACCGCATCGTCGCGGCCGACGTCCTGACCGCGGCGATCGTCTGCCTGCTGGGCGTGTGGATGATCGTCACGGAGGACACGACGCTCATGCCCGTGCTGTTGGCGTTGGCCCTGTTCGCCGTGGTGGGCTCTGTGAGCGTGGCGCGCTTCATGTCGCAGAGGAATGACGACTGATGGACGGCCTGACGCAGATCACGGAGCAGGCGGGCGACGGCCTCGCCGTGGCCCTCGTCCTTGTGGCCGGGCTCATGTCGCTCGCCGCCGGCATCGGCCTCATGCGCTTCCCCGACACCCTGACCCGCCTGCACGCAGGTGCCAAGCCGCAGGTGCTGGGCGTCATCGCGATCTGCACGGCGATCGTGCTGCGCATGCCCAGCTTCCCGATCCTCGCGCTCGCCTCGCTCGTGGTGCTGTTCCAGATGTTCACGCAGCCCATCGCGGCGCACATGGTGGGGCGTGCGACGTACCGGTCCGAGCCCTTCGACAAGAGCACGCTCATCCTCGACGAGCTCGCGGAGGAGATCGACGAGGCGCCCGCGCGCCGCAAGGCGGGCAAGCCGAATCTCAAGCCCGGGAAAGACTGAGTTTGCGGCTTAACGATCCTTGAGAGCGTTGATGAGCGTTCCGGTGGGGCGAAGGCCTAGCAGCACTACCAGCCCTGACGCCACCAGCACCGTGAGCGCGGCGTGCGCGGACACGAGCGTTACGGCCTGCTCCCAGCGCGCGCCCAGCGCCATGGCGCCTACCACCCCGAGCGACCAGCCCCACAGCAGGCCCAGGCCAGCGAGCACGGCCCACTCAGACACCTGCATGACCAGCCGCGACGCGGCGCGCATGCCGAACGTGGCGTAGATCGCCACGTGGGACCGGCGGAACCACTGCAGCATTGCCCACAGCAGGCCCAGCAGTGCGGCCGCGGGGACCCACAGCCAGCGCAGCGGCCGGTCTTCGAATGCGTGGGTGTAATCGACCGTGAACTCGGACTCGAACAGGCGCGGGTTGGGGATCGCCGGCATCCCGTTGTGGGCCAGGTAGGACGGCAGCGCGGCCTCGACCGCGGCGAGGTGTGCGGCGTCGGTGCGGACGTAGCAGGCATCGGCGTCGCCTGTGAGAACGGCGGGCATGAGCAGCGCGCCGTCGAACTCTTCGCCCATCGCGTACGTGTCGGCGACCCGTGCCGTGAGCAGGTCGGAGGTCGCGGCCGCGCTCGCCACCCCGTCGGCGCCCACACCGGCGCGCCGCGCCACGGTGACCAGCTCGCCGTCGCGCACTCCCGTGCGCTCGGAGAAGCCTGCCGTCGCGATGACGATCCCGCCGGGCGCTGCCTCGACACCCAGGAACGTCGCCGCCCCGGCGGAGACCTCGTAGATGGAGGCGCGGCCACCGGGGATGTGCGCGAGGGTTCCGTTGGCGTTGGTGCGCCGGAGAGCGAAGGCGGCGCCGATGCCGTCGATGCCGGTGAGGCGGTCGCAGACCTCGGCCGGAACGGGGTTCTGCCCCGAGTCGGAGCGCGCACCCGTGACCACGAACACGTGCCCGCCCGCGTCAATCCATGCGCGCTCGGCCTCGATGAGGCGGGTGACGGCGACGGCATCGGCCGCTCCCGGCGCCGCGATGATCCATGCGACCGCGATCACGATGAGCAGTGAGGTCCAGCGGCCCGTGCTGGCCGTGGCAAGGCCCTCGCGCGCGGCGAGCGAGGCAGGCCAGACGCGGCGGGCGCTCACGGGCGCGACCTCTCCACGATGCGGCCGTCGCGCAGCTCCAGGACGATGTCGCACCGCTGGGCGACCTCGGGATCGTGGGTGACGATGACGACGGTCCGCTCGCCGTGCGCCCTGACCATCGCGTCGAGCACCGTCGCGGAGGTGCGGGCGTCGAGCTGACCTGTGGGCTCGTCGGCGAGGATGATCGGCCGACGCGAGGCGAGGGCCCGGGCGATCGCGACGCGCTGGGCCTCGCCGCCCGAGAGGATGCGCGCGGGGTCGTGCTCGCGTCCGGCAAGGCCCACGGCGGCGAGGGACTCGATGGCGCGCTCGCGGGCATCGGCGCGGCTTGCACCGTCCGAGTACGCGCCCACGGCGACGTTGTCCAGGGCTGTGCGGTCGGGCAGGAGCGAGACCGTCTGGAGCACCCACGTCGCGGTCTCCGCAAGGGGACGCTCTGTGCCCGCGGCGTCGATTGCCTGGATCGAACCGGCCTGCATCGGCAGGAGGCGACCCATGAGCGACAGGAGCGTCGTCTTGCCGGAGCCGGATGGTCCGATGATCGCCGCTGCGGAGCCGGACGGGATGTCGAACTCAACCCCGTCGAGGACCTGGTGGTCCCCGCGCGAGTACGCGAAGGTGACGCCGGAGGCGACGAGCCTCATGTCAGCTCCCCGGGGCGCCGCAGGTCAGGTCGGTGCGCACGTCGCGCGGGTTGACCAGCACGGGCTGGCCCGCCAGAGAGACATCGAGGTCAACCGTGCCGAGCGTGCCTCCGAGCGGGTTGACTGCGATGGCCCGGCCGGTGACGTCGGGGAAGAGGCACGTCGCGCCGGTCGGGTCCGAGACCACGGCCGATGCCGGCACGGTCCCCACGAGTTGCGCCGTCACGAGGCGCACCGTGCCCACGCCCTCCGTCGCGGTGCCGAGCGCCGCGGCGATGGCGGCCACGGCATCGGGCTGAGTGACGCGACCGCTGCCCGGGTCGTAGGGAGCGGTGACGTCGCCCACCACGAGTTCAACGGCGGCGTCGCGAGGCACGTTGGGGGTCTCCGTGACCTTGATCGCGGCGAGCGAGGTCGTGGTGGCGAAGAGCTCGTCGCCGGGGGCGACGGTGTCGCCGACTGCGACGCTCGGCTCCGCGACCGTGACCGGCGTGGGGCCCACCCATGTGAGTGACGCGAGGGAGAGCACGGTGTTCTTGTCGCCGTAGCCGTTGGCCTTGTTGTACGCGACGATGGCGCGCTCGGTGGCGGGGCCCGCCTTGCCGTCGGCGGGGCCGGAGTAGAAGCCGAGTGTGGCGAGCAGGGTCTGGGCCGTGGCCACGTCGCGGCCCGTGAGCCCACGGGAGATGTCGCGGAAAAGGGGCGAGTCGGAGACGTAGGCGATGACGTTGGCGTCGTTGACCGTGGCGACGACGGTGCCGGTGGTGACTTCGGTGCTGGCGTCGATGGCCAACGTCGTGACGACGCCCGATGCCTGGGTGACGGGGGAGAAGTCGTCGGCGGTTTCCACGGCGATGGCGACCTGTGCCTCGCGGTAGCGCTCAGCGCGCTCGACGGTAGCGATGAGCGGGGCGACGTCGGCGGCGGACTCGAGAGGGGATTGGGAGGTGGCGCGGATCACGAGGGCTGTGCCCGCGACGAGCGGCGCAAGGAGGGTGAGCGCGACGGCTATTGCGATGCCGGTGTTGCGTGTGCGTGTCATGTGGTGTGGTCCCCCTACGACGCTGTGTCCTCAGTATGACTGTAGCTCGCGCGCTGCCGAGAGACACGGCAGACCCGAGCGCTACCAGTAGATTCCCACGCTCATGAGGCAATCGACCTCTTGCGAGTAACCGGCCGCCTCGCCGCCAAACGACTGATGCTTGAGTTCTTCCCACAATTCTCCGGTGGTGAGACCCTCGATGTCGCGACCGCCCATCTCCACAAGGCATGCGCGTAACGCGGCGTCATGCATCTCCAATTCGCGCACGAGCGCCTCGCGGGCGGCAGGTTGTTGAAGGTAGACGTAGTCGATGAACTGCCGATGCTGTCGTTCACAGTCGTTGTAGAACGCGTCGGCGACCTCAATAGTCATGCTCGGAGGGGCAGTGACCGTGAAGGTGAAGAGTTCGACGCCCAAAGTGTTGCGGCTCGACAGAGGCGAAGGCTGTTGGCCCGAGTCAATGAGGCATTGCCGCACGAGTTCGGCCGCGTTGCGCGCCTCGCTCGCCGTGATGCCGCCATCATCGCGCGCGCTCTCGAGTGTTGCGATCTGAGCCTCCGAGGCACCTTCGCGGCGCGCGTCATCCAACGCCTGGCCCACAAGCTCTGCGAGCGGCCACGTGGAGGGATCTTGGGGGTTGTAGCCCCCGTCGAGTGAACCTGAGTCTGCAGGAGTACACGCCACGAGCGCGAGGGGGAGCACGAGCATGCAGAGCCTGATTCGTCGCATCGTGATCGGAATCCGTTCCGCTAGATCCGGGTTGCCTGTGCGGAGGCCGCGACCACTGCAGTCACCGCCCTCGCACAGGTCACAGGACAGCATAGCTGCGACCTTCTGGCGGTTGTTCATGGAATACCCCTTTGTACATGAGGGCACCGTTGTGGCCCCCTCAGTCGCGACGCTAGCGAGAATCGCGAGGGGGGCAAGCCCCCAGAAATGGGGTGTTACCGGCCCTCCCGCGACGCCGCCCAACGGCATCGGCCGCCGCCAGTAGGCTTTCCCCCATGCGCATTCTGGTCACGGTGAAGTTCACTCCCGACCTCCAGTCCAACCGCACGCTCACCGATGGCACGTGACCCGCGGCGATCGCGACGGCGACCGCTAGTCCTGTGTTGCGCGTGCGGTTCATGTGAAGCGGGCCCCCTACGACGGCTGTGTCCTCAGTGTGACTGTAGCGGCCCACTCGTCCGCAGTGCTCATTGCGTGGCCTAGACTTTCGCGGCGCACTCCAACACTTGAGGCCCATCATTGGGAAATGGAACGTCCCGATCACTTCCGTTCGCATAGGCCTCAAA
>QGUM02000095.1:0-7169 GCA_003242455.2 Actinomycetes bacterium
GGAAGTACCGGGAGGAGGGGCCCGCGCCGATGGACCACTGCGCGCGGCTGGAGGCCGTCAGCAGCGCGAACACGCCGGCGCCGCCCAGCAGCAAGAGGGCCACGGACAGGTGCGCCAGGCGCTCCTTGCGTCGCCACAGCCGCACCAGCCACCAGGCGAGCGCGAGCAGCGCCGCCACGCCGATGCCGTACAGCGGGAAGACGCTGTCCCAGCCCAGCAGCAGCATCACGCCCAGGAACTGCGGGATGCGCACGAACACCTTGACCGGGTCCAGGCCGCCGGTGTCGGGCACGTGCCCGCTCGGGAGCGCGAAGCCCACATACCAGGCGAGGTAGACCGCGCCGCACGAGGCCGCGTAGACGAGCGCCTTGCGCCACCCCTGACGGTGCCACAGCAGACCGGCGGCGGCGACGACGAGCGGGATGACCGTGCCGGACCACGTCAGGCCGAACACGGCGACGGCGATGGCGGCGACGAGGCGACGCCACGAGACGTGTGGCGACGTGACGATGAGGAACGACGCGAGGCCCAGTGCGAGGGCGCCCAGGAAGCCGATCTGGAAGCCCCACAGGATGTTCTCCGCGCCCGAGCCCAGCACCACCAGGACCGCGACGGCCGCCGTGGCGACCCAGGCGTCGGCGCCCGCCCGGATCGCGAGCCGCCACGTCAGATGCGCCACGGCGAGGTGGACGAGCGTCACGGCGACGGCGAAGGGCGCGTAGCTGCCCAGCCCCAGCCCGTCACGGATGGCGTGGAACACGAGCATGGGGCTCGTGCTCCAGTGGCCCACATGCGGGTCCAGGTAGCCCGGGCCGTCGTACTTCAGGAACGCCCACTCGTCGAAGAAGAACCACTGCGAGCCCTGCAGGGCGAGGATGACGACCGCCCCGATGACGAGCGAGGCGAGGTGCCACGTCAGCGGCACCGCGGCGAGGTGCCGCAGACGCCCGCTAGAGCGTTCCATCAGCGACCGCCGCACGGATCCACGGGATCACCTCGTCCAGCATCTCCTCGAGCGTGGTCGTGGCCTCGAAGCCCAGGAGCTCGCGCGCCTTGGTCGTGTCGGGGACGCGCTTCTGGACATCATGCTCGAAGGCATCGTCGTGGACCAGGCGCAGCGGCACGTCCGGGCCCTTGATCTTGCGCCAGATGACCTCCGCGAGCTCCTTGACCGTGTGGCCCTGAGCGGTGGAGAGGTTGAAGTCGTTGTTGAGCGCGGCCGGGTGGTCGAGCGACATGACGATGCCGCGGGCCAGGTCGCCGCCGTAGGTGTAGTGACGGACCTGGTCGCCCGAGCCGAGGATGTGCAGCGGGTCTTGGCCCTTGAGGATCTTCTGGACCAGGTCCGGCACCACGTGGCTCATGGCGAGCTTGACGTTGCCCGACTCGATCTCCACGTCGCCCACCGCGCGGGACTCGCCGATGCCCACGCAGTTGAAGGGGCGCAGGATCGTGTACGGCAGCTTGTACTGGTCCCACGCGGCCTTGGCGAAGTACTCGACGGCGAGCTTCTGGAAGCCGTAGGACGACCTGGGCGGCGGCACCTCGAGCTGGTCGCCCTCCTTGGACGGCCAGCGGTCCGTCGACTCGAACACCATCGAGGACGACATGTAGGTCACCTTCTTGAGGCGGCCGCTCTTGTGGGCCTTGATGGCGGCGTCCACGGTCGAGGCGATGATGCGCTCGTTCTGGGCGAGGAGATCGTATGCGTAGGTGTGGAAGTAGGAGATGCCGCCGATGAGCGCGGCTCCCGCGATGATGTGGTCCACATCGGCGGCGAGCTCCGCCATGAGGTCCACCTTCTCCACGTCGTCCACGTAGAGGGTGTAATCGGGGTGGTCGTCGTAGGAGCGCTTGACCGGCCCGTACTTCGAGTAGTTGTCGATGCCGATCACCTCGTGGCCCTGCCGGAGCAGCTCCTCCACGATGTATCCGCCGATGAACCCGGCAGAGCCGGTCACGAGCACCTTGGACATGCGGTCACCCTTCCTTGGTGGCGGGCGCGCTCCCGAGCCCGGTCTTGATGCGCGGCCCGAAGGCATGGAAGTACCAGCGCAGGTACTTGGGAATCCACTTGGACATCTTGAAGTTGGACACCCCGAACGAGCGGTCGAGCCAGATCGTGGGGATCTCCGCGACCGGCAGACGGCGGCGACGCGCCTTCGCCGTCAGCTCGAGGCCGATCTCGAAGCCGTCGCGGCTCTCGATCCCCACCTCGCGCACGAACGCCGTGGAGTAGGCCTTGTACGAGTTGGTCGCGTCGCGCGTGCCGACGCCCGCGAACCAGAACAGGGTGCGTCCGGCCATTCGCGACAGGAAGCGCTTGAAGCGCGGGCCTCCCACCTGCTGCCCACCGGCCATGTAACGCGACGCGGCGGCGACCACGACGCCGCGCTCCACCAGGCGCACGAGCTCGTCGATCTGGCGCGGGTCGTCGCAGCCGTCGGCCATCGTCACCACCACCACGGGAGCCGTGGCCTGGTCGATGCCGTAGCGGATGGCGTAGGCGGGGCCGCGACCGTAGTCGTTGACCACGGCGCGCACGCGCGGGTGCACCGAGGCGAAGCGCCTCACCGGCGGGATGGTCGTGTCGGCGGCGTCGTCGACCACGACGAGCAGCTCGTAGGGGAGGGTCACAGCCTCGACGATGCGCTCCAGGCCGGGCAGGACGGCGTCACCCTCGTTGTACGCGGGGATGACGATGGTGACGGCCGGAGACTGACCGCTCACACCACCACCCCGCGTCCCAGGAGGTTCCACACGTCGGCCACGGGCTTGTCGGTCTGGAGTCCGCGGTACTCGGGGTGCGGCGTCGCGATGATGAGGATGTCCGCCTTCTCCAGCACCGCGTCGAGCGGCAGGAGCGACGGGTCAGTGTCCTCGGTGACGTACGGATCGGTGCACAGCACGGCCTTGGCCTTGAACTTGAGGACCCGGCGCAGCTTGTAGGACAGCGAGGAGCGGATATCGTCCGAGCCTCCCTTGAACGCCATGCCGAGGATGCCCACCGTCAGCTGGCCGAGGTTATGCTTCTTCTCCAGCTGCGTCACCACATACAGCGGCAGGCCCTCGTTGACGAGCATCGCCGAGTGGCCCAGCGCGAACGTGTTGTCGGAGAACGCCGCGAGCTGCATCGTGTCCTTGAACAGGCACGGGCCCGCCGCGAAGCCCGCGCCGGGAATGTCCTGCGCGCGCGGGTAGTTGCGGCTCAGGCCCTCGCGGATGCGCTCGAAGTCCAGGCCGCGGTCGTTGGCCATCATGTAGAACTGGTTGGCCGCCGCGAACTTGATGTAGCGCCACGTGTTGGTGAAGAGCTTTGCGAGCTCGGCCTCCTCGGGGCTGAGGTGGACGATCTCGTCCGTCAGCGTGGAGAACAGCCGGGCGGCGCGCTCGCGGCCCCGCTCCGTGCGAGCGGAGACGATCTGGGGGAGTGTGAACAGCTCCTCCATGGCGCGGTGCTCCGCGATGCGCTCCGGGCAGAACGCCACATCGATGTCGAGGCCCATGTCCGCGACCATGCGCTCCACGAGCGCGGTCACGCCCGGGAAGATCGTCGAGCGCAGGATGAGGATCTGGCCGTCGCGGAAGTGCTCCGCCGCATCGGCCAGCGCGGTGGGGATCGCGTTGGGGTCGGGGTTGAGGTGCTCGTCCACAGGAGTGCCGATGACGACGATGACGTGCTCTGCGGAGGCGACCACGGAAGGGTCGGTCGACGCGGTCAGCAGGTCCTTGGCGAGCGCGTCCTTGAGCTTGGGCTCGGCGCCGGGCTCGAGGAAGGGCACGATGCCGGCGTTGATCTTGTCGACGGTGGCCTGGTTGATGTCGTAGATCACCACGGAGGAGCCGCGGTCCGCCAGGCCGATGGCCAGGGGCAGGCCCACGTGGCCGCCGCCGCCGATGACCGCCACGTCGATGGCGAATTCGCTTGCCACTGTCAGCTCTCCTCGATCGCTGGCCGCTCCATGCCGCCGCGCACCCAGGGTACCGTGCACATGCGCAGGTCCCCCTGCCGCCCGTCCCGTGCGAAGTACACTGGCGCAGCCCCTCGACGAACGGATCCCGGATGAGCCTGCGCGACCTGGTCACCCGCGCCTACCACGGGCTCATCGCGTACGCGCTCAAGTTCGGAGTCGTGGGACTGCTGGGCTACGCGATCGACGTCGGCCTGTTCAACCTGCTGCGCTTCTCCGGCATAGCCGAGGGCCACTGGGTCAGCACGCCCGTCGCTGCGAAGGTCGTCTCCGTCGCGGTGGCCACCGTCGCGACGTGGTTCGGCAACCGCTACTGGACGTTCCGCGACCGTCGCCGCGACAACTACTGGCTCGAGCTGGCCGAGTTCTCGCTCGTGGCGCTCGTGGGCATGGGCATCGCCGTGGCATGCCTCTATGTCTCGCACTACGTCCTGGGGCTGACGTCGCCGCTCGCGGACAACATCTCCGCGAACGTCGTGGGTCTGGTGCTCGCGACGAGCTTCCGCTTCCTCATGTACCGCTTCTGGGTGTTCGGCTCGCACCGCGCGGACTCGCGGCTCCGCCGCGAGTGACGGCGGTCCCGCGGCATCGGCCGTGCGGCGCAGGGCCAACGCGCGCAGGCGACTCGCTCAGATCTCGGTGCGGTGGAAGTTCTGCCAGCTCTTGGAGGCCGTGGGGCCGCGCTGGCCGCGGTAGCGCGAGCCGTACGTGGCGGAGCCGTACGGGTTCTCCGCAGGCGAGGACAGGCGGAAGAAGCACAGCTGGCCGATCTTCATGCCGGGCCACAGGTAGATGGGCAGCGTCGCCGTGTTGGACAGCTCGAGCGTCACGTTGCCCTCGAAGCCCGGGTCGATGAAGCCGGCCGTCGAGTGCGTCAGCAGGCCCAGGCGGCCCAGGCTCGACTTGCCCTCAAGGCGCGCCGCGATGTCATCGGGCAGGCCGACCGACTCGTAGGTCGAGCCCAGCACGAACTCGCCGGGGTGCAGGATGAACGGCTCCCCGGACTTGGTCTCCACCAGGCGCGTCAGCTCCGGCTGCTCCACGGCAGGGTCGATCGCGGCGTACTTGTGGTTGTCGAAGACGCGGAAGAACTTGTCGAGCCGCACGTCGATCGACGAGGGCTGGATCATGCTCGGCTCGTACGGGTCCAGGCGCACGCGGCCCGACTCGATCTCGGCGAGGATGTCACGATCCGAAAGCAGCATGGCGACAACCTACCGTGGCTCGTTCACGGACGCACTGCGCCGCCGTCGGGATTCTCGACCTGCCCGAACACCGCATCGCGCAGCGTCCGCGTGGGGCGCCAGCCGATGTCGCGCGCGATGGCCGAGGTGTCCGCCCATGTGTGCTGAGGATCGCCGCGGCCGACGCCGCCGTCGCGCATGACCGGGGGCTTGCCCACGGCCTCCTCCACGAGCGCCGCGAACTCCTCGATCGACGCGCGCTGGCCGCCCGCGACGTTGTAGGCGAGCTGAGGCAGGCGGGTCTTCTCCGCTAGGCCGATGAGCGCCGCCACCACGTCGTCCACGTGCGTGTAGTCGCGCGTCCAGTGGCGGTCGTTGATGACGAACTCCGGGCCGCCGGTGGCCGCCGCGATGAGCTTGGAGCCCGCCATGTCGGGGCGCTGTCCAGGACCGCACACCGTGAACGGGCGGGCCACCACCACGTCTATGCCCGTGTCCATGGCGTAGGTGCGTGCCAGCAGCTCGCCCGCGTACTTGGTGATGCCGTAGGGGCTGCGCGGCTTGGGCGTCGCGTCCTCGCGCACAGGCATCGTGTCCTGGTCGCCGTAGATGGACGACGACGAGGTCATGACGACGCGCGGCTGCGGCTCGGCCACGGAGCACGCCTCGAGGACGCGCTGCGTCGCGAGGACGTTGTTGCGCGAGTACGCCTCGAAGTTGTCGCCCCACGAGGCGCGCACGCCCGGCATCGCGGCCAGGTGGAACACGTGGGTGGCGTCGCCGACGTGAGGCGCAAGATCGTCGGCCGCGAGATCCACCTCGCGCACCTCGCACACCCCGAGCTCCCGGAGCTTGTGGGCGCGGCGCCGCCGCACGTCATCGGCCGGCTTGGGCGCGAGGAGGTCGACGCCCACCACCTCGTGTCCGGCATCGGCCAGGGCGGAGCACAGGCGAGCGCCGATGAACCCGGCCGCCCCCGTCACAAGGGCCTTCACTGCGTCGTCCTCCTCCGCCAGGCGCGCACACGGCGCAAGGGCGCGGTGAGCCTCCACGACGCGCTCGACTTCATCGCGTTGAGCTCGCCCAGAGCGCGCGCGGACTCCCGCTCGAGGAGCTGGAGGCGGTCGTGGGTCTCGAGGATCGGCTTGAGGTCCAGGGGCACCCGCATCGCCGCGCCGCCGCTGCGCATCGCGTGGTTGCGCTCGACCTCCACGGGCCATCGATGCCACGCGGAGGACTGGTTGTCCCAGTCGCGCATGGCGACGTCCACCTCCGGGTGGAGCGCGAGGGCCACGGGAGCGGAGAGCTGGTCGCGACGGCTGTAGCGCAGCACGTGCTCGAACCACGTGTGGCCCAGCGAGGTGACCGCTTCGCCGCGGCGGCGTGCGATCATGCCGCCCCACAGCACCGGTCCCTCCAGGATCTCGGGCCACGACGTCGCGTAGTGGTCCCACTGCTCCATGACCCGATGCGGGTCGTCCAGGCCGTCACGCCACACCGCCGCGAACTCCAGGGCGACGTTCGCGCGGAAGCTGTGCTTGGCCATCGCCATGTCGGCCGAGCCCAGGAACTCGTCGAACAGCCCGTGGACGTCGCCCGTGAGCGACACCGTGTTGTCGATGTACAGGGTCTGCTCATAGGCGTCGAGCGCCGGATGGCCCACGATCTTGAGCCGACGCTGGCTGCGATGCGGGTCCAGGGGGAACACAGGCTCGACCACGACGACCCGCCACCGGTCGCTCGTCAGCTCAGGGTTGTCCGTGAAGCACAGGAAGTCCACGCCGTCGGCGCTCGCCTGGTCCTCGTTGAGGGACTCATAGGCGCCGAAAAGCGCGGTGTACACGGCTCGCGCGCTCATGGGCGACCATCCTAACCGGCAGGTCCCCATCCCCGTGAGGCGGGCTGGGCGACAGGGCCCTTCCCCGCGCGCACCAGGGCGTACCCGGCGATGGCGCAATCTCGCTAGGCTGATCTCCGGCTGTGCGCTGCAGCGCAGCGCTCTCACCACAGCCAG
>QGUM02000193.1:0-1652 GCA_003242455.2 Actinomycetes bacterium
GCATCGGCATCCAGCTCTCCAAGCTGCACCAGGAGCACCCCGAGGTGCCGGTGGACCGCAAGCGCCTGCGCGAGGCGACGTTTCGGCGGGTGCGCGACTACGACTACTACCTGCGGGTCTACCGCGACTTGGAGGCGGCCCTGCCGCCGGGCTCGCCGCTCGTGCGGGCGCTCGGCGATCGCCTGGGGCAGAACCTGGAACTCGTCTTCCGGCTCCTCCAGATCCGCTTCGCGGACATGCCGATCGTGGCGGCCTGGCGGGCCTTCGCCACCGGCGGGCCGCGCGATCGGGCCTACTGCATCGAGCTTCTCGAGAGCGTCCTCGATCCGGCGTTCCGGGACGCCGTCGTCCCGCTTCTCGAGGCCTATCATCGCCTGCCGCCTCCCGAGGATGGGCCCTACCGGCCCGACCCGCGCCGGGGCCCGGCCCGCATCATGGAGCTGGCGGTCTCCGACGACGTGGAGCTGGCCGCCATCGCCCGGCAGACGGCCCGGCTCGTCTGGCCGGAGCATCCCCCCATCCCCGCGGCAGCGGAGGAGACGGAGATGGACCCGAAGATCATCGAGCGCGTCTTTCTCTTCGAGGGCGTGGACGCCTTCGAGGAGAGCAACGTCGACGACCTGGTGGCGCTCGCCCAGATCAGTCGCGAGGAGCGGTATCGCCGGGGCGACGTGATCTACCGCGAGGGCGACGAGGCCGGCGCGCTCTACGTCGTCATCGAGGGCAGGGTGGTCTGCACGCGGGGCGGGCGCGAAGTGCTGCGCGTGGAGAAGCGCGACACCTTCGGCCAGACCTCGGTGCTCGACGGCGGCCGGCGGCCGGTGACCGCGGTGGTGGCGAGCGACGAGGCCCGCGTCCTCGCCATCGATCGGCACGACCTCCTCGCCCTGATCGCCGACCGGCCGGAGCTTCTGCGCGGCATCTTCAATGCGGTCACGCGCCACCTGCGCGACATCCTCGACGGGGTCGGCGTCGAGGCGCAGGAGCAGCACCGCGCGCTGGAGCGATCGGTGGGCTGAGGCCCGGCGCGCTCGTCGAGCGGCGAGGCGGTCGACGCGCGGCAAGGACCGGCGTCAGGGCTGCGGCGCCGCTTCGGGGTCTCCGCGGCGGAGCGGGGCGAGGGGTGCCGTCGCCCGCATCACGCCTCAGCCGTTGCGCGAGATCACCGTGTCGCGGCGGAAGTTGACGTCGTCGCGGTAGGGGTAGTCGAGGGTGTAGTGGAGGCCGCGGCTCTCCTTTCGCTCCAGAGCGCAGCGCACGATCATGTGCGCCACGTCGGCGATGTTGCGCAGCTCCACGAAGTCGCGGGTGAGCTTGTACTGCCAGTAGTACTGGCGGATCTCCTCGCGCAGAAGGTCCAGCCGCGCCTTGGCGCGCAGCAGGCGCTTGGTGGTCCGCACGATGCCCACGTAGTTCCACATCAGGCGGCGGATCTCGTCCCAGTTGTGGCTGACCACCACTGCCTCGTCGGGCTGGGCGAAGGCGCCCTCGTCCGGCGGCGGGACCTCCACCGGCTCGGGCGTCATCTCGAGGAGCTCCTCGGCCGCCTGGGCCGCGCGCGCGCCGAAGACCAGGCCCTCGAGCAGCGAGTTGGAAGCGAGGCGGTTGGCGCCGTGCAGGCCCGTGCAGCTCACCTCGCCGATGGCGAGGAG
>QGUM02000096.1:0-7081 GCA_003242455.2 Actinomycetes bacterium
GCCAAGGTGCTCGACACCTCCTACGCGGAGGGCGCCGGCATCAAGTCCGCGACCTTCGAGGTCAACGCTCCCTACGCCTACGGCATCCTCTCCGTCGAGGCGGGCACGCACCGCCTGGCGCGCATCAGCCCCTTTGGCGCGGCCGACAAGCGCCAGACGAGCTTCGCGGCCGTCGAGGTCATCCCGCTCATCGAGAGCACCGACCACATCGAGATCCCCGAGAACGAGATCAAGGTCGACGTGTTCCGGTCCTCCGGCCCCGGCGGCCAGTCCGTGAACACCACGGACTCCGCCGTCCGCATCACCCACCTGCCGACGGGCATCGTCGTGTCGATGCAGGACGAGAAGAGCCAGATCCAGAACCGCGCCGCCGCCATGCGCGTCCTCCAGTCGCGGCTCCTGCTGCTGCGCAAGGAGCAGGAGGCGCAGCAGAAGAAGGAGCTCGCCGGCGACATCAAGGCGAGCTGGGGCGACCAGATGCGCTCGTACTTCCTCTACGGCCAGCAGCTTGTCAAGGACCTGCGCACGGGCCACGAGTCGTCCAACCCGGACCGCGTCTTCGACGGCGAGATCGACGACTTCATCGACGCCGGCCTGCGCTGGCGCCGTCAGCAGCAGTCCCAGAAGGACTGACCCCGCCCCGGCCCGGGCGCCGACGCGGGTCCGGCAGGCGCCCGTGACGCCGGCGCATGGCGGTCCGCAGGCGCCGATGCGGTGAGAGATCCCACACGCGCCGCGCCGGGCCACGTTCCGGATTGTGCGCATTCGCCTACGTACGATGCCTGAAGACGCACGTCCGTCCCCGCGCGTCGCTTCGCCATGATTCGATTCAGCAACGTCAGCAAGGTCTACACTCGCGGCGCTCGTCCGGCTCTCGAGAACATCAACGTCGAGATCGAGCGCGGTGACTTCGTGTTCCTTGTCGGCTCCTCCGGATCGGGCAAGTCGACGTTCCTCAAGCTCATCCTGCGCGAGGAGCGCCCCACCGCGGGCGACATCTACGTCGCGGGCCGCCACCTCAACAAGCTCTCCAACTGGCGCGTGCCGCAGCTGCGCCGCGAGATCGGCGCGGTGTTCCAGGACTTCCGCCTGCTGCCCAACAAGACGGTGTTCCAGAACGTCGCCTTCGCGCTGCAGGTGATCGGCAAGAGCAAGCACGACATCGAGGCGACCGTGCCGGAGATGATCGAGCTCGTGGGCCTCGCGGGCAAGGAGAAGCGCCTGCCGCACGAGCTGTCCGGCGGCGAGCAGCAGCGCGTCGCCATCGCGCGCGCCTTCGTCAACCATCCGCCGATCCTGCTGTGCGACGAGCCCACGGGAAACCTGGACCCGGGCACGAGCGTGGGCATCATGCGCCTCCTCGACAGGATCAACCGCACGGGCACGACCGTTCTCATGGCGACGCACGACGACGAGATCGTCGACCAGATGCGCAAGCGCGTCATCGAGCTCAAGGGCGGACACCTGGTCCGGGACCAGGACCGGGGCGTGTACGGATTGGAGCGCGCATGAGGCTGCGCTACATCTTCAGCGAGGTCGGCAACGGCCTGCGCCGCAACTCCACCATGGCGCTGTCCGTGGTGCTCGTGACCTTCGTGTCCCTCGCCTTCGTGGGCGCGGCGATCCTGCTTCAGTTCCAGGTTCAGAACCTCAAGAACGACTGGCTGGGCAAGGTCGAGGTGTCGATCTTCCTGTGCCCGGAGAACGCGCGGAACACCGCATGCGCCGCCGGCGCGGTCACCCCCGCGCAAGAGGACGCGATCCGGGAGGTGCTGGAGAACGGCTCCGTCTCGCACCTGGTCCAGTCCGTGCACTACGAGTCGCGCGAGGAGGCGTACGCCAAGCTGCGCGAGCGCGACACGGAGAACCGCTTCTCGCTCCTGACGGCGGAGCAGATGTCGGCGTCGTTCCGCGTCAAGCTCGAGGATCCCGAGCAGTTCGCGGTGGTCGCCGATGCGGTCCAGGGCCTGCCGGGAGTGGACTACGTCTATGACCAGCGCGAGACGTTCAAGGGCCTGTTCAGCCTTCTCAACGCCGCGACCCTCGTGGCCGCGGTGCTCGCGCTCGTCATGCTCCTGGCCGCCGTGCTGCTCATCACCACGACGATCCGCCTGTCCGCGCTGAGCCGGCGCCGCGAGACGACCATCATGCGCATGGTGGGCGCCTCCCGCGGCCTCATCCAGATGCCGTTCATGCTCGAGGGCGCGGTGGCGGCGACGGCGGGAGCCGTGCTCGCCATCGGCGGTCTGTGGTTCACCGTGAACTACCTGGTCGAGGACTGGCTCAAGGGATCCGTGACTTTTGTCGACTACATCGGTACGGACGATGTGTGGCTCGTCGCGCCGTGGCTGCTCCTCATCGCCGTGGGTCTGGCCGCCGGCGCTTCGCTCGCCACGCTGGGGAGGTACACGCGAGCATGACCAGGCGCAACCGACGCTCAGCCGCCGCTCGCGCTGCGGTGGCGCTCGTCAGCGCGCTCCTCATCGGGCTGCTCGCTGGCAACGTCGCCCAGGCGTACGGCGTGGTCGTCCCCGGCTGGACCGAGTACGACGACGCGATCGCGAAGGCGAACCAGCAGAAGGCCGAGCAGGACCGCAAGATGCAGGACCTCGAGCACGCGCTCGAGGACACCGACGCCAGGATCGTCGAGGCCAACCGCCAGCTCCAGGAGCTCAACGCACAGCTGCCCGTGGTGCAGGAGGAGTACCGGCTCGCCAAGGAGCGCTGGGATGCGGCCGTCCTGCAGCAGCAGATCGTCAACAACCGCCTCGCCGCCGCGCAGGCGGAGGACCGCGAGCTCACGGCCCAGATGGAGGCCGATGCCAAGCGCCAGGAGGAGCTGCGCGACACCCTCGCGCAGATCGCGCGCACCGAGTACCAGGGCGGCAGCCGCGACAACTCGCTCGCCATCATCTTCGGCGCCGCGACCGCGGAGGAGTTCGTCGACGAGTACGCGTTCCGCCAGACGGCCGCGCGCGTGCAGTCCAACGCGCTCGCCGAGGTCGAGGAGATCGCCGCGGTCAACCGCAACCGCAAGTCTCGCCAAGAGGCCGTGCGCGAGTACATCGAAGAGCTCAAGGTCCAGGCCGACGCCCTCGTGGTGGAGACGGAGGCCGCGCGCGTCATCGCGGAGGAGAAGAAGGCCCAGGTGGAGCAGATGCTCGCCGAGGCCGAGCGCCTCAAGGCCTACCTCGAGTCTCAGCGCGCCGCCTACCTGCGCCAGCAGGAGGAGCTCGAGCGCCAGCAGAAGGCGCTCCTCGACGAGCTGGCCGTCCTGGTCGCCAAGAAGAAGGCCGCGGAGGCCAACGGCGGAGGCAGCCTGGGCAAGGGCTTCCTCAGCTGGCCCACGGCCGTCCCGTACATCACGTCGTCCTACGGCTACCGCATCCACCCCATCTACGGCGACCGTCGCCTGCACGCCGGCACGGACTTCCGCGCCTACTGCGGCACGGAGATCCGCGCCGCGGCCGAGGGCAGGGTCGAGTGGGCGACGAGCAAGGGCGGCTTCGGCAACCAGGTGATGCTGTCGCACGGCATCGTGGGCGGCAAGGTGCTGATGTCGAGCTACAACCACCTGTCGCGCTTCGCCGTGAGCTCCGGCCAGACCGTCTCGCGCGGCCAGGTCATCGGCTACTCCGGCTCCACGGGAACGTCCACCGCATGCCACCTCCACTTCGAGGTGTACGTCGACGGCGCCACCGTGGACCCGATGACGCTCCTGCCGAGCCTGTAGTCCCTCCACCAGGCGCGCGACGTCGCCTAGACTGTCCCCTCGCGCCTCCATCCGGGCGCACGGCGCATCCACGCCGCCGTCAGGCACGATCACGGGAGGTGAGTCATGGCGGATTCCATCAAGGTCGTGGCGACCAACCGTGCCGCGCGCCACGACTTCCACATCGACGACGTGATCGAGGCGGGCATCGTCCTCACCGGCACCGAGGTGAAGTCGCTGCGCCAGGGCCGCGCCAACATCGCGGAGGGCTACGTCCACATCGAGGGTGGCGAGGCGTGGGCGGAGAACATCCACATCCCCGAGTACGCCGAGGGGACGTGGACCAACCACGCTCCGCGCCGCAAGCGCAAGCTGCTGCTGCACCACGCGCAGATCGACGAGCTCGCCATCAGGACGCGCGAGCGCGGCATCACGATCGTGCCGCTGCGCCTGTACTTCCTCAACGGCCGCGCCAAGCTCGAGATCGGCGTCGGCCGAGGCAAGAAGCTCTACGACAAGCGCCAGGCGCTCAAGGAGCGGCAGGACAACCGCGAGGCTCAGCGCGCCATGGCTCACCGCAACCGCCTGGGCGAGTGACGCATCGGGCACGCGGCGCGCAGCCTCGCCGCGGCGGCCCGACCCTACGGCATGATGGGCGCATGAGGCGACTGACCGCTGTCCTGTCCGGTGTGCTCCTGGCGCTGGCCCTCGCCCTCGCCCCCACGGCGGCATCGGCGACGACCGACGACACGTTCTACCCCGATGCCATCGGGCGGGAGATCACCCGATGGGACCAGGTCTTCACGCTCAGGCCGGACGGCTCGGTGGACGTCGTCCTCGAGATCGACTTCGACTTCGGCAACGACCCGGGCCACGGCCCGTACATGACCCTGCCGCTGCGCCAGGGCTACGACGCCGACTGGGACCGCGTCTACCGCGTCACCAACGTGCGGGCCGCGAGCCCGACGGGAGCGCCCGCGAAGGTCTACCTCGAGAACAACCGCAACTGGCTCGAGGTGCGCGTGGGCGATGAGAACGTCGGCAACGTCTCCGGCGTGCAGACCTACGTCATCTCGTGGACGGTCCAGGCCGTCATGAATGCCACGACCGACGCGGAGCTGGGCGGCACGAGCGACGAGGTGGTGGGCGAGGAGTTCTACTGGAACGCGATCGGCGACGGCTGGACGATTCCGATCTCGCACGCCACGGTGACCGTCGTGGCGCCCGTCGACGTTGAGATGTACGGCTGCTGGGCTGGCCCCAGGCTCTCCGACAACGAATGCCAGCACGCGGAGGTCGACGGAAACATCGCGGTGTTCACGGAGCCCTACCTGTACCCCGGCAAGATGTTCACTGTCGCCACGATGTACGCGCCGGGCAACTTCGCGACCGACCCGGTGCTCACGGAGAGCAACGACGCCAAGCGTGCGTTCCGCGCCACTCCGGTCACGGTGGGACTCGCCCTGCTCATCCTCGTCGCGGGCCTGGTCATCCTGTGGCGGCGGCTGGCCACGACGGCCGTCGACGAGCAGTACGCAGGCCTCACGCCGGGGCTGGCGCCCACGGGCGAGATGCAGCACCAGGTGCGCAAGCGCGACTACCGCACGCCCGTCGCCGTGCGCTTCGAGCCTCCGGCGTACATGCGGCCGGGCCAGATCGGCACGCTCGTGGACGAGAAGGCCGATCCGCGCGACGTCACCGCCACGCTCGTGGACCTCGCCGTGCGCGGGTACATGCGCATCGACTACCTGGGTGAGACCGGCACGTTCCTGAGCAGGCAGCCGGACTACGAGCTCGTGAAGCTGCGCGACGCCGACAGCGCCGTCCTGCCGTACGAGAAGACGCTCTTCGACGCGCTGTTCAAGGGCCGCCGCTCCGTCAAGCTGTCCGACCTCAAGACCACCTTCCAGTCCCACATGCTTGCCGTCCAGCGCGAGCTGTACGACAACGTGACGGAGCTGGGCTGGTTCACGGAGAACCCGTCGACTCGGCGCACCAAGTGGTTCCTGACGGGCTTGCTGATCACCGTGGCGGGCTTCGTGGGCACGGTGGTCCTGGCCATCGGCACCACCTTCGCGCTCGTGCCTCTGCCGCTCATCGTCATCGGCCTCGCGACCATGTTCACCACCCGGAACGCGCCCGCGCGCACCGCGGAGGGCACCCGCGTCCTCATGGAGGCGCAGGGCTTCGAGCTGTACCTCAAGACGGCGGAGGCCAACCAGCTGCGCTTCGAGGAGGGGCAGGACATCTTCTCCCGCTACCTGCCGTTCGCCATCGCGTTCGGCGTGGCCGACAAGTGGGCCAAGAAGTTCGAGGAGCTCGCCGCGCAGGGCGTCGACCTGCCCGAGCCGACGTGGCTGGGCCTGGGCGTCGCGTCCGGCGCCTTCTGGTCGCATCAGTTCGACCTCAGCAGCTCGCTGAGCCAGTTCGCGTCGGTGACCGAGTCCGCGATCTCCGCGCCCACGCCCTCGTCGAGCGGCGGCTCGGGCTTCAGCGGGGGCGGCGGGTTCTCCGGCGGCGGCGGTGGCGGCGGCGGTGGCGGCGGCTGGTGAGCCGACCTCCAGGCCAGGGCTTGACCTCGCCAGGTAGACTGGTAGGCACAACTCCACAGGGGATGATCGGTTTCGACGTGTGTTTACTTGGCAGGGGAAGCGGGCCAAGGACGCTGGGTTATCTTGTCAACGCCCCCAGCAGCAAATAGGTGCCAATTCCAAGCGCACCGACTTCGCCCTCGCTGCCTAAGCGAGCCCCGAAGTCCGTCAGCCTAGGCTTGTTCTCGGCCTAGTTCCTGGCGTCATCTAGAGAACTTGCTGGTCGCCGGCGTCACGGCGACGATCGGGACTTCACACCGTGACTGGGCCTATCTTCCAACTCGCCTGAAAGCGGGAAGGGGCCGAGAAACACTTCTTCAGGCTGCGCCCGGAGAAGACCTGCCTTTGGACATGCGGACGCGGGTTCGATTCCCGCCATCTCCACTCATCCCTGTGCGGGCGCGCAAAGCCCCGGCTGCCTGTGAGGCGCCGGGGCTTTCGTGTGTCTGGGCGTGACCTCGCGCGGTCGAGTCCGAGGACGACGTCGACGCTGGCAACTCTCCGATGTCGTCGGCATCGACGGTCACGACCTCGATGACGACGACGACCCCGACGACGTCGCCGACGATGAGGAGGACGACGACCCCGACGACTGAGAGAGTCGGGAGATGCGCAGGCGCCGGGCGGCCTTGTACCTGCTTAGGTGGCCTTGTGCCCCGCGCGGGACCGCCCTCCCCACTTGGCGGGCCGCGAATGCGTGCGGCCACCAGATGCGGTGACGATCTCAGGCAGTTGCGCGCCAGTGATCTTCGACCTTCCGATGTGAAACGACGCGGGC
>QGUM02000097.1:0-7043 GCA_003242455.2 Actinomycetes bacterium
CTCACGGGCGTCGGGGTCCCGCCGGTCGCCGAGGGCGCCGTGCACGTCTACCACCAGTACACGATCCGCGTCCTCGAGGACCGGGACGGCTTCGCCAAGGCCCTGCTCGACGAGCACGGCATCGGCACCGGCGTGTACTACCCCATCCCCAACCACGAGCTCCCGTCGCTGCGCTCCGAGGCCGACCTCCCGGTCACGGCCCAGGCCGCGCGCGAGGTGCTGTCGCTGCCGGTCCACCCCGCGCTGAGCGACGACGACGTCGAGCGCGTCATCGCGGCGGTCAACGCCGTCGCCGGGGCAGGCGCCTGATGGCCGCCCTGCGCGCCGGCCTCATCGGCCTGGGCATGATGGGGCGCCACCACGCCCGCGTCCTGCGCTCGCTCGAGGGCGTCGAGCTCGTCGCCGTCGCCGATGCCGCGGGCGACCCGCACGGCGCCGCCGGCGGCCTCGAAGTCCTGCCCGGCATCGAGTCGCTGCTCAAGGTGGGCGTCGACTACGTCGCCGTCGTGGTGCCGACGATCTTCCACGAGGAGGTCGCGCTCGCCATCGCCGAGGCGGGCGTCCACGCCCTCGTGGAGAAGCCCTTGGGCCACGACGTCGAGTCCTCGCGCCGCATCGCCGACGCCTTCGAGTCCCGCGGCCTCGTGGGCGGCGTGGGCCACATCGAGCGCTACAACCCCGCGATCCAGAGCCTGCGCTCGCGCCTCGAGAACGGCGACCTGGGCGAGGTCTACCAGATCGCCACGCGCCGCCAGGGCCCCTTCCCCGCCCGCATCGCGGACGTGGGCGTCGTGCGCGACCTCGCGCCGCACGACGTCGACCTCGCCGCCTGGGTCGCCCAGTCGACGTACTCCCAGATCTCCGCGCAGGTCGCATACCGCAGCGGCCGCGAGCACGAGGACCTCGTGTCCATCACCGGCCGCTTCGCCAACGGCACCGTCGTGAGCCACCTCATCAACTGGCTGTCGCCCATGAAGGAGCGCACCACGGTCGTCACGGGCGAGCGCGGCGCGTTCGTCGCGGACACCATCACGGCCGACCTCACCTTCCACGAGAACGGCACGGTCGCCACGACGTGGGACCGGATCGCCGGCTTCCGCGGCGTCGCCGAGGGCAACGTGATCCGCTACGCGATCCCCAAGGCGGAGCCGCTCATGACCGAGCACGCCGCCTTCCGCGACGCGGTCCTGGGCAAGTCGTCCAACTACGTCACGATGCGCGAGGGACTCGAGACCGTCGCCGTCGTGGACGCCGTCCTCGAGTCGGCTCGGACCGGCCAGACCATCCACCGCTGAGCCCGGAGCCGGCGCTTTCGCCGGTGCTACGATCACGCCATGCGACCTGCGCCCCAGCGGACGCTCATCGTCATGCCGGCGTACAACGAATCGCAGTCCGTCGGCCAGGTGGTGCGCGAGACCCTGAGCACCCTCCCGGACGTCGACGTCCTGGTGGTGGACGACGGCTCGCACGACGACACCGCGGACAAGGCTCGTGAGGCCGGCGCGCTCGTCGCCTCGCTTCCCTTCAACCTGGGCGTGGGCGGCGCCATGCGCGTGGGCTTCCGTTACGCCGCCGAGCACGGCTACGACGCCGTGGTGCAGATCGACGCCGACGGCCAGCACGACCCGGCCGACGTCCCCCGCCTGCTCGAGGACCTCGCGGACACGGACATCGTCATCGGCGCGCGCTTCGCGGGCGCGGGCGAGTACCGCATGCGCGGCCCGCGCCGCTGGGCCAGCTGGGTCCTCGCCGTCACCATCAGCCGCACCGCGCGCGCCAAGCTCACAGACACGACCTCGGGTTTTCGCGCCTCCGGTCCGCGCGCGATAGAGCTGTTCAGCCGGGAGTACCCGGCGGAGTACCTGGGCGACACCATCGAGTCGCTCGTGATGGCCTGCCGCGCAGGCCTCACCGTCAGCCAGGTCCCCGTCGCCATGCGCGAGCGCGCTGGCGGCCGGCCCTCGCATCGGCCGTTCAAGGCGGCCCTGTACCTGGGCCGGGCGACGCTCGCACTGGCCTTCGCCTACGCCCGGCCGCGCACGCCCGCGGCCGCCAGCGGGAGCACCTCATGATCAGCCTTCGCGCCTACATCTTCGCCATCGCCGCGGCACTCGTCGTGCTGCTCGTCGTCATCACCCTGCTGCGCCGGCGCCGCCTGCGCGAGCGCCACGCCATCTGGTGGCTCGTCGCGGGAGTGCTCGCGCTCATCGCAGGCGTCTTCCCCCGCACGCTCGAGATCGCCGCGAACTTCCTGGGCATCGCGTTGCCGGTCAACCTGGTCTTCTTCATCTCCATCACGATCCTGTTCCTCGTCAGCCTCCAGCACAGCGGCGAGCTGACCTCCCTGGAGGCGAAGAACCGCGATCTCGCCGAGAACGTGGTCCTGCTGACCCTGCGGGTGGAAGAGCTCGAGAAGCGCGAGTTAGACTCCAAGCACGACAGGGGAGCGCTTCCCGGCGACGAGCCGGGGCCAGAGCGCTGAGAGTGCGGACCAGCCGCAGACCCTCGAACCTGATCCGGTTAGCACCGGCGTAGGGAGTCGAGTCTCGTCCCCTCCAACGCATCGGAGGATCCATGCGCGCACAGCGTGCCTTCACCGCCATCACGGCACTGTCCCTCACCGCCCTGGCCGCGGGCTGCTCCGCGGCCGGACCCGACGCGCCCGCATCGGGCGGCCCAAGCGAGGCCCCGGCATCGGGCGTCGTCACCGTCCTCACCCACGACAGCTTCTACCTGCCCGATGAGGTGGTCGCGGCGTTCGAGGACTCGAGCGGGATCGACGTCGAGTTCGTCACGACGGGCGACGGCGGCTCGCTCGCCAACCAGATCATCCTGACCAAGGGCGCCCCGATCGCGGACGTCGTCTACGGCATCGACAACACCTTCGCGTCCCGCGTCGTGGAGGAGGGCGTTCTCGTCGAGTACGTCTCCGATGCCCCGGCGACCGGCTCGGCGGCGTACGCGAGCGTCCCCTCCCTGCCCGGCCTCACCCCCGTGGACTACTCGGACGTGTGCATCAACATCGACCTCACGTGGTTCGAGGCGCACGACGTCGAGCCGCCCGTGACGCTCGAGGACCTCGCCGAGCCGCAGTACAAGGACCTGCTCGTCGTGACCAACCCGGCGACGTCCTCCCCCGGCCTCGCGTTCCTGCTCGCGACCGTCGCCGCGTTCGGCGACGACTGGAGCGAGTACTGGGAGGCGCTGCGCGCCAACGGCGTGCGCGTCGCCGGGTCGTGGTCCGACGCCTACTACGTGGACTTCTCCGCGCCCAACTACGGCGGAGACCGGCCCATCGTGCTCAGCTACGCCTCGTCCCCGCCGTCGGAGGTCATCGACGGGGTGCCCACCTCGGCCGCGCTGCTCGACACGTGCTTCCGCCAGGTCGAGTACACGGGCATCCTCGCGGGAACCCGCAACGAGGCCGGAGCGAAGGCCGTCATCGACTGGCTGCTGTCCGACGACGTGCAGTCGGCGCTGCCGTACGCCATGTACGTCTACCCCGTCTCGGACACCGCGACGATCCCCGACGAGTGGCTCGAGCACGCGCCGCTCGCGGACTCGCCGTGGCAGCTTCCCCCCGCCCAGATCGAGGAGCAGCGCGAGCGCCTCATCCTCGACTGGACCGCGCTGGTGCTCGACTAGGTGAGCACCGTGACCGTCCGAGCCCGCTCCCCGCGCCTCACGCCGCGGGGAGCGTGGCTCGCGGCCGCCCCCTTGGCTTTCCTGGGCGTCTTCTTCGTGGTGCCGACGCTCGCGATCCTCGCGCGCGGCGCCCAGGAGGCCCTGGGCGGCTCGATCCCGTGGTCGCGCATCGCCGATGCGGCGGTCACCACCGCCGTCCTGGCATCGGCCGCGACGCTCGGCTCCCTGGTGCTGGGCCTGCCCGCGACGTGGGCGCTGTTCCGCCGCTCGTGGCGAGGCGCGCGCCTGGCCGTCGCGGCCGTGACCGTGCCGTTCGTGCTGCCCACCGTCGTGGTCGCTGCGGCCTTCCGTGCGGCCACGCGCGGGGCCGCGTGGGCGAGCGAGGAGCCGGGCGTGTGGCTCGTCATCCTCGCGGCGCTCGTGTTCTTCAACATCGCCGTCGTGGTGCGCATCGTGGGCCCCGTGTGGGCCGCGCTCGACGACCGCACCTACTGGGCTGCCCGCACCTTGGGGGCCTCGCCGTGGCGGGCCGCGCGCACGGTGACGCTGCCGGCGCTGTCCCGCGCGATCGCCGCGGCTGCGGCCGCGGTGTGGCTGTTCTGCTCCACGTCCTTCGGCGTCGTCATCGTCATCGGCGGCGGCCGCGTCGCGACCGTGGACACCGAGGCCTGGCTCCAGACCCAGCAGTTCCTCAACCTGGGCGCGGCGGCCGTGCTGGGCGTGCTGCAGATCGCGATGGTCGCGACCGCCTTCGCGCTCGCGGGCCTGCTCGCCAGGCGGGCACGGGTCGCCCCCGCGCTCGCCGCCCAGCGCGACGCGCCGCGTGCGCGGGGTGCGCGCGAGCGCGTCGTCATCGTCGCGGCGCTCGTGCCCGCGGGGGCGCTGCTCGCCCTGCCCCTCGTGACGCTCGTGGTGCGCTCGCTCACCACCCGCGACGGCATCGGGCTCGGCAACTATCGCCTCCTCCTGACGGAGGGAGCGCTCGGCGGCTCCGGCACCACCGCCCCGCAGGCCCTCGGCACCTCGCTCGTGACCGCGCTCGCCGTGGCCGTCATCGCGACCGTGCTCGCGCTCGCCATGGCGACCTTCATCGCCGCCCGCCCCTCGCTCGCGTGGCTCCACGGGGCGCTGCTGCTGCCGCTCGGCGTGTCCTCGGTCGTCGTCGGCCTGGGCGTCCTCCTCACGCTCGCGCGACCCGCCGCCGCCCTGGGCCCCGACATCGGCCCGCGCCTGCTCATCCCGGCCGCGCACATCGTCGTCGCGCTGCCGCTCGCGGTGAGCGTCATCCTGCCCGCCGTGCGCGGCATCGACGCCAGGCTGCTCGCCGCGGCGGCCACGCTCGGCGCGGGACCGGCGCGGGTGTGGCGCACCGTCCAATGGCCGCTGGCGCGCCGCGCCACCTTCATGGCTGCGGGACTGTGCGCGGCGGTCTCGCTAGGCGAGTTCGGCGCATCGGCGTTCCTGGCCCGCCCCGGCGCGCAGACGCTCCCGACGCTCATGTTCCGCCTCCTGGGAAGGCCCGGGGCCGAGAATGTGGGCATGGCGTTCGCGATCGCGGTGATCCTGGCGCTCGCGACGGCGGCGATCGCCCTCGCGGCCGACCCCTCCGCGCGCCCGGCTCGGGCGGCGTCGGCGCTCACGTCGTCCGCCCAGGCAGCGCCCGACCGCGCCGCGAGCGCCGGGAGGCTCTCATGAGCGGCCTCGAGGTCCGCGACGTCACCGTCGCGTACGGCGCCGCCGTCGCCGTCGACGCCGCGAGCCTCGCGGTGGAGCGCGGCCAGATCGCGGCGATCGTGGGCCCCTCCGGCTGCGGCAAGTCCTCGCTGCTCGGAGCGATCGCCGGCATCGTGTCCTATACCGGCACGGTGTGCTGGGAGGGCCAGGACCTGGGCCGCCTGCCCGTGCACCAGCGCGGGGTGGGTCTGGTGTTCCAGGACGGCCAGCTCTTCCCGCACCGCACCGTCGTGCGCAACATCGCCTACGGCCTCGAGGCGACGGGCGTGCCAGCGCCCGAGCGCGCCGCCCGCGTCCAAGAGCTGCTCGAGCTCGTCGGCCTCGAGGGCTACGGCGAACGCGGCATCGACGAGCTGTCCGGCGGCGAGCGCCAGCGCGTGGCCCTCGCCCGCTCCCTGGCACCCCGTCCGCGCGTGCTCGCGCTCGACGAGCCGCTCAGCTCCCTCGACGCCGCGCTGCGCGCGCGGCTCGCGGTGGACGTGCGCGACATCCTGCGCGACCAGGGCACCACGGCGATCGTGGTGACGCACGACCTCGCGGAGGCCGAGGTCATGGCGGACCGCATCCTCACCATGGAGGCCGGGCGCATCACGGGCGAGCGCGCGGGCTAGGCTGGCGGCCATGGCATCGGCGGACGCGCGCGCCTCCGTTTCGGTCGCGCTGTGCACGTACAACGGCGAGCGCTGGGTGGGCGAGCAGCTGAGCTCGATCCTCGACCAGTCCGTCCCCGTCGCCGAGGTCGTGGTGGTGGACGACGGCTCCACCGACGGCACGCTCGACGTCATCGCCCAGGTCGCCGCGCGATCCGACATCCCCGTGCGCGTCGCCGCGACGGAGCGGGCGGGCGGGATCCGCGCCAACATGGAGCGCACCCTGCGCGCGTGCACCGGAGACATCATCGCGATGTCCGACCAGGACGACGTGTGGCACCCGGACCGCATCGAGCAGGTGCTCGAGGAGTTCGCGGCGCGCCCGGACGCCCTCCTCGTCCACGCCGATGCTCGCATCGTGGGCGCCGACGGCTCGCCGTCCGGCGGCACGCTGCTGGGCAGGCTCGGCGCGAGCGAGGAGGAGCGCGCCGCGCTCGTGCTGGGCGAGGGCTGGCCGGTGCTGCTGCGCCGCAACCTCGTCACGGGCGCCACGGCGGCCATCCGGCGCGAGCTGCTCGACCTCGCCCTTCCGCTGGGATCGTCGTGGGTGCACGACGAATGGCTCGCCATCATCGCGGCGAGCCGCGGCGGCGTCGTCCTCATCGACGAGCCGCTCATCGACTACCGCGTCCACGGCTCCAACCAGATCGGCGCCGAGGAGCGCACGCTCGGCTATCGGGTGCGGCGGATGCTCGCGTCTCGTAGGGACCGGCTTGAGGGGTTGGCGCGGCGCGGGGAGGAGCTGGTGGAGCGGCTCGAGGCGTTGGGGGCGGACGAGGCGGTCCTGGCGGGCGCGCGTGCCAAGCGGGACTTCGACCGGGAGCGGGCCGAGATTCCGGCGTCTCGCTGGCGGCGCATCGGGCCCGTGCGCCGGGCCGCGAGGGGCGGGCGCTACGCGCGGCTCGCGAGCCAGGGGCGGCTCGACATGGTGCGGGATCTGCTCGCGGCACCGTAGCTGGGTCTGCTTGCTTCTGCCACCGCTGGTTTGGCGGCAACTGCCGCTCGTGAGCGTCG
>QGUM02000098.1:0-7004 GCA_003242455.2 Actinomycetes bacterium
CCTCGACGGGCGCCTCGTACTCGCCCTGAGCGTGGATCACGCCGACCACCGGCTCCTTCGCCGCGCATCCCGCCAGCACCAGCCCGATGCCGGCGACGGTCGCCGCGGCCGCCGCACGCTTGAGCCACATCCCCTCAGCCATCCCCGCTCCCTCGCGTAGTACGGCCGATGCCCCGGCATCGGCCCGGCGCGACCCGCGCCTCCGCGCACCAAACTAGCGCCCGGACTCCTGCTCCATCAGGGCGTTGAACTCCTTCTTGACCGCACGCCAGGCCTCGTCGGTGTGGCCGGCGCGCCAATAGCCGGAGATGGACAGGTTCTGGCGCGGCATGCCGATGTCGCGCAACAGATAGCGACGGACGGGCCGGACCATCTCCGCGTTGCCGTGGACAAAGGCCTCCACGTCACCGCCGGGCCAACCGTGCGCGAGCACCTCGGCCACGAGGTGTGCTCCGTACGGGCCGCCGTCGCGGTACACCCAGCGGATGTCCACGCCGGGGCCGGTCGCGAACGGGTACTCGTCGCCGGGCTGATCGATCTCCGCGAAGACGAGCGCCGTGGCATCGGGCCGCGCGGCAAGAAGCACCTCGAGCGCGGAGCCGATGGCGGGGAAGGCGGCCTCATCGCCCACCAGGAGGTGGGCATCGGCGCTGGGGCGCGGGGCCCACTCGCCCCCCGGATGCAGGCAGGAGATGCGGTCACCCGGCTGGGCTGCCGCCGCCCACGGGCCGGCGACGCCGTGGTCGCCGTGGACCACGAAGTCGACGGTGAGGCGACCCCCCTCGCGGTCGACCGAGCGCAGCGTATAGGCGCGCACCACGTCGCCAAAGCGGAGCTTGACGTACGTGTCGGTGAAGCCGGCATCGGCGCCGGGAACGGCGGTGTCGGGGAAGGTCGCGATCGTCTCGCCCGCGAAGTCGACGCGCACCATGGTGCGCGTGAGGCGCTCGGTGCTGACGACCGTGAGGTCGTGGACAGGGCGAGGTGAGGGGACGTCGTTCATGGCTTCGTCGAGCCTACGCGTCCCGGGTACGGCAAAGGACCCCGGCGCGAACCGGGGCCCGATGCGCGGGGGGATGGGCTTAGCAGCAGCAGCCGCCACCGCAGCCACAGCCGCATGCGCAGCCGTCGAAGTTGATCGTGGTCATGATTCACCTCCTCCGGAATCGCGCCCCGCCGGGGTCACGCCCAGCGAGTGCAGAAGCTCTTCTACTCGCGCACGGATCTCATCTCGCACGCCGCGTACGAACTCGACGGGCTGACCTGCAGGGTCAGCGAGCTCCCAGTCCTCGTAGCGCTTGCCGGGGTACACCGGACACGCGTCGCCGCAGCCCATGGTGATGACGGCATCGGCCGCGCGGATGCCGCCTTCATCGAGAAGCGAGGGGACCTCACGCGCGATGTCGATGCCCAGCTCGGCCATGGCCTCGACGGCCGCCGGATTGACGGACGCCGCCGGGGCGGATCCGGCTGAGAGCACGCGTACGCGGTCGCCGCCCAGGGCGCGAGCGAAGCCCGCAGCCATCTGCGAGCGGCCCGCGTTGTGGACGCACACGAAGAGGATCGTGGGGGCGTCTGTCATGGCCGTCCCTTTCATCGACGTTTGTCGATGCCATAGTGCGCGCTTCATCGACGTTTGTCAATCTATGTGAGAGAATCTATCTCATGACATTGGCCAAGGTCTTGCCCGTCGCGGAGGTCGCGGCATGCTGCCACCCCCTCACTCACGCCCCCGTGAGCGACGAGGGCGCGGTGGCGCTCGCCGGCGCTCTGCGCGCGCTCGCCGACCCCGCGCGCATCCGGCTGCTGTCGATCATCGCCGCCACCGAGAACGGCGAGGCGTGCGTGTGCGACCTGACGGAGCCTCTCGGGCTGCAGCAGTCCACCGTCTCCCACCACTTGAAGATCCTGGTCGACGCCGGGTTCGTGGCACGCGACAAGCGCGGGACGTGGTCGTTCTACCGGCTGGTGCCGGGCTCGCTTGCGCAGGTAGCCGGTCTTCTCGCGGAGGTCGAGCGCTAGGCTCGGTTACTGCACCACGGAGACGTGGCGGCGCTTGTGCTCGCCGTTCTCCACGAGGTCCACCACCGCGATCGCTAGGTCGCCAGACGAGATGTACGACGAGCCGTTCTCGTCGAGGATCGCCACCTCGCCGCCCAGGCGGTAGCTGCCGGTGGTCTCACCGGGAGCGAACGCGCCGAACTTGGCGGCCGGGCTCACATAGACATAGTCAAGCGACTCCGGGCTCGCCTCAAGCGCCTGCAGCAGACGCCAGCCGGCCGTCGCCTCCACCACGTAAGCCTCGGACACGCCGGACTCAATGAATCGCGGGGCATCGCTCGCGGGGCGCAGCACCGAGAAGCCGCCGATGGTCACCAGGCGCGCGCCGGCGGCATCGGCCGCTTCGATGATGTTCGCCACGGCCTCGTCGAGCTTGTCGATCATGTCGCCGCGCGCGGGCACGGAGGTGACCACGGCATCTGCGCCAGAGACGACCTCGCGCAGGAAGTCCATGTCCAGGGCGGAGCCGGCCGCGTAGGTCGCGCCCTCGACGGGCTCGGCGGGGGCGTTTCGGGACACGGCGACAACCTCGTGGCCGCGCTTGACGGCCTCCGCCACGACCGCGGCGCCGCCGTAGCCCGTTCCGCCGATGACAACGATGCGAGACATGTGCACTCCTTTGAGCTGAAGAGGATCTACCCCAGGCAACGAGCGCCGGGCGACAGTCATTCCGGCGTCAGGATATGCGCCCCGGCCGTCGTAGCCTGACGTCATGACGATCCCCACTCTCCAGCTCAACGACGGGACCTCGATCCCCGCCATCGGCTTTGGCACCTACCCCCTGCGCGGCGACGAGGGCTACCGCGCCATCCGCTCCGCGCTCGACGCCGGGTACCGCGTGATCGACTCCGCCGTGAACTATCACAACGAGGAGGAGGTGGGCCGGGCCATCAACGACTTCCTCAAGGAGTCCGGCACGCCGCGCGAGGAGGTCATCGTCCAGACCAAGCTCCCCGGCCGTGCCCACGAGTTCGAGAAGGCTCTCGCCTCGGGTGAGGAGTCGCGCCAGAAGCTGGGCGTGGACCAGATCGACGTCCTGCTCATCCACTGGCCCAACCCGATCACCAACCTCTACCGCGAGGCATGGCGCGGGCTCGTCGAGCTGCGCGAGCGCGGTGTGGTCCGCACCATCGGCGTCTCCAACTTCACGCCTGCGCATCTGGCGAACATCATCGAGGACTCCGGGGTGACTCCCGCGCTCAACCAGATCGAGCTGCACCCTTGGTTCATCCAGGAGGAGGCGCGGGCCGAGCACGAGCGACTTGGCATCGTGACGCAGGCGTGGAGCCCGCTCGGAAAGGCGAACGCGCCGTTCGACCAGGAGCCGGTGGTCGCCGCCGCCGAGCGCTTGGGCGTGACCCCCGCGCAGGTGGTGCTCCGCTGGCACCTCCAGATCGGCACGATGCCCGTGCCGAAGTCCGCAACTCCCGAGCGTCAGGCGCAGAACCTCGACGTCTTCGGCTTCGAGCTCACCGACACCGAGGTCGCCGCGATCTCCGCGCTCACCAAGCCCGACGGCCGCCTCTTCGAGTCCGACCCGGACAAGCACGAGGAGTTCTGAGCCGGGCCGCCCGCCAGGATGCCTCATCCCCGCCCCGCCCACCGTCGCCGAAATGGGCGAATACGCCCGATGGTGGCCCCAACATCGGGCGCCAGCGCCCATTTCGCGGTGTCGGGGGCGCGGTGTCGGGGGCGCGGGGGCGCGCGTCAGGTCTTCTCGGCGCCCGATGCCGCCCGTAGCCTGGTCGCATGCCAGAGCTGCGTTCGCGTGCTGAGGAGATCGTCGCCGGCCTGAACACCGACCAGAAGATCGCCCTGGTATCGGGCAAGAACTTCTGGTACTCCAAGGACCTGCCGGAGCATGAGGGGATCATGCTCACCGACGGGCCGCACGGCCTGCGCAAGCAGGCCGGGTCCGCGGATCACGTGGGCCTCGCCGACTCCGTTCCCGCCACCTGCTTCCCTCCCGCCGTCAACCTCGGCTCGTCGTGGGATCCCGACCTCGTCGAGGAGGTCGGCGCCGCGCTGGGCCGCGAGGCGCTCGCCCAAGAGGTCGGCGTCGTGCTCGGTCCCGGACTCAACCTCAAGCGCCATCCGGCGGGCGGACGCAACTTCGAGTACTTCTCCGAGGATCCCTTCCTCGCCGGCAAGCTCGCCGCGGCGCTGACACGAGGCATCCAGTCCCAGGGCGTGGGCGCATGTCTCAAGCACTACGCGGTCAACAACCAGGAGACGGCGCGCATGCGCATCGACGCCGTGGTGGACGAGCGCACCCTGCGCGAGCTGTACCTCACGGGCTTCGAGATCGCCGTGCGCGAGGGCAAGCCGTGGACCGTCATGTCCGCGTACAACCGCGTCAACGGCACCCACGCCGGCGAGTCCCGCGAGCTGCTCACCGACATCCTGCGCGACGAGTGGGGCTTCGACGGGCTGGTCATGACCGACTGGCTCGCCACCTACGACCGCCCCGCCGCCATCCACGCCGGCGTCGACCTCGAGATGCCCGGCTCCCAGGGCGCGTGGGACAAGGTCACCGCACGGGCCGTCCAGCGCGGCGAGCTCGCCGAGGAGGACCTGGACCTCGCCGCCACCCGCGTCGCCGAGCTCATCCTGCGCGCCCACGCGGGCCGCGCCAAGGCGCGCAAGTCCGACTCAGCGGCGGACGCCGACGCCCACCACGCCCTGGCGCGCCGCGCCGCCGCCGCGGGCATGGTCCTGCTCGCCAACGACGGCATCCTGCCCCTCAAGCCCCAGGGGAAGATCGCGGTCATCGGCGAGTTCGCCACGTCCCCGCGCTACCAGGGCGCGGGCTCCTCCCAGGTGCGGCCGACGCGCCTGGACACCTTCCTCGAGGCGTTCACCGAGGCGGTGGGCGAGCGCGCGGAGGTCACGTACTCGCGCGGCTACGACGTCGCCACGGGCAACTCGTATCACCACCTGCTGGAGCAGGCGGCGGAGGCGGCTTCGTCGGCCGATGCCGCGATCGTCATGGTCGGCCTGCCCGCCATGTACGAGTCGGAGGGATACGACCGCCAGAGCCTGCGCCTGCCTCCCGGCCACGACCGCCTCGTCGAGGCCGTGGTGGAGGCGAACCCCCGCACCATCGTGGTCCTGTCCAACGGCGCCCCTGTGGAGCTGCCGTGGGCCGATGCCCCGGCCGCGATCCTCGAGGCGTACCTGGGCGGCCAGGCGGGAGGATCCGCGATCGCCGACGTCATCCTGGGCGACGCCGAGCCCGGCGGCCGCCTCGCGGAGTCGTTCCCGGCATCGGCCGAGGACCTGCCCGCGTCCTCCACCTGGCCGGGCGAGCCCACCCAGGTGGAGTACCGCGAGGGCCTGTACGTGGGCTACCGCTTCCACGACACCGCCCATGTGCCGGCGCGCTTCCCCTTCGGCCACGGCCTGAGCTACACGAGCTTCGCGTACTCGCGCTTCAAGGTCGCGGTCGCGAAGGACGGCTCGGGCGCGACCGTCACGGTGACCGTGAAGAACACCGGCAAGCGCGCGGGCTCCGAGGTGGTCCAGGTCTACGTGCGCGACGTCGAGTCCACCCTGTACCGCCCCGCCAAGGAGCTGCGCGGCTTCCGCAAGGTGCACCTCGACCCGGGCAAGAGCGCCACGGTCCAGATCGAGCTCGACCGCCGCGCCTTCGCGGTGTGGGACCGCGGCGCGCGTGCGTGGGCGGTCGAGGGCGGCGAGTTCGAGATCCTCGTGGGCTCCTCCTCCACGGACATCCGCGAGCGCGCCACCGTCGCCATCGCCTCCGACGACGAGCTGAGCGAGGCCGCGCTCCAGGGCGCCGACGGCCCTTCCTCGTGGGTCGCGACCGACGAGGAGTTCGCCGCGATGCTCGGTCGCGCCGTGCCCACGCCCGCCCCGCTGCTGCCGTTCCACCTCGACTCGACCGTGGGCGACCTGGAGCAGACGGCGGCCGGCAGGTTCTTCGTGCGCCAGATCTCCAAGGCCACCGCCGGCGCCTTCGGCGCGGAGGAGGACGAGCACTCCGCGAGGATCTTCGAGGAGATGTTCAAGGCCATGCCGCTGCGCGGTCTCGCGATGGCCTCCGACGGCAGGCTCGACATCGGCAAGGTCAGGGCGATCGTGGGACTGCTCAACGTGCTGTCTCCCAAGACCTGGGTGCTCCGCCGCGACGGCTGACCGTCACCGCGCGAGGCGTCGGTCACACCGCCGGGCGGGCGTGGGCTGCGCGCCGTAGCCTGACTGCATGAGCACCGACGCCACGCAGTCCACCGTCACCGTCGCCGGTCGCGCGACCATCGCGATCTCCCCGGACATCGCCCGCATCCGCATGGTCTGCCAGGCGACACTCCCCTCGGTGGCCGATGCCGTCGCCGCCTCCTCCGCCGCGGTCGCCGCGGTGCGCGCCGCGCTCGACCAGCACGGCATCTCCACGGCGGACGCCCCGTCCGGGCGGGTGTCGCTCACGGCGCAGGAGACGTGGGAGAACAACCGCAGCCGCATCACCGGATACTCGGCCGAGCACCAGGTCACCATCACCGTGCGCGACCTGGACGCCGTGGGCACCGTTCTCGCGGACGTCATCGCGGCCGCGGGCGACCACGCACGGCTGTACGGCGTGGACTTCCTGCGCGCGGACGACGCCCAGGTCCAGGCGCGCGCCCGCGCGGAGGCCTTCGCCGACGCGCACGCCAAGGCGAGCGAGTATGCGCAGATGGCCGGACGCTCCCTGGGCGCGGTGCTGGCGATAGCGGAGAGCGACGCGGTCAGCGCCGCGCCCATGCCGCGTGTGAAGGCGTTCGCCGCGCCGATGGCGGAGGCCGTCCCCGTGGAGCCGGGTGCCGTGGACGCGAGCGCCGGCGTCACCGTGACGTGGGAGCTGGTCTAGGGCTCACGCCCCTCGCGGCTTGCCTGCGTGGACCGGCGGCGTGGCTGCTCGGCGAAGTGGCTGTTCGGCGGCGTGG
>QGUM02000099.1:0-6997 GCA_003242455.2 Actinomycetes bacterium
CGCCTGCTTCTCGGTGGAGCGGACGAAGTACTTGATGTTGTCGAAGTCGATGCCGGTGAGGTCGGCGCCCCACGTCGGCATGGGCTTCTTCTCGAACAGGCTCAGGCCCTTGAGGCGCATCTCGAGCATCCACTCGGGCTCGTTCTTCAGGGCGGAGATGTTGCGCACGACCTCCTCAGACAGGCCGCGGGGCGCAGTCGCGCCGGCACGGTCGGGGTCGTGCCAGCCGAACTGGTAGTTGCCGATGGAGGCGATCGTCTCGTCCTGGGTCATCGGCTGGGTCTCGGTGGTCATCGGGATCCTTCCTGGATGGACAGCGGAATGGTCGTGGTGCACACGTGTGCGCCACGCGCAAGCGTGGACAGGCGCTGGACGTGGACGTCGAGCACCTTGGAGAAGGCGCGGGTCTCGGCGTCGCACCACTCGGGCGCAGCCTCCGCGATGGACTGCACCGGGCAGTGCCCTTGGCACAGCTGCAGGGTGAGGCCGCCGGGACCGGGACGCACCGAGGTGGCGTAGCCCTGCTCGGCGAGCGCATCCGCAAGAGCGTGAACCCGCTCGGGCAGCGGCGCATTCCTGTCGACGGCCGATGCGAGGGTCGCCTCGATGCGGGCCTCATGCTGGGCGACGAAGTCGCCGAGCGCGCCGGTGGCGCGCATGAAGGCGATCGCGTCGACCGCGACGTCGGAGTACGCGCTCGCGAGGGCGCGCTGGCCCTCCTTCGTCGCGACGAAGGAGCGAGCGGGGCGGCCCCGACCGCGCTCGAAACGGCCGGGCCGCTCGTGGTCGGCGATGAGGCCGTCGGCGAGCAGCGCGGTGAGGTGGCGGCGGATGGCCGCAGGCGTGACGCCAAGGCCCTCCGCCAGATCCGCCGCAGTGATGGGTCCGGAGGAGGCGACAAGGCTCAGCACGCGTTCGCGCGTCGTGTCCTGTGCCATGGGAAGCCTTCCGATGCCGAGACGGGGGTCTGATTCACACACGGGGGTCTGATTTACACAACAGTCTCGTGCGCAAAAAGGTTCCCCGCAAGGAAGGCGAGCCTTACTCGCGCGCGAGGGAAGGGACCAAGGTCCCGGCGCCTGGGACGTAGACTGCCGTCGTGCCCGCCCCCGCATCCTCGAGCGTCCGCTCGCGCCTGTCTCGCGCCGCCGACCGCATCGGCACCTGGGGCCGCCCGCTGACCCTCGCGAACATCCTGGTCCAGGCCGCGATCATCGTCACGGGCGGTGCGGTGAGGCTCACCGGCTCGGGACTCGGATGCTCCACGTGGCCGCAGTGCGAGCCGGGCCGCTTCACCCCCGAGTTCACGCCGGAGACCTCGTACCACGCGTTCGTGGAGTTCGGCAACCGCCTCATCACCTTCGTGCTGCTCATCGTGGCGACGCTCCTCGCGATCGCCGTGTGGCGCACGCGCCGTGACCTCCTGTGGTGGGGCCTGGCGCCGCTCATCGGCGTCGTGGTCCAGGCCGTCGTGGGCGGCATCACGGTCCTCGTGGACCTCCACCCCGCCGTCGTCGCGCCTCACCTGCTGCTGTCGACGCTCCTCGTGTGGCTCGCCGTCCAGCTCGCGCTGCGCTACCGCGATGCTCCGCGGCGAGACGGCCGATGCATCCGCACTCCCCTGCGCGTGCTCAACGTGCTGACGGTCGCGGTGGTGATCCTGGGCGCCCTCACGACCGGCGCGGGACCGCACTCGGGCGACGCGGAGGCCACCGAGCGCCTGGCTCTCGACCCGGCGTTCATCGCGCGCATCCACGCCTTCTCCGTGTGGGCCTTCTGCGCGGTGCTGCTGCTCATCATCTGGCGAGTGCGCAAGGACGTGTCGGTCGGCGTCGCCCAGGGCACGGCCAAGGACCACGTGCGGCCGGCGTGGATCGTGCTGGCCGCCGTGACGCTCGCCCAGGGAGCGATCGGCTACGTCCAGTACTTCACCGGCCTGCCGATCCTCCTCGTGGGCATCCACCTCGCCGGCGCGGCCACGCTCGTCGCCGCCCAGTCGGCGGCGTACTACCTGCTGCGACGCGCCAAGCCCGCCGCCGCGTAGCCCGCGCCCTGGCGTGCGGGTCACGGATCGATAACGGTTCGCCGCCGGCGCGCACGGCACGCCGGTGCTCGCCACCATGGAGCCATGAAGCCGCTCACTCTCACCATCGGCATCGTGGCCGCCGTCGCGCTCGCAGGATGCGCGGGCTCGGCGAGCGCGCCCGCGTCGTCACCGGAGGTCACCATGTCCGCGCCATCCTCCACCCCCGCGCCATCCTCCACCCCCGCGCCGTCTGCCGACCCGACGGCCTTCGTCGTCACGAGCCCCGACTTCGTCGACGGCGGCGAGCTCGAGGAGAAGTTCACCGCCGACGCGTTCGGCGGCCAGTGCGTCGGCGACAACATCAGCCCGGCCCTCGAATGGCGCAACGCCCCGGAGGGCACGGTGACGTTCGCGATCGCCATGACGGACGAGTCCGCAAACGGCTGGGTGCACTGGCTCCACGCCGACATCCCCGCATCCGTCACGAGCGTCGCCCAGGGTGCGAGCGGCGACCTGCCCGGCGTCGCCGGGCGCGACCAGGCGAAGGGACTGCCCCAGTACTTCGGCCCCTGCCCACCCGGACCGGACCACCGCTACGTGTTCACCGTGTACGCCCTCGACGCGGAGCTCGGACTCGAGGAGGGCTTCTCCGGCACCGACCTCGTCATCGCCATGAAGGACCACGTCCTGGCCGCAGCCGCCATCACCGGCGTGCGCTCCGGTCCCGCGTAGGCAGCCGCAACGAGCGTCAATACCCGGCGCACTCCTGCTCGGCCGTCGCGATCGAGCAGGTCATGCCCACGGAGGCGCGCCCCAGGTACAGGCGCACGTCGGCATCGCCCAAGGCGTCCAGCACGCCGATGCGCAGGGCCGCGACGTCGTAGCGCCCGTCGGGCAGGCCCGCCCAGTCGGCGGGCTCGGCGTCGCCGGTCGACGGGTCGTTCTGAGCGTTGACCGTCACGGCGACGATGCCGTCGAGGAACAGCGCGGAGTACACGTCCGCGACGACCTCTACGAGGGGATCGACCGCCAGGTCGAGCTCGCTCAGGGTCGCCGAGACGGCCGGAAGCGCGCCGCGGATGATCCCCGCCAAGACGGGTCCGATGAGTCCCGTCGCGCCGTTCACGAGGCCGGAAAGGACCAGGCCGCCCGTGGCGTTGATGCCGTCGCCGGCCTCGAGCTCGTCGAGCGACGCGTCGATGGCGATGTTGACGGTCGGCAACAGGACGACGGAGACCACGAGCTGCGCCTCGATGCGCAGGCCGTCGAGCGCGGCCTGCACCGCGTCGTCCACGGCGTCCACCCAGTCCGCGAGCACCTCGGTGAGCGCTTCGGAGAGCTCCTCGACCACCGCGGGGTCGTCGAGGATGTTCGTGTTGGGGTCCAGGCCGTTGAGTCCGTTGCCGTACTCGTCGGGGTACGCGCGGGCAAGGAGCGCCGCAGTGTCGATGCGGATGGTGCCCTCGCCGAAGTTCACGGCGACGGCGCCCGCCTCGTCGGAGCGGGTCGCGGTGGCCAGGTCGGACACGGCCGTCAGGTCGATGGTCGCGCCGGTGATCTCGGACTGAGACGTGGAGACGACGCCGAGGTCCACGACTCCCAAGAGGCCCGTGAGCAGCTCGCTCGCCACTCCGCCGTTGCCGACGAGCCCTGCCACGGCGCCGTTGAGCGTCGTGACGAGCCCCGAGACCGTCTGCGACAGCGTCCCCACCGTGGGCGAGTCGATCTCCGTCACGAGGCCTGCGGCGAGATACTCGCGATCGAGGACGTCCTCGATGTCTGCGCCCCACATGTAGTCGCATCCGTCGAGGCTCGCGCGCCCCGCGACCGCGCCGATCTCCAGGCTGACGTCGGCCACGCCGGAGAGAACCGTCCCCAGGTCGTAGCCCAGCGAGTCCAGCAGACTCGACAGGCGCAGTGTCCCCAGCTGCGGGTAGCCGCCGCCCGGCTTCACGGAGATCGCACCGGTGCCGTCCACAAAGCCCGCGCCTGCGGAGGACAGCCCCGTCGACTGCGCCTGGCCGTACTGACCGAGCACGCCCGTGCTGTTGTCGAGCGGCAGCTGCAGGACCTCCGTCAAGTCGAGCTCCAGTGCCTGCAGCACCACCACGTTGAGCGGGTTCGAGTAGCCGTCCTCGCCCGAGTCCGTCGCCGTCCCCGGGCTGACCTGGGCGCGGCTGCCGTCGTTCGTGGTCTCCACGCCCGTCACCTGAGCGAGCGTGTCCAGGTCGATGCCGAGCGCCGATCCGCTGAGGACCCGCCCGTTGCCCCGCGTGGCGTAGGCGCCGTCCGGTGCCGCGCAGTCCACCGTCCGCATCCCCGCCTGTCCGTCCAGGTCCCCGGCATGCACCCACTCGTTCGAGACCCATGCGGCGTCGGTGACGCTCGACCACGTCACGGCGACCACCACGGCGGTGAAGGCCGCGACGCCTGCCGCGGCGATGCGGCCGCGGACGGTGCGCGAGAGGCTCGTCATGCCTTCACCGCATCGGGGTCCATGGCGCGACGCCGCACCGTGATGCTCACGCCCAGCGCGAGGAGCCCGAGCGCGAGCCAGGTCACGGCGGCGACGTCGGCGCCCGTGCTGCCCAGCTGGTCCGGCCCCGGCGGGTTGGCGGCGGGCTCCTCTCCGCCTTCGGCGTGCAGGCCGATGCCGATGCCTGCCACGGTGCCGCGCACCTCGTCGGCCGCCGCATCGGGCGACAGGAAGAGCGACACGAGCAGCTCCTGAGGCACCCCTGCCTCGATGTCGGGAAGCGGGACGAGGCCGAAGCCGTCGGCGAGGACGTCGGCAAGGCTCTGGCGCGCGATCACCAACACGGGGCCGCTGGGGCACACCGGCGCAGCCGCGTTCGGGAGCGACAGGTCTGAGCCCGGGATGAACGGCTCGTCGCACGTGGTGACGGCGATCTCCATCTGGGCGGCGTCGACCATGGTCCCGGTGCCGTCGACCTCGAGCTGCAGGCTTCCCGTCTCCCCGTCCTCGAGCGCCGCCTCGACGAGCCAGTGGACGGCGTCTCCGGGCCCCAGGTTCGACCACGCGGGGTTTCCTGGGTCGGAGCGCAGCACGATGTAGCCGGGCAGGCCCACCTCTGCGACAGCCTCGTACGCCGCGTAGGCACGGCTCGCCACCGCGAGCACGCCCGTCGCGACGACGAGCGCGGAGAGCCCGACCATGAGGTTGGCTCCCGCCCTGCGCAGCGCTGCCCGATGCACCGGTGCCTCCTATCGCGCTCGCGGCGCGACGTGTCGCGCGGGAAGTCGCACCGGACGCGGACGCGCCGGTGCCGTGTCGCCCTGAGGCCACAGCGCCCACATCACGAGCGCCCCGAGGAGGAGCGTGAGCGTGGCCATGCCCAAGGGCGAGCGGACCGTCTCGAGGACCGCCCCCGCGTGCGGCACCGAGGCGACTACACGGCGCGCCTCGGTGACCACGTAGGGTCGACGATCGACGGTCAGGTTGGCGTCCCCCTTGAGCACGAGCTGACGTGCCTGGGCGGGCGCCGCGGGGTCTGACGGGTCAGACACCGACACGACACGGTGCGTCACCGGCCGTCCGTTGTCCGTGCGCGGGACGGTCACGACGTCTCCCTGCCGGATCTCGGCAGCCGTCACGGGAAGCGAGACCGCCAACGCGCCCTGCGGCATCGTCGGCGACATCGACCCCGTGCGGAAGGTCACGAGCGTGGCGCCCGTGACCTGGGAGAACACGAGCCAGCCCACGACGGCGACGGCCGTGAGCACGGCGGCCGCAGTGGCCGCCGTGCTCACGATCCTGCCGAGGATCCCGGCCAGATGACGCGACATGCCTCGCCGACCTCCGAGATCAGTCAGAGAGTCCGGCGAACTCCCACGCAGGCGCGATCGAGCGGCCCTGGAGGTCGTTCGATGCCGTGGCGGGGAGCGTCAGCTTGAAGCAGTAGTGCTGCGGCGCACCCGGCGTGAGCTCGTCAGCACCGGCCGGCAGCAGCTGCGTCGCACCCGCGACCGTGCCGAGAGGGGCGCCGTCAAGCCCGGCGATGGGGTCGTTCCAGTCGTCCTCCTCGGCCGCGTTGCACGCGGGAGGAACGGCGTCCGACGACGTGTACACGGTGACCTCGATGGCGTCCCACAGGGCGTTGTCGGGGTCGTTGCCGATCGGGTTCGAGTCGCCGTCCAGCGCGGGCACCGCACCCTGCAGCACCACCGTGCCGGCCTCGGATCCGGCGATGGTGCGCAGGGACACGGGGGCGTAGATGGAGTCGCCGGGACTCAGGTTCAGAGCCCCCGCGGTGAAGACGAGCGCCTGACCCGGGTTGGCATGGAAGTCCGCCCAGCCGTCCGGGTCCGTGATGTCGATGTTCTGCTGGAACTGGAACGTGCTGGTGGCGACGCCGCCGTCGCCTCCGTCCGTGCCTCCCCAGACCCACTCGCTGTCGTTCCACGACGCGAGGGTGTACGTGGCGCCGAGTGCAAGGACTGCCACTCCCGCCGAGATCGCTGCCGCCTTGCGGGCGCCGCGCTGTTGAGCCATGTCGCTTTCCTCCTACCAGAAGTGCGGCGGCCCACGGACCCTCGACCATCTGACCCACGCGCCGTCGCGTGACTGTCCGCGCACGGCAATGCGCGGTCACTACGAATATGCACACACGATTTGTGGGAATTCCACACGAAGGGCGCGCGCGTCAGGCTTGCGAGCCGAGTGTGGTGGTCGCAACACTCCGCAAAGTCCCTGGTAAAACAGCCAACGCCCCGCAGGCCTCGGCAAACGGAGCCCTTCGGACGGGGATTGTGGTTTCGGACACACACACCACTTTTCGACGTCTGTGGGACCGGCGACACGGCTCTGCGACGCTCGCGGCGACGGCTCAGGCCCCTCGCGCCCCGCCACGAGTCCCCGTGAAGCCCGTCAGCGGGCAGCGCCGACGCTCCATCGTGCGCCGGCTCACCCCGGCACGGCCGCCATGTCAGGGAGTCCGCGCCTCCCAGGGC
>QGUM02000194.1:0-1604 GCA_003242455.2 Actinomycetes bacterium
GGGGGGCCCCGCCGTTAGCGATCCGTTACCAAGCCGCAACCGATGCGTGACGCTGCGGACGCTCGCGGGGCTGCCTGCCAGGGCCGGCGCCGGCCCCGCAGCGGGCTGACGTCAGCTCAGGCTCGCGTCGTCCGGCGCCACGAGGTCCGCGTACTGCCGCGCGGCCGCACGGTAGCGGTCGACCGTCCCCGTCGACGTCCCCAGTTCGCGCGCAGTCCGCAACAGCGCGTGCGAGCCCGGCATCTTCGACGCCGCGCCCTCGGCGCGCTCGACCCACGCCGAGAGCATGTGGCGCGCGCGGTCTTCTCTCTCGTCAGCGCCGACCATGATGGCCAGCCCCACGGCGGCGATCTCGGCGGGCACGGGCCGCCTGTCCCCCGCGACGGCGGATGCCGCCTCGGTCGACATCTCGGCCTTCTGGATCTCGTCGAGCGCCCTCTTGGCCCATACGCGGGCCATCCGCCACTGCCGCTTCACGACGGCATCACGGAGCTGTGCGTGAACGTTGTCGATGCCCGTGATGAGGCCCCTCTTGACCGAGCTGCGGAAGATCAGGAACACGGGAGTCACGATCAGCCCCAGGATGATCGCGAGGGTCGCTCCGATCCCCCAGCCCTTGTAGATCGAGAACGCCGCGATTGCGAACAGAGCGATCACGATGAACCCGAAGATGTTGCGCGCGCGCTTCAGCTGCTTCACGGTGCGCTCCTCCCCTCGTTCGAGCATCGGGCCGATGCCCTGCCTGCCTCGCAGGGTAGTCGCCCGGGCATGGGCGTGCCATGTCGTCGGCCGCCCATGCGACGACCCCCGGAGCACGGCTCACGCCCCAGCGCAGCGGGCGTCGATGTATGACTGCAGGTCCAGGGCGGCGGCCTGGACCTGGGGCGGGAAGTTGCTGAAGTTCTGAGACTCCGGGTCGGCCACGTGGACGTCGAGCTCGTAGTGGTCGCGGAGCGTGGTGACGAGGGCGGCGATCTCCGGGGTGGACACCGCTCGCAGGTCATCAAGCAACGCCACGTGCTCCGGTGACCCGACGAACTCGCGGGGCACCGCCACCACGAGCAGCGTCGCGCTGGCAGCGATCACCGCAGCACGGAGCGGCGTGGGCGTCTCGCATGCCAGGCGGCTCATGCTGTGCACCCTAGCCGACGCAGGCATCGGGCCAAGGGGGCACGCGCACTGGTCCAGGGTGGCCGCCCACGACGTGAGCCGACTGCGCTCCGCCAGCTTCTCGGCAGGATCCCGCGGCGCGGTCGCCCCCACGTGCTCGGTGGCGACCGCGCCGCCCCGGGACGCTACGCGCGCTCGATCGGCACCCACAGCTCCGTGGTCGCCGTGCTGAAGTCGTCCGCGCGGTCCAGCACCGCGACGATCGACGGACCCGGCCGCATGCGCCATGACGGGTTCGACGGGAACCACTCCGACGCCGTCGCGGCATAGGTGTCTTGCAGCGCGTCCGGGTAGGGCCCGCTGGAGCGGAACACCGCCCACTGGCCGGCGGGCACGTTGATGACGTCGAGATCGTCCGGCACCGCGGCGCGGTCGGTGACGGCCACGCCGTGCATGTACGTGAGCTCGCTGCCCTCGCGGTAGTCGGGGTCGAC
>QGUM02000100.1:0-6896 GCA_003242455.2 Actinomycetes bacterium
ACACGCCGAACGCGAGCGCCTTGTTGACGAGCAGCTCGTTCGGGTTGAAGTACGACATCAGGTAGGTGACGGCGTGCTTCTCCTCGTCCGTCATCCGCTTGAAGTCGGCCAGGTCCTCACCGAGCTGGATCTCGTTGGGGAACCACGTGTTCGCCACGGCCTGGTTGTACAGGTCATACGCCCACGGGTAGGTGATGGGCTTCAGCAGCAGTCCGTCCTGGATGCCGGTTCCGAGGATTCCCATGTCTGTCTCCTTGTCTCAGCGTCTGATGCGGGCCGCTACTGGCAGGACTCGCACTGGAGGCGCTCCATCGGGTCGACGGGGCACGCGACTCCATCGACGATCTCCGTGTCGTCGCCCAGGCTGACGGCGTTGCCGAGCACCTCGAGCGCCGTGGCGCCCTCGGGCATCTGCGGCACCGACTCCTGAGCCGGCTCGGGCGCAGCGGTCGCCTCGGCGGGAGCGGACTCCGGCTCCGGGGCGGCCTCGGGCAGCGACACCGGCGGGACCGCGGGCTTGACCGCGGGCGCCGGGGCGAAGGCCTTCGTGGCGACCTCCGACAGGACCGATGCCGGGGCGGCGGTGATCGAGCCGGTGGTGGCGGGAGCCTCGCTCAGCGGGACTGCGGCGCCGTCCACGACCTCATCGGCCTTGGACTCGACCTTGGACTCGGCCTTCGCCTCGGCCTGCGCGGGGGCGTCGGCCTTGGGGGCCGATGCCGTCGCGGCGCCGAAGCCCTTGCGGACCGCGCCGAAGCCCTTGCGGACGGGGGCCGCGGCGGGCTTGACGACCACGCCGGCGCCGGCAGCGGTGCCCGTGGTCGCGAGGCGCTCGGCCTTGTTCACGCGGACTGTCGACTGCTCGGCCGTGTGGCGCGGCTTCATGTGGAGGTAGTACGTCGTCTTGACGCCGCGCTCCCAGGCCGCCTGGTAGAGGTCCATCATGTTGTCGATGTCGCGGTCCTCGAGGTAGATGTTCCGGCTGATCGCCTGGTCGATCCACTTCTGGGCGCGCGCCGCGACCTCGATGAACGCGTACGGGCTCAGCTGGAACGAGGTCTTGTAGACCTCCTTCAGGTGGTCCGGCACCGCGTCGATCTGCGACAGGTCGCCCTGCGCGGCGAGGAGCTCGTCCTTGACCTGCTCCCACAGGCCCAGCTCCTGCAGGTCGCGCACCAGGTTGCGGTTGACCTCGAGGAACTTTCCGGACGACGTGGCGCGGGAGAAGATCTGCGAGAACTGCGGGTCGAAGCCGGGGGTGGTGCCGGCGACGAGGCCGATGGACGCCGTGGGCGCGACGGCCATGAGGGTGGCGTTGCGCATGCCGCCCTTGACCTTCTCGCGCAGCGCGTCCCAGTCCTGGCGCGTGGTGCGGTCGACCTTCACCGGGACGCCGCGGTCGGCCTCGAGGCGGGCGATCGTGTCGAACGGCACGAGGCCCTTCGACCAGCCCGAGCCCTCGAAGTTGTCGTAGGAGCCGCGCTCGCGGGCGAGGTTCGCCGACTCGTCGATGGCGTGGTACGAGATGAACTCGACGATCTCGTCGATGAGCTCGTAGGCCTCCTCCGACTCGTAGGCCAGTCCCAGGCGCTCCGTGACGTCGGTGAAGCCCATGAGGCCCAGGCCGATGGCGCGGTTGGCCTTGTTGGCGCGCTCCGACTCCGGCACGGAGGACAGCGTGATGTCCACGAGGTTGTCGAGCTGGCGGACGGCCAGGCGCACCGACTCCTCCATGCGCTTCCAGTCGAACTTGCCGTCGACGAGGTGCGTCGACAGGTTCACCGAGGCCAGGTTGCAGACGGCGATGTTGTCGCGGTCCTGCGGCAGGCAGATCTCGGTGCAGAGGTTCGACAGGTGGATGGTGCCCGTGTTGTCGTTGAGGGCGCGGAGGTTGATCGTGTCCTTCCACGTCAGCCACGGGTGCGACGTGGTCTGGAGCATGATCAGGATCGCCTTGTACTGCTCGCGCGCCTTCATCTTCTTGAAGGTGCGCAGCTTGCCGGCCTCGGCGAGCTGGATGAGCTCGTTGTAGCGGCGCGAGAACTCGGAGCCGACGAGCTCGACCAGGTCAGGGGCGTCGGCCGGGTCGAAGAGGTACCAGTCCTCGTCGTTGCGCACGCGCTTCATGAACTCGTCGGAGATCCACACGGCCGTGTTCGCGGTGCGGGTGCGGCGGTAGGGGTCGCCGGAGTTCTGGCGCAGGTCGAGGAACTGCTCGAAGTCGAGGTGCCAGTTCTCCATGTAGAAGCACAGCGCGCCGAACTTCTTGCCGCCGCGGCTGACCGCGCGCAGCGTCGAGTCGATGGTGTGCATGAACGGGATGGGGCCCGTGGACGTCGTGTTGTTCGACTTGATGGGAGAGCCCTCGGCGCGGAGCTTCGTCACCGACAGGCCGATGCCGCCCGTGCCCTTGGTGAGCCACATGACGTTGCGCACCGTCGTGGCGATGTGCTCGATGTCGTCCTCCATCTGCACCACGAAGCAGTTGGACAGCTGCGGGTATGAGGTGCCGGCGTTGACGAGCGTGGAGCCCGCGGGCAGGTAGTCGAGGCGCGAGATCTTGTCGTAGAACTTCAGCGCCATCTCGGTGGGGTTCGGCTCGTTGAGCGCGAGGCCCATGGACACGCGCATCCAGAAGTACTGCGGGACCTCGAGGGCCTTGCCGTGGCGGTCCGTGATCATGTAGCGGTTGCGCATCGTCACGGTGCCGATGTACTTCAGCAGGTCGTCGCGCGTGTGGTCGAGCGCGGCCGCGAGGGCGTCGAGGTCGAAGAGCTCGACGAGGCGCTGGTCGAGCAGGCCCTCCTCGACGGCGTCGCGGATGTAGCCGGGGAAGCGGGCCTGGTGGAGCAGCGCGAGCTCGAGCTCCGTGTCGTAGCTGCCGAGCACGCGCTTGTAGATGACCTTGCGCAGCAGACGGGCGGCGACGATGTCGAAGTTCGGGTCGTCCTTGACGTTCTGGACGGCGACGCCGATCGCAGCCTCGTCGAGCTGCTCCGTCGTGATGCCGTCGAACAGGGTGATGGCGAGCTCGGACGCCACCTGCGTGGTGATGGCGATCGGGTCCGGCAGGCCGGCCGCGGCGCGCTCGATCGCCTTGTTGATGCGGTCGGCGTTGTAGGGCTCGCGCGTGCCATCGCGCTTGGTGACGTGAATGCCAGTGCGGCTTCCAGGCGCCGCCACGGCCGGATCGACGGCGTCCTTGACGTCGGCGGCGGTGTTCTCGGTGATCGTCACTGCATGCTCCTCGAATGTGGAGAACCCTCGTCTGAGGGGTCGCTGAGGGCCCCTGCGGACATCGATGGTCTCTGCCAGGTGTCAACCGCCTGGAGCTCGCCGCTGCTGAAGGATGCGACGAACGTCCCGACGTCCTTCGAGAGTATCAGAATTACATCGGTGTGCAACTAGATATGGGGGTCATCGCGGGCCTACAGCCCTAGATGTAGTGGTCGTGTGCATGAACTTGTGAGCGACCCTGTGGAGACTCGGCGTGTCGTGTGGACGAGCTGCCGCCACATGTTGAACACTCCGCGCTCCCTGTTGATGCCGCTGTGCACAGCCTCTCACCGCCCCCTGACATCGGGACGGCGACGCCATGGTTTGGCGCGCACGGGCGGCGCCCGGCACACTGGGCGCGTGCATCGTGACTCCGCCCGCCGCCTGCTGGCCCTCTCCGCCGTTGCCGCGACGGCCGTCGCCGTGCTGACGGGCTGCTCCGACAGCTCGACCACCGGACCCACCGTGTCGGCGGCTCCCACGGAGATCGCGGCCGCCAAGGACTTCTGCTCGTCGATGCTCATCGCGACCGAGACCGCAGCCCAGGCGCGCAACGCCCTCTCTCGCCTCTACGACGAGATGGCGACGGACGAGATCACCAACCCCAGCCACAACCTGAGCGTGTTCACGACGGCAGGTGCCGACGTCGTGACCTACGGCACCGCCTACGTCAACGCGCTCGACCAGGTGCGCGACTACGCCGAGCCCGAGCTCCGCAGGGACCTCGACGCGATCTCCGAGTACTGGGAGTCCTACGCGATCCCCGTGGGCCAGATGGCGTCGGAGGCCAAGATCTACGCCGACTTCGTGGACGCCGCCCGCAGCCTCATCGAGTCGCCCGACACCGCCGCGCTGCGCACCGCGCAGATCGAGGCGACGGACGAGGTGAGCCGCGCCTACGCCCGCGCGTGCTCCACGGGCGCCGACGCCTGACCTCGCCCCCTGCGGCCTCGCCCGCGCATCGGCCGCGCCGCCGGGGCACCCCCGGCCGGCACCGGATCAGACGATGCCGTAGAGGCGGTCTCCCGCGTCTCCCAGGCCGGGGACGATGTAGCCGACCTCGTTGAGCCTCTCGTCCACCGCGGCGACCACGACGGTCACCTCTGCGCGCTCGCCCACCTGGGACGTCACGTGCTCGATGCCCTCCGGCGCGGCCAGCAGGCACACGCACGTCACGTCGGTCGCGCCGCGCTCGAGCACGTACTCGATCGCGGCGACGAGCGAGCCGCCCGTCGCGAGCATGGGGTCGAGGATGAACACCTGGCGGCCGGAGAGGTTCTCGGGCAGGCGGTTGGCGTAGGTGATGGCCTGCAGCGTCTCCTCGTCGCGCATCAGCCCCAGGAAGCCCACCTCCGCGTTCGGCAGCAGGCGCTGCATGCCGTCAAGCATCCCCAGGCCAGCGCGCAGGATCGGCACGATGAGGGGGACGGGATGCGCCATCTGCACGCCGGTCATCGGCTTGATGGGCGTCTCGATCTCCTTGGGCTCGACGCGCACGTGACGCGTCGCCTCGTACGCCAGGAGGGTCACGAGCTCGTCCACGAGCAGGCGGAACGTGGGCGACGGCGTGGACTTGTCTCGCAGGACCGTGAGCTTGTGGTCGATGAGCGGGTGCGAGGCGACGTGGAGCTGCATGGTCCGAGGCTACCCGCCGCGAGCGCCTCCACGGGAGGGACCGTCGGCCGCGCGCGTTGATACAGTCCGAGACATGCCGAGCCGCTACGACAAGGCCATGCGCCTCGCCCTCGCCCAGGCGGCCAAGGCGGCGGCCCACGACGACGTGCCCGTGGGCGCCGTCGTCCTCGGGCCCGACGGCGAGGTCGCGGGCGTCGGGCACAACCGGCGCGAGGCCGATGCCGATCCCGTCGCCCACGCGGAGGTCCTCGCCCTGCGCGAGGCCGCCGCACGGCTCGGCCGCTGGCGCCTCGACGACTGCACCCTCGTCGTCACCCTCGAGCCGTGCGTCATGTGCGCGGGCGCCGTGCTCGCCGCCCGCATCCCGCGCCTCGTCATCGGCGCGTGGGACGTCAAGGCGGGGGCGACGGGCAGCCAGTGGGACCTCGTGCGCGACGCTCGCATCGGCTCCAAGGTGGAGGTGGTCTCCGGCGTCCTCGAGGACGAGTGCGCCGCGATCCTGCGCGCGTTCTTCGAGGAGCGTCGCTAGGAGCCGCCGCCCCGTTTTGGAGGGCGGTGCTCGCGGCAGGTATCCTCGTCGGCGGTGACGTGTCCGAGCGGCCTAAGGAGCACGCCTCGAAAGCGTGTGTGGGTGAAAGTCCACCGTGGGTTCAAATCCCACCGTCACCGCCAGCAGGAAGCGACGAGCCCCCGACCCGTGTCGGGGGCTTTTCGCCTAGGCGGGCACGTCGGCGGCCGCCGAGCTCACAGGCCTCCGGACTCGACCACCGCCGTGGCGACGCCGAAGACCAGGAATCCGATGTAGGCGAAGCCGCCCACGAGCCACAGTCCGGTGAAGATCCAGCCCACGATGATCGCGGCCGTCGCCATGCCGCTGCCCTGCTCGCCGGTCTGGGCGATCTGCCTGCGGCTCACGTGACCCGTGATCGCGCCGGCCACGGAGCCGACGAACGGCAGGATGCACGCCGCGCCCGCGATCGACAGGCAGAGCGCGATGATCGCGAGCACATTGGTGCGGGCGCCCGCGTCGGAGCCGGGAGCGGCCGCCGGATGCATCGTCTGCTCGGGCTGGCCCGGCGGCGTCGCGTACGGGCCCTGGAGGGGCGGCGGGTTGTGGTTCGAGTCGCTCATGACGTCAGGCTAGAACCGGTCGCCGTGCGCCGCCAGGGCAGGTCAGCCCTCAGGCTCCGGCGAGGGCGACGGGGACGGCTCGACCGCGAGCGGGTTGTCAGGCAGACGTGCCGGGCCGGGAACCGGCGCGATGAGGTCGATCGGCAGGCACTGGCCCGGGGCCGTGAGCTCGAGCTCGGGGTTGAGCTCGGGGGCGTACAGCGGGCGCAGCTCCGCGTTGACCGCCTTGTCCCCGAGGATCACGTCCACGATCGCGCTGTCGCGGTTGTCGTAGACGAGCTCCGCCTCCGGGAACTGGTTGGCGATCGTGTACGCCTGGCGCAGGCCCTCCTTGCCGAACTGGATGCGGGCGAGACCCTCGTACCTCTGGTTCCAGTTGGTCGCCTGGACGCCCACGAAGCCGCGACCCTTCAGGTCCTCGAGGAAGCCGCGAGCCAGGCCGGTCTCGCCCGTGCCGTTGAGCGTGCGGAACGCGATCTCGTTCGCCGGCATCGGGTATGCGTCCTCGCCCGATGCGGGCGGGCACGGGAGGGTGATCGCCAGGTCGAGCGCGTCAGGCGACGGCGTCACGAACGCGACGTTGACAGGGCTGGGCACGCGGCCCTGGTAGACGAGCGCGGCGTACCCCGCCGTGGCGATGAGGATGATGCTGAGAACGCCGAAGACGAGGATCTGCCGGTCGCGACGGCGCCGCTTGATCTTCTCGCGCTCGGTCACGAGCCGCCCCGAGTTCCCCACGGTCACCTCATCGCTCTCGAGTCGAACTGGCGGAGGATGGGGGATTCGAACCCCCGAGGGCTTGCACCCAACACGCTTTCCAAGCGTGCGCCATAGGCCACTAGGCGAATCCTCCA
>QGUM02000101.1:0-6896 GCA_003242455.2 Actinomycetes bacterium
CACGATCAGCGAGAGCTCCAACCTGGACCGCTCGGAGATCGAACGCATGATCGCCGACGCGGAGCGCCACCACGCCGAGGACGTACGGCTGCGCGAGCGCATCGACGCGCGCAACGAACTCGACGCCGCCGCCTACCAGGTCGAACGCCGTCTGAACGAACTCGGCGACGCGGCCCCCGTGCACGAGCGGGCCCGCGCCGAGACGCTCGTCGCCGACGCCCGCCAGGCCGTCAAGGAGGAGGCGCCGCTGGACCGGCTGCGCTCCCTCACCGCCGAGCTGCAGCAGGTCTTCCACGGCCTGAGCGCCGTCTCCGCCACCCCGCCGGGCGGCGGCCGGGAGCAGCGCCCCGGCGGCCAGGGCGACGGCGGCGACGACGTGATCGACGCCGAGTTCACCAGCTCGGACTGAACCGCCGCCGCACCCGCCGGGTGGGCCGCGGGCCCGGTCCCGCCGCCCGCGGCCCACCCGGCGCCGCCGACCGGCGTCGCGGCGACGCTCCACCCGTCCCATCACCTCGGATAGGCCATGGCTGAACACAAGGAACCGGAACGCGGCACGGAGACGCCCCAGGCGCCCGCTGTCATCGGCGGCGTGACGGCGGTGAGCGTCGCCTCGCGCGCCGACGTCGCCACGCACCTCGAGGTGCCGTGGGGGCTCGCCTTCGCGCCGGACGGCTCGCTGCTCGTCACCGAGCGCGAGCGCGGACGGATCCTGCGGATCGCCGACGGCGCTGTCACCGCGCTGACAGGACCAGGCGCCGATGCCCTCGCGGCCTTCGCGCGCAACCGCGGCGAGGGCGGGCTGCTGGGCATCGCCGTGCTGGATCGGGGCTCGGGGCAGCCGCCCGCCGTGTACGTGTACCAGACGCGCGACACCGACAACGCGGTGCTGCGCATGGACCTCGGCGGAGACGAGCTGAGCGCGCCCGTGGAGGTGCTCACGGGCATTCCCAAGGCGGCGAACCACAACGGGGGTCGGCTCAAGCTCGGGCCGGACGGACACCTCTACGTGACGACCGGCGACGCGAGCAGCCCTGACCTCGCGCAGGACCCCGCTTCGCTCGCCGGCAAGATCCTGCGCATCGTCGCCGACGGGACCGCAGCCGACGGCTCGCCCGCGCCCGGCAATCCGTTCGGGACGGTCGTGTACTCGTGGGGGCATCGGAACGTGCAGGGCATCGCGTGGACGGACGACGGCAGGCTCTACGCGAGCGAGTTCGGCCAGGGAGACGTCGACGAGCTCAACCTCATCGTCGCCGGCGCGAACTACGGCTGGCCGCTCGTGGAGGGACTGAACCGGGCGCCTGCCGGCACCGGGCTCGGCGACACCGTGGACGGACTGACCTACCCCGTCGTCGAGTGGCGCCCCACGTCGTCCGCGTCGCCCTCCGGGATCGCGGCGACGCCAGCGGGGGTGTTCGTCGCCGGGCTGCGCGGCCAGACGCTGTTCTGGGTGCCGCTCACCGCATCGGGCGTGGGCTCGCCGGTGCCGCTCGTGACGGATCTGGGGCGCGTGCGCGACGTGATCGTGGGACCGGACGGCGCCCTCTACGTCGCGACGAGCAACACCGACGGTCGCGGCACGCCGCGCGCCGGCGACGACAGGATCGTGCGGATCGAGATCGCGGCGAGCTAGCGCTGGTGGAACGCGGTGGCCGCGGACGTGCCGTCCGGCGCCGTCCGGACCGTCTTCGTGTACGACGCCTGCTCACGCGGACGCACCACCATGAGGTCGACGTTCACGTGGTGCGGGCGGGTCAGGGACCAGGCGATCGCATCGGCGATGTCCTCGGCCACGAGAGGCTGAAGCCCCTGGTAGACCGCGTCCGCGCGGGCTTGGTCGCCGCCGAAGCGCTTGAGCGAGAACTCCTCCGTGTGGACCATGCCCGGAGCGATCTCTATGACGCGCACGCCCGTGCCCGTGAGCTCCAGGCGCAGGGTGCGGGCGAGGGCGGCCTCGGCGTGCTTGGCGGCCGCGTATCCGGCGCCCATCTCGTGCGGCTCGTGGCCGGCGGTCGAGGTCACGAGCACCACGTCGCCGCGCCCCGAGTCCCGCAGCGCCGGCAGGAGCGCCTTCGTGACCCGCACGGCGCCGACCACGTTGAGCTCGTACTGCGCCGTCCAGTCGGCGGGATCGGAGTCCGCGACCGTCGAGAAGCCGATGGCGCCGCCCGCGTTGTTGACGAGCGCATGAACCGGGCCGCGCCGGGTCACCTTCTCCGTGAGCTCGGCCACGGCATCGGCGTCCGTGATGTCGGCGACCACGAAGTCGCAGCCGGTGCGGCCTGCGAGGTACTCGAGGCGGTCGCGGCGACGTGCGACGGCCGTCACGAGCCAGCCCTCATCTGTCAGGCGCTTCACGGTGGCGGCGCCGATGCCGGAGGAGGCTCCCGTGACGACGGCATGGAGGCTGCTCATGAGATCAGGCTAGCCCCGGGCAGTGGCGCCCGAAAGCGCCTAGTCGCCCTTGCGCTCCCCCAGACCGAGCTCCATCGCCCGCTGGTACCACCGGCGCTTGGGACGCTCGAGCGGGTCCGCGTCGTAGGAGCGGCGGACGCCCTCGAGCATGAGCTGCGCCCCTGGCAGATCGAGGTCGTCGGGGTCGCGCAGGCCGAACCGGGGCGGATCCGACAGCGGCTGGAGGCCGAAGTCCTCGATGACGCGCCTCACCAGCACGTGCGCCTGGGCGCGGATCGCGGTCGGGGAGATGACATCCTCGATGACGTCCACGCGCCAGGACTGCTTGCCTCGGTACACCACGTGGCCGGCGGCCTTGAGCGCATCGATCGTCGGCTGGTCGATGGGGCCGACCTCGATCGACACCTCGATGCGCCGCGGGCCGGTGCGGCTCATGAGCGATCCTCTCCCCCATCGGCCGCCTCGTCTCGCGGCACCGCGTCGGCATCGGCGCCGCGCCGCATCGTGCCCAGCCCGGGAACGAAGCGCCCGACGGTGGCGGCGTAGGCGGCGTACCCCGGGTAGACCACGCGCAGGTGGCGCTCCTCCAGGCGCGCCTTCACCGCGAAGAAGACGGCGATCGCCGCGACCGCCGCCCAGCTCTGCGGCGTGCCCGACGACAGCGCCACTCCCGCGCAGATGACCACGAGCGCGGTGTACATGGGGTGACGGACCCATCGGTACGCGCCGTGCGCGGCCAGCCCCTGCCCGTTCGGGATCGGCAGCGGCGTCAGCGCGCGACCCAGGTGACGACCGGACATGATCACGCCCACGGCTCCCACGATGACCAGCGCGAGCCCGGCCCACATGCTCGACCACAGCCGAGGTCCGACGGGTGGGGTCACCGCGGCGACCGCCACGGCCAAGAACAGCAGCGCCTGCAGGGCGACCATCGCCCACGCGCCCGCAGAGGCCCGGTGACCAGGGTCTTCGGCGCCGCCGCGCAGGGTGCTCATGCGAGCCAGGCTAGCGCCGGGACGTCGGTCCGGGTGCGTGTCGCGCGCGGCCGTTGCACACTGGCAGTGTGGCGGAGATCCTCCTCTTCCATCACGCGCACGGCCTCACCGATGGGCTCGCTGCGCTGGCGGAGCGCCTGCGCGCCCGCGGTCACACCGTCCACACCCCCGATGCCTACGCCGGGGCGACCTTCACCCACATCACGGACGCGGTCGCCCACGCCCAGCGCATCGGCCACGACGCCATCGAAGAGGTCGCGCGTCGCGCCGCGCTCCGCTACCGCACCGCGGACGTGACCATCGGCTTCTCGCTCGGGGTGTTCCCGGCCCAGCTGCTTGCCCAGGAGCTGCGCCGCATCCGCGCGTGCGCGCTCGTGGGCGGGGCGCTCGCGCCCAAGGCGCTCTCCGGCGAGTGGCGTCACGAGGTCGCGCTCCAGGTGCACGTCGCGGAGCCGGACGAGTGGGTCGAGCCGGAGGACCTGGCCGCGCTCATCGCGCACGCGCCGCACGCGGAGGTGTACCGCTACCCCAACCGCGGCCACCTGTTCATGGACCCGTTCTGCGCGGGGTACGACGCCGATGCCGCCGACGAGTTCGAGGAGCGGCTCGGCGCGTGGCTCGCGCGCGTGGCCGGCTAGGCCAGCGGCTCGGTGACGTCGGCGACCTGCGCGTTCGTGGCGCGGACGAGGTCCTGCGGGTCCAGGCTCGCGCTCACGCCGTGCGCTCCGCCGCCGATGTTGACCTCTTCGCCGCGCTCGACGAGGAGCGCGTCGGCGATGACGGGCCACGGCCTGCCGTCCGGCCCCGGCTTTGCGCCGAACGGCGTGATGGTGCCGCGCTCGTAACCGGTCGCCTCGCGGGCGACCTCGGCATCGGGCATGGACAGCCGGTTGACGCCCAGCAGGGCGCGCAGCTTGGGCCAGCTGATCTGTCGGTCGCCGGGGACCAGGACCAGGAGGAAGTCGTCGTCACCGCGGCGCACCACGATGGTCTTGATGACCTGGCGCGGCAGGACGCCCCGGATTGCCGCGGCCTCCTCGAGCGAGGACACCCGGCCGTGGACGGTGAGGCGATGGGCGATGCCCGATGCCGCGAGCGCGCGGACGGCGGGGGTGTCGGGGGTGTCCACTTCCGTCATGGCTCCAGCGTAGGCGGGCTCCAGCCCGGCTCAGCCGAGGAGGCGCCCCGGTGCCTGGCAGGCGGGCCCCAACGGGCGTCAGCCGAGGAGGCGCCCCGGTGCCGCGTCGGCCTCCTGGAACTGGATGCGGCTGATGGCGCGGATCGCCGCGACGACCCACTCGCACACCATCTCGTCGTACTCGCCCTGCACGCCGCTGAAGCCCAGCGCGAGGCCGTGGCGGTACAGCCCGCCGGGCCACTTGATGTCGCCCGGGCGGTAGCGGTGCGGGTAGTCCTGGCGCAGCCGCGAGGTGTCGATCTGCTCGCGCGCGCTGAGACGGGCCTTGTGCAGCGCGTTGTCGATGAACTCCTCGGCGCCGTCGCCGATGCCCGCCGTGAAGAGCGGCTCGCCCTGCGGATCCGCGGGGTCGAGGATGACCAGTCCGCCGCGCATGCCGTTGAGCAGGCCGAGCTCCACGCCGCGCTCGAAGCCCGGGCGGACCATCTCCCAGGCCTGCTCGCAGATCTCCCTGGTGACGCCGGCGAACATGGGACCTCCCGTGGTCGTGTCGATGGGTTGCGGGGTGCGACAATCGTCGTAACGTTTCGATTCTTGCGAGTTAGGTCCCCCGTGTCCACCGTTCCCGGCTCCAGCGCGCCCCTTCCGCCTGAGGTCACCCACGCCGACGTCATTGAGCCCAAGCCCACGACCCCGTGGACGCCGATGGTGCCGCATCGCCGAGCCGTCGCCGTGCTGGTCGCGCTCAGCATGGGCGGTTTCCTCTTCGTCACCAACGAGATCGCGCCGTACGGCCTCATCAAGCTCATGGCCGCCGACCTGGGGCGCACCGAGTCGGAGATCGGGCTGCTCGTGACGGGCTTCGCGCTCGTCATCGTGGCCGCGTCGGTGCCGCTCGCGGTCTTCACGCGCCGCATCCCGCGCCGCTACCTGCTCACGGGAGCGCTCGTCGCCTACGCCGTGGGCGGCGTGCTCGTGGCGACGTCGTCGAACATGGGCGGCCTGCTGGCCGGCCGCCTGGTGCAGGCGCTGGGCCAGGCGATGTTCTGGGCCGTGGTGAACTCGACCGCCGTCGCGCTGTTTCCCCCGCAGATCCGCGGCAAGATCATCGCGCGCGTGCTCATCGGCTCCTCTGCGGCGGGTGTCGTGGGTCTGCCGTCCATCACCCGCCTGGGGCAGCTCACCGAGTGGCAGATGCCCTTCTGGATCCTCGCCGGCGTGGGCACCCTGCTGGCCGCGGTCTACTTCCTCCTCATCCCGACGTACAAGCCCGATGAGGGGTCCGGCGCGCGCGGCTCCGACCCGCATCGTCGTCGCTTCGTCGCGGTGCTCATCGTGGTGTCGCTGAGCGCCGGCTCGACCGCGATCACGTACACGTACATCACGCCCTTCCTGGTGGACGTCACCGGGATCGGGCAGACGGTCGTCCCCACCGTCCTGCTCGTGGGCGGCGCGTTCAGCCTCCTGGGAACACTCGTCGTCGGCCGCTTCCTGGACCGCTACCCCGTGCGGACGGTGGCCGTGGCGCTCGTGATGCTGCTCGGGGTGTGGGGCGCGCTGTGGGCGGGCGGCGCGACGGTGTGGGTCGCCGTGGGGGTCGTGCTCGTCCAGGGCTTCGCGTGGTCGCTGTTCGTGGCCGCCGGCAACAACCGCATCATGCGCCACGCCCCCGGCTCCACGGACATCGGCATCGCGACCAACGCGTCCATGTACAACACGGGCACGGCGGTCGGCTCGCTCATCGGCGCGGGCATCCTCGCCGATGCGGGCGCCGAGCTCCTGCCCCTGGCGAGCCTGGCGGGCGTGATGCTCGCGGGCGCGGTGCTTGCGCTCGAATGGAGGTCGCTGCGGGCGGGCGTGCGCGCTCCGCGCACGAGGCGCCTCATCAGCCGGTGAGCGCCAGTGTCCGGCGCGCCCGCTGTCCGCTATTCGATGGCCGCCGCGTAGACGCGCCATAGTCCCCCTACGTGCCGCAAGGCGATCGTGACAAGGTACGTGCCCTCGTCCCCTGCCTTGATGACCGTCCCGTCCCGGGCCACGATCTGGTACGGCGCCTCGACGAACGTGAACTGGACAAGGGCAGTCGTGGTGTTGTCGGTCACGTCATCGAGCACGGAGCCCACCACCTGCTCAGGTATCGAGTACTCGCCGCCGACCTGCAGGTGCCCGTCCTTGACTCTCCGCTGCGTCGAGGTGACGGTGGACGAGCAGAACAGGCACTCCGGCAACGCCAGGAACTCCCACAGCGCGCTGTCCCCGCCTCGGTACAGGTCCGGCTGGAGCAGAAGGTAGAACTTCGCCATCTCCACCGCAGCCAACAGGTCATCCCCCTTGGCCGCATCGGG
>QGUM02000195.1:0-1584 GCA_003242455.2 Actinomycetes bacterium
TCCCGGCGCAGGCGCGCCCGTGCTGCACCCGCTCGACGCCGTCCCGCCTGCGAAGGTGGACGTGAACGCGGACTACACGCCCTCCGGCGCCATCCCGCGCCCGTCGCTCGACCAGCTCCGGCAGGCGACCGCGGGCGGCCCGCCCACGGGCACCTTCTCGCCGCTCGGACCCGGCACCGGCGCTCAGCCTGGCCAGCCCGCCACGGGCGCGACGCCGCTGGTTCCCCCGGGCGCGACCACGGAGACCGGCTCCACGCCGACCTCGCGTCGTCTCCCGCGGCTGCAGCCCGCTGGCGGCAAGAACCACTTCAACACCGCCACCTACCTCTGGCTTGGCGCGATCATGTTCGCCCTCGGCGTCGTCGTGTTCCAGGTCATCAGGCTGAACCTGTGAGCGCCTCGGACAACGCGCTCGAGATCACCCGTGTCGCGGCTCAGGCGGCCGCAGACAAGAAGGGCGAGCGCATCATCGGCCTCGACGTCAGCGAGCACATGCCGCTCGCGGACGTCTTCCTCATCGCCTCCGGCACCAACGAGCGCCAGGTGGTCGCCATCGCCGAGGCGATCGAGGAGGCGCTGGCGCCGCACGGCGTCACGGCCCTGCGACGCGAGGGCGTGCGCGAGGGGCGCTGGGCGCTGCTCGACTTCGGCGACCTCATCGTCCACGTGATGCACGACGAGGACCGCGCCTACTACGACCTCGAGCGGCTGTGGAAGGACTGTCCGGTGGTGGATCTGCCGGAAGAGCTGTGACCCGGCTGATCGTGGTCCGCCATGGCGAGACCGCGTGGAACGTCTCCGGTCGTCTCCAGGGCGTGACGGACGAGCCCTTGAACGCGCGCGGCCGCGAGCAGGCCGCTCGCGCCGCCCGGGCCATCGTGAGCCACGTGCGCCCACCCGCCACGGTGGTCGCCTCGCCGCTCAGCCGCGCGCGCGACACCGCCGTGCCCATCGCGGCAGCGCTCGGCGCGCAGCCGCACACCGACGCTCGCCTCATCGAGCGCACCTACGGCGTGTGGGAGGGTCTCACCTGGGACGAGAGGGTCGCTCTCGACCCCGTGGAGGCCCAGCGCTGGCGCGATCGCAAGGAGCCGCGCATCGACGGCTATGAGAACCACACGACGGTCGCCTCGCGCATGCTCGCGGCCGTCGACGCATGGCTTCCTCGGGCCGGCGACGGAGATGTGGTCTTCGTGACGCACGGCAGCTCCGGCCGCATGCTCCTGCTGGCGCTCCTGGGCATGCCGCTGGACTCGGTCGCGCTCGGTCCGCTCGGCAATGCGGCGTGGTCCGTGCTGGGGCGTGCGAGGGAGGGCTCCTGGACGCTCGAGAGGCACAACGTCGATGCGGCCGACGACGCGTAGGCCGCGGATTTCGTCGTCGGGCGTGATTGGGCTACGATGGCACTCGCTCTCGTGAGCAGCGAGGGGCTGTGGCGCAGCTGGTAGCGCACCTGCATGGCATGCAGGGGGTCAGGGGTTCGAGTCCCCTCAGCTCCACCAACACGGCGAGGGTTCAGACCCCCGGCTCCGCACGGAGTCGGGGGTTCGTTCGTCTCTGGGACCTGGCGGGCGGGAGCCCGTC
>QGUM02000008.1:0-28476 GCA_003242455.2 Actinomycetes bacterium
GTGTCGAGCAACGACGAGCACCCCGACCTCGTGGACGAGCTCAACGAGGGCCAGGTCGCGCTCGACGTGAAGTGGATCCGCTTCAGCGGCGCATCGGTGTGCATCGCCGACGTGCCGTGGTTCCAGTACACGATCGAGCCCCGCAACCTCGACGAGGGCCTGCCCATCACGCTCACCTGGTACGCCGACCACGGCGCCGACGGCACGCCGGACGGCGCGGCCGTCGCGGTGCAGACCCTCCCGGCGGTGACCGGCACCGAGCCCGTCTCGGACCAGATCCTGTGGCCCGGCGCCGCCGTGGACGAGCACGGCATCGGCATCGCGTGGCCAGGCATGCGCCCGATCACTGTGGGCGAGACGCCGACGTGGAAGAACTACATCGAGGATCCCTCGCTGCCCGAGCACAGCCTGCGCGGCGGCGCGCTCGTGGTCGTGAGCATCAACCCCGAGTCGAGCGTGACCACCGCCTACCCGCTGTCGGACGCTGACTGCGAGGTGCTGCGCAACGCCGAGCTCGACATCGAGAAGGAGGCTCTGGGCGTCGTCCACCACCGCTCGGAGTCGGTGACGTTCGTCATCACGGTGAGCAACACCTCCTACGGAGCGACCGACGACGTGGTCATGCGCGACCCGATCCCGTCCTCGCTCAAGGTGACGGACATCCAGCCGGCCGCCTCCACCGACCCGACGGTCCCCGACTGGCGTGACTGCGACGTCACCGGTCAGGACGCGGACGGATACGGCGGGGTCGTCGAGTGCGTGCTGGACGGCTGGCTCGGCTACGGCCAGAGCGCGCCCGACATCACGCTCGTGACCGCGATCAGGCCGGGCACGCCGCTCGGCACTCTCACCAACGTGGCGAGCGTGTACTGGACCGACCCGGACGAGCCGGACAGCCCCGTCTACGAGGCCTCGGCCGAGGCGGACATCACCCTGGTGCTGTCCGCCGACGAGCTGCTCGCCAACACGGGCGTCCAGGTGTTCGGCCTCGTCTGGCTCGCGAGCCTGCTCGCCGCAGCGGGAGTGTTCCTGCAGCTGCTGCTGCGTCGCCGCCGTGAGGCATAGGCGCCGGTTGGCGCCTCACGGCCGCGACCGCGTAGCGTGTGCCCCATGATGTGGGCGCGACGCGGCGCGGTCGCGGCCGCCCTCGCGGTCGCGGCCGCCACCCTGTCCGGGTGCGGCTCGTCCGATGACCCGACCCAGGGCTGGGACGAGCCGGCGAGCTATGCCGCGACGATCCGCTATCAGGCGTACGACATCGACGCGGGCACGTACCGGATCATCGTCACCGACCACGTCGTGACCTCCTTCGTGCGCACGGACCATCGCGGCGACGTTCCCGTCGACGGGCGCGGACCGGACCCCGACTACTTCACGCTGCGCCAGATCGTGGGGCGATACCAGGCCGCCCGGACGCACGGGGAGTCCTACGGGCGCATCGAGTTCGACGAGCAGGGCATGCCGATGTTCGTGACGATCGACTGGGAGCCGTACCGCATCACGGACGAGCAGACCTGGCACATCAGCGACATCGAGATCCGCTGAGCGCCATGACCGCGCACGGCGCCGTCTGCCACGATAGGCGCGTGACCACGCGCTCTCACCGTGCGGCGTCCGTCGCCCGTCCCGCCGCGCCCCGTCGTCGCGCGGGCGTGGCCGTCGCGCTCATGATCGCCCTCCTGGGCGGCTGCTCCGCCGTCGATGCCCCGTCGATCCTCACGCCGTCCGCTCAGGCGTCCGCGTCCGCCGTCGCATCGGCCACGCCTCCCATGCCCTCCTTCCCCGACGGCGTCACCTCCGTGGAGTGCGACCTCGCGACGCACGCGCGCGGCGCCGATGCCGCAGTCACCGTCCTGGGCGACCCGACCTGGCGGCTCGGCGGCTGGAGCCACGTCACCGGAGTGGGCTCCTTCGCCTCGGTCGCGCATCCGGTCGCGACCTATCGCATCACGGCGGAGCACTGGACGCCCGATGCGTCATGCGGAGGGGCCAAGACGCTCGCGACGGTCCTGGTCAAGAAGACGTACACGTGGGACCAGCAGCACGCCAACGGCATGGAGGCGTCCTTCCCCACCGAGCGCATGGCGTTCGGGGACGTGACGGACATCGTGCTGCTGCTGCGGCTCGACCCGGAGCTCACGCGCATCCCCACCGTCGAGGACCTCGCCGCCGCCTACGGCGACCTGCTCACCCCAGAGGAGCTCGCGCAGCTGGACGCGGGCCAGGTGAACCTCGAGCTCACGCTCTTCGGCGAGGGCGCCACGGCCGAGCACCCGTTCATGAACGCCGGCACGATCATCAGCGTGGACCCCGCGCAGGCCGCCGCCGGCTGGGTGCGCATCCAGATCCCGCGCGAGCAGCTCACCTTCTACACCGAGGCCGACTACGTGCGCACCGAGGTGGGGCCCGGCGCGTGGCAGGACCTTCTGGTCCAGGGCCTGCGGATCAACCCCGAGACCGCCCAGGGAGCGACGGTGCGCCGCCTGCGCCCCGACGACTTCGATGTCCACGCCAAGTCCGAGATGTTCAAGGAGATGGCGTTGACCTTCGCCCTCATCGAAGTGGGGCGGGGATGAGCCCCACGTGCCGGATCCGCAGCGCGACCGGAGCAGACGCGGCGGCGATCGCGCGCATCTACCAGCACTACGTCGATCACACCGTCATCACCTTCGAGACGGAGGCGCCCGATGCGGAGGCGATGTCCCACCGCATCGCCGGCGTGCAGCGGGCCGGGCTGCCGTACCTCGTGGCCGAGGATGCCGAGCTCGCTCGCCTCGGCTCGTCCGATGCGATCCTCGGCTACGCCTACGCCTCCCCCTTCCAGGAGCGCGCCGCCTACCGCCACTCCGTGGAGGCGACGGTCTATCTCTCGCGCGAGGCGGCGGGTCGGGGCGTCGGCAGCGCACTGTACGAGGAGCTTCTCGAACGGCTGCGCGAGGTCGCAGCGAGCGAGTGCACGCCGCCCGGCGTCCGACGCAGGCCGCCTCAGCGCTTGGCGCGAGGCGTCGCCACGAGGCGGGAGGCCGCGGCGGCCCCGGCCTGGGCGGCCTCGACGAGGCCGCCGCCGTGCGCGAGCGTCGCGGCCACGGCGCCGGCGAACTCGTCGCCAGCGCCGGTCGTGTCCTCGACGCACGTCACGGGAATGGACGCGACGAAGCTCGCCTCGCCCGCCTCCGCGACCCACACGCCCTTGTCGCCCATGGTCACCAGTGCTGAGCGCACGCGCTCCGCGAGCCGGCGCGCGACCGTCTCCGGCGACAGCTCCTCGTCGCCTGCGAACATGCGCGCCTCGTGGACGTTGACGATGAGCGGATCCGCCGCGGCGAACCACGGCAGCTCCTGCGGGTTGGCGGGGCTCGGGTTCACGACCAGTCGCGCACCGTGGCGCTGCGCCCAGTCGATCGTGGTGAGCGTCGCCTCCTCCGAGATCTCGCGCTGGATGAGGATCGCCTTGGGCTTGAGCGCATCGAGGCTCTCCACCACCTGCGCGCCCGTGAGCTCCATGTTGGCTCCGGCGATCACGATGATCGAGTTCTCGCCGTCGTCCGTCACGGTGATGAGCGCGCGGCCCGTCGGCGCATCGGCCGTCCGCACGTGCGACGTGTCCACGCCGCGCCGGTGCGCATATCCGCGCACGGTGTCCGCGACGGCGTCGCGGCCCAAGGCCGCGACCAGGGCGGACGATGCCAGGCGCGCGGCGGCGATGGACTGGTTGAGTCCCTTGCCGCCCACGATCTCCTCGTAGTGAGAGCCCAGCACCGTCTCGCCCGGCTGGGGCCGGACCGACGTGCGCACGACCAGGTCGAGGTTGGCTGAGCCTACGACCACGACATCAGGCACGGCTGCTCCTCACCCGTCGACACCGCGACGCGGTCCGGCCCCTGGGTGTCATCGGCCTGCGGTCCAGGAGCACAGGGCGTGCCACATGGCGCCGTAGCCTTCCCAGGAGACGAAGGGCTCCGGCGCCCAGTGCGGCGCCATGTCCGATGTGAAGACCGCCGAGCGGCCCTTGCCGTGCTCCCCGACGGCGATGAGGGGGTGGCCCTCCACCGTCACGAGCACCTCGGCGCCCGCCTTGGGCACCGTGCGGTTGAAGCCGAGCAGCGCAGGCCAGGGTCCGGCCACGCCCTGGATGGCAGGGTGGTCGGCGGCCTGGACCTGAGGCACCGCTCCGGCGGGGCACTCCTGGCGGTCGTCGGTCTCGAGGACCTCCACCGGCAGCACGGGTGCGATGGCCGTGTGGGCGTAGTGGCCCTTGGCGTCGACGCCGGAGAAGCTCAGGTACCCGCCGACCATGATCAGGCCGCCGCCGTTCGCGACGTAGTCGCGGAGGATGGCGAGCTTGTCGGGCAGGGTCTGGCTCTTGGCGAAGACCGTGCGCGTGAGGTGGAAGGAGTTCGCTCCGACGTCGCTGATGACCACGACGTCGTACGCGGCGAGCTCGTCCGGCGCCGGGAAGTCGGCCTCGATGCGGTGCGACGGAAGGTGGGTGACCTCCCAGCCGCGCTCGCGCAGGGCCGCCTTGAAGGCGGTGCCGTCCTCGACGTACTCGGAGTTGGTGAAGCTGTCGAAGCCCTTCTGGTGGATCATGTACGTGACCCAGGACTCGCCGATCAGCAGCAGACGGGGGTGAGTCAACGGATTATCCAATCGTTCCGGTGGGGTGGACTTCGAGGAACTTCCAGTCGTGCTCGGGCACGATGATGTCGGCCTCCTTGCGCAGGCGGTCATAGCCGGCGAGGAGCTCCGGGAGGTCCCAGAAGGAGCCCATGGGCCAGTTCAGCTCGAGGTTCTTGTAGTTGTACATGACGTCGCTCGTGAGGCAGACGGTGCCCACGGCGGTGTCGACCATGACGACCATGGAGCCGGGGGTGTGGCCGCCGATCTTCTCCAGCCGGACGCCGGGCTCGATCTCGTAGTCGCCCTCGATGATCTGCAGCCGGTCGCGGATCTGCTCGATCTTGTACGCGTACTCCGGGTAATAGAACATGCAGAAGTGCGGGGGCTCCGTGGCCTGCGGGAGCTCGTCCTTCTGGACCAGGAAGGTCGCGTTGGGGAAGAGCTCCGTGTTGCCGACGTGGTCGAAGTGCAGGTGCGTGAGCACGACGATGTCGATGTCCTCGGGCTTGACCCCGAACTTCGCCAGGCCGGCGACCAGGTCCTGGTCCTCGGTGCGGGAGGCGACGAAGTCGACGCCGTAGCGGCTCTGCATCTCCGAGACCTCGTCGATGTCGCCCAGACCGGTGTCGATGAGGATCTTCTTCTGCGTGCCCTCGAGCAGCCAGACCGGGACGGGCACCATGACGCCCGAGTGGACCGAGCCGTCGCGGCGGACGATGTCGTGGCGGAAGCCGTACGGAAGGCGCTCCTCCTCCGGGATGTCCGGGTGAGCGCCGGAGTTGAGCAGCGAGACGGGCAGCGAGCTCTCGAGCTCGCCCGTCACGATGTGGTGGATCTTGATGGACATGGGGGTTCCTCCTGGGAGTGGACGGGGCCCTCGTGAGGCCCCGTCCACTCCGTGGTGTCAGTAGGTCGACTCGTCCGCGCCGTACTTGGCGACGTACTTGTCCCAGATCGACTGCATGAGGAAGTTGCTCGAGGCAGGAACCTCAGCAGGGATCGCGTCGGTGCTCACGAGGTAGGCGTTGTCGCTGTCCCACGTGGCCTTCCAGTAGGAGACGCCGTCCTCGTCGAGGATCATGGCCTTCGCCTCGTTGGCGTTGCCGGCGTAGAGCTCGATGTTCTGCCAGAAGTCGACGAAGCCCTCGACCGTGAGGCCGGCGGCGGTCTCCGCGTTGAGGCGGCCCGTGATGATCTCGCCGCACTCCTCGGTGTTGTCGTTGCAGTAGCGGACGATGCGGTGCATCACGTTGATGAAGCCCAGCAGGGCGTCCTCGTTGTCCTCGATGAAGCCCGTCGTCGTCACCACGCCGTTGATGGGCGGAGCGGCGAGGTCGGCGCCGGACAGGCCGATCTCCATGCCGTTGGACAGCGCCGACATGCGCTGCGGGATGCCGCCCAGGTAGGCGTCGCCCGTGCCGGACAGGAACGCGGCCAGGCCGGCGTCGGTGTCCATGTCGACGATCGTCACGTCCGCCTCGGTCATGCCCACCGAGTTCAGAGCGTCCACGATCTGCTTGCCCATGTCGGTGCCGAGCGTCGTGACGATCGTGCGGCCCTTGAGCTGCTCGATCGCGGCCTCGCGGGCCTTGGCGCGGTTGCCGAGCTCCGCCTCGAGGTCGTCGATGCTCTTGAGACCCGAGTCAGGACGGATCATGAGCGCCGAGCCCTCGGTGAAGGGGTTCCAGCCGTAGGCGTACACGACGTCCGGAGCGGCGTTGGCGACAGAGACCACGCCGGTGGTGTTGAACACCGCCATGTCCACGTCGCCCGAGATGAGCGTCGGCATGACGGAGTTCCACGCCAGCGAGGTCAGCTCGACCTCGAGGCCGACCTCCGCGAACCAGCCCTTCTCCTGGCCGATGATCGGCAGGTACGTGTCCTGGAACGGCGAGATGCCGATGGTGACCTTGGTGAGCTCCTGCGGCGCCTCGCCGGAGGAGCCGCCGGAGGACGGAGCGGGAGCGTCGCTGCTCGCCGAGCATCCTCCGAGCACCAGCGCCGCGGCAGTGGCCGCGACGATGAATGCCTTCTTCACGATGCTTTCCTTTCGGTAGGGGAATCGGTAGAGGTTGGGGATCGGGTAGGGGAAAGGTCCCGTCGGTCAGCCGGTGGCTGCCCAACGAGTGACGTGCCTGCTCACGCGGGTGGTGACCTGGTCGACCAGGACGGCCATGATGGCCACCACGACCGTGCCGAGCAGCACGACAGGTGTGTTGAGCGTCCGGCTGGCCTGCATGATGAGGCGGCCGATGCCCACATCGGCGCCGACGAACTCGGCGGCGACGATGACGGCGAAGGCGAGGGCGCTGCCGATGCGCAGACCCGAGAGGATCTCGGGCACGATCGCGGGCAGCAGGACCCTGCGGTAGACGGTGTTGGGCTGTGCCCCCAGGGACTGCGCCGCCTGGCGGTACACGGTCGGCACGTTGCCCACGGCCACGGTCGTGTTGACGACCATGACCATGAAGCAGCCCAGGGCGCCCAGGAAGATCTTGCCGTCGTCGCCGATGCCGAACCAGAGGATGACGAACGGGATGAGCGCGACCGGCGGCACGGGCCGCAGGGCCTCGATGAGCGGGTTGAGCGCGTACATGACCCACGTGCTGCGCGCCATGAGCAGACCGACCACGACGCCCAGCGCGGAGCCGCCGAGCCAGGACACGAGCACACGCAGGAGGGTCGCGCCGGCGTCCTTGGCCAGGGTCGAGCCCAGGGTCGTCGCCGCGGCGCCGACGGACTCGGGCGTCGGGAAGTACAGCGGGCGGATCCACTCCGTGCCGCTCGTCGCCACCCACCACAGGACGAGGACGAGCAGGACGACGCCGATGCTCACCCACGGGCCGGGGGTGATGCGGCGGCGAGCTCGGCTCGTGTCACGCGGCGTCATCGTGGACCTCCCTCAGGGTGTGCGCGATCTGGGTGCGCAGGGTCTGGAACTCTTGGGTGGCGCGGATGTCAAGGTCGCGCTCGGGGCCGAAGGGGACCTCGATGACCGAGTGGACCCGCGCGGGTCGAGGCGTCATGACCACGACGCGGTCGCCCAGGAACAGCGCCTCCTCGATGTCGTGGGTGACGAAGACGATGGTCTTGGGCTCGGCCTTGATGACCCGCTTGAGCGCGAGCCACATCGCCTCCTTGGTGAAGACGTCGAGCGCGCCGAACGGCTCGTCGAGCAGGAGCACCTTGGGACCGGAGGCGTAGGCGCGCGCGAGGTCGACGCGCTTGCGCATGCCGCCGGAGAGCTCCTTGGGGAACGCCTTGGCGAAGTCGGCGAGGCCCACGAGGTCGAGGTAGTGGTGGACGTCCCCGGTCGCGCCGCGCCCCAGCCGACCCTGGACCTGCGGGCCGAACGCGACGTTCTGCTCGACCGTCAGCCAGGGGAAGACGGCATCGGCCTGGAACACGACCGCGCGCTCGGCGGACGGTCCCTCGACGACGCGGCCGTCGACCGTGATCTCGCCCGAGGTGGGGCTGAGGAAACCGGCGATGAGGTTGAGCAGCGTGGTCTTGCCGCAGCCCGAAGGCCCGACGATGCACACGAACTCCCCGTCGCCGATGCTCAGGTTCGTCTCGTTGAGCGCGTGGGTGGTCCTGCGCGAACTGGAGAAGACCTTCGCGAGGTTGCGGATCTCGATGGCTCCCATGTCCTACTTCCCTGTCGTGCGGCGGTTGGCCGCCGTCGTCTCGCGCACCTTGAGCTCGACCGGGATGACCGAGCGGCGCGGGTCTCCCGTCTCCAGTCCCGTCAGCCGCTCGAGCAGGGCCGTGGCGGCACCGCGCCCGAGGCGGGCGACGTCCTGGCGGACGGTCGTGAGGCGAGGACGCGCGTAGCGCGCCGCGCCGATGTCGTCGAAGCCGATGACGGAGACCTCGTCCGGCACGCCGATGCCGGCGTCGCGCAGCGCGTCGAGCGCTCCGAGCGCCATGAGGTCGTTCGCGGCGAAGACGGCCGTGATGGCGCCGTCGCGGAAGGAGGTGCGGTGGCGCTCGACGGCGGCGAGGCCCGTCGCCTCGGTGAAGTCGCCCTTCTCGACCGTGGCCGTGAGGCCCGCCGCCTCCCACACCTCGAGGAAGCCGGCGACGCGCGCGTTGCTCGACTCGAGGCCCTCAGGCCCCGTGAGCACGACCGCGTGCGCGTGGCCCAGGTCGCGCAGGTGCATCGCGGCGAGCTGGCCGCCCTGGTGGTTGTCGGACACGAGCGAGTCGACGCGCACGCCGGGCACGTCCTCGTCCACGAGCACCACGGGGATGCCGCCCAGCACGCGAGCCAGGTCGGATTCCGTGGGAGGGGCGCCCGCGGCGTAGATGATGCCGTCCACGGCGCGGGACTGGATCATCTCCAGGCAGCGCATCTCGCGCTCGTGGTCCCAGCCGGTGATGGCCAGGAGCACGTTGTACTCCTTGTCCATCGCGATCTCCTCGACGCCGCGGGCGAGCTCCGCGAAGAAGCCGTTGGCGATGTCGGGGATGAGGAGGCCGATGATCTGGGTGCGGCCACGCGCGAGGTTGCGGGCGCTGCGGCTCGGGACATAGCCGAGCTCCTTCATGGCCTGCTTGACGCGCGCGACGGCCTCGGCGCTCACCGGGCGCTTGCCGCTCAGGGCATGCGACACCGTCGTCGGGCTCACACCCGCGTGACGGGCCACATCGGCGATGGAGACCATCGGCTATACCTCCTGCGTCGTTGCGAAGCGCTTTGCCAAATCGCTTTGCCAAATCGCTTTGCACGCAAGGGTGCTCATGCAAAAGGCCTTTGGCAATGATGTGTGACATATGCCACACGCCTCGCAGGAGCAGGACCCGTCCGGGAGTCAGGCGGCGCATGGTGAGGCTCCGCCGCTCGGGAGAAGACGAAGGGCGCCCGGGTCTGCACCCGAGCGCCCTTGCCGCGCGACGTGTCGGCGACTAGTCGCGCACCGCCTTGGCGGCGGCGATGAGGTTCTTGAGGCTCGCGATGGTCTCCTCGTAGCCGCGGGTCTTGAGGCCGCAGTCGGGGTTGACCCACAGCTGCTTGGGAGCGATCGACTCCTTGGCGAGCGCGAGCAGCTCGGTCATCTCCTCGGTCGAGGGCACGCGCGGCGAGTGGATGTCCCACACGCCCGGGCCGATGCCGCGCTCGAAGCCGTGGTTGCGGATCGCCGGCAGCACCTCCATGCGCGAGCGGGCCGCCTCGATCGAGGTGACGTCGGCGTTGAGACCGTCGATCGCGTCGATGACCTCGCCGAACTCCGAGTAGCACAGGTGGGTGTGGACCTGGGTGTCGTCCTTGGCGCCCGACGTGGCCAGGCGGAAGGAGTTGACGGACCACTCGAGGTAGGCGGGCTGGTCGGCCTTCTTGAGCGGCAGCAGCTCGCGCAGGGCGGGCTCGTCGACCTGGATGATGCCGATGCCGGCGGCCTCGAGGTCGGCGATCTCCTGGCGCAGGGCCAGGGCCACCTGGTTGGCGGTGACGCCGAGCGGCTGGTCGTCGCGGACGAAGGACCACGCGAGGATCGTCACCGGCCCGGTGAGCATGCCCTTCATCGGCTTGTCCGTGAGCGACTGCGCGTAGGCGGACCACTTCACCGTCATCGGCTCGGGACGAGCCACGTCACCCCACAGGATCGACGGGCGGGTGCAGCGCGAGCCATACGACTGGACCCAGCCGTTGACGGTGACGTCGAAGCCCTCGAGGAGCTCGGCGAAGTACTGGACCATGTCGTTGCGCTCGGCCTCGCCGTGCACCAGGACGTCCAGTCCCAGCTCCTCCTGGAGCTTGACCACTGAGGCGATCTCCGCCTTCATGGCCTCCTCGTAGGCCGCGTCGTCGATCTCGCCCTTGGCCCACGCGGCGCGAGCCTTGCGGATCTCGGGGGTCTGCGGGAAGGAGCCGATGGTCGTGGTCGCCAGGTCCGGAAGGCCGAAGCGCGCGTCCTGGGCCGCGGCGCGCACCGAGAAGGCGGTGCGCTCGAAGTCGGCAGGGGTGATGGCCGCGAGCGCCTCGCGCACGTCGGCGCGGTTGGTGCCGGGGTGGGCGGCGCGAGCCTTCAGGGCCTCGCGCGCCTCGGCGAGCGCCTTCGACACGGCCTGCTCGCCCTGGGTCAGCGCGGTGCTGAGCGTGACGATCTCGGCGACCTTCTCGTCGGCGAACGCGAGCCACGACAGCAGGTCCTTGCCCAGGTGCTCCTCGCCCTGGAGGGTGTGCGGCACGTGGAACAGCGACGTCGAGGACGACACCGCGACCTCGCCGCCCAGCGCCTTGATCTGCTCGAGCGTGGCCAGAGCCGCGTCGAGGTCGGTGCGCCAGATGTTGCGGCCGTTGACCACGCCGGCGACGGCGGTCTTGCCCGCGAAGCTCACGCCCGAGGGGACTGCGCCGCGGACGAGGTCGAGGCCGATCGCCTCGATGCCCGTCTCGAGCAGGACAGGGAGGGCGTCGTCGAGCGAGGCGTAGGGCGCGGCGACGAACAGGCCCGGGCGCTTGGCGAGGTCGCCGAGCGCACGGTAGACGCGCGACGCGTTGGCGAGGACCTCGGCGCGCGGTGCGTCGATGTCGGCGACGAGGATCGGCTCGTCGATCTGCACCCACTCTGCCCCCCCATCGGCGAAGGCGCGCAGCAGCTCCTCGTACACGGGAAGGAGGTCGTCCAGGCGGGAGATCGGGTCGAAGCCTGCGGGGGCGTCGTCCGACGGCTTGGACAGATACAGGAAGGTCAGCGGGCCGGTGACGACGGGGCGCGTCAGGTAGCCGTCCTCCTTGGCCTCGACGAACTCGTCGATCCAGCGTCGCGAGCTCAGCGAGAAGACCGTCTCGGGACCGATCTCGGGGACCAGGTAGTGGTAGTTCGAGTCGAACCACTTGGTCATCTCGAGCGGCGCCTTGTCGTCCACGCCGCGCGCGATGGTCGAGTAGCCGGCGAGGTCCAACGAGCCGTCGGCGGCGCGCAGGTGCGCGAAGCGGGTCGGGATCGCGCCGAAGGCGACCGCCGCGTCGAGGACGTGGTCATAGAAGGAGAAGTTGGACGGGATAGACGAGTCGTCGCGGCCCAGGCCGAGCGCCGCGAGGCGCGCACGGTTGGCGGCGCGCAGGCTGGCGGCGGCGGCCTCGAGCTCGGCCTCCGTGCTCGTTCCCTTCCAGAACGACTCGAGCGCCTTCTTCAGCTCGCGCATCTGGCCGATGCGCGGGTAGCCGAGGATGGTCGCCCCAGGGAAGGGCGCGGGCGCGTGCGTGTTCTCAGACATGATTCCTCAAGCGTGTGGATTGCGCGGCGGGCTCGCCATTGCGCTTGGTCGACGCCGTGGGCGCCGAAGTGGTGTGGGAAGTCTATCGAGGTGGTAGGTATCGCTCCAATCCGGGTGGGACACTGGGCGCATGGAAGAGATCTCGCAGCGGTCCATCACCCTCGTGCGCGAGGCCGAGGGCGTCTACGTCGCCAGCAACGGCAGGGGCGGTGAGGTCCGCTTCGGCCACAATGTCGAGGGCGGCTTCGGCGCCGTCGAGCTGCTGCTCGTCGCGATTGCGGGCTGTGCGGGCACGGACGTCGACATGGTGACGTCGCGCCGCGCGGAGCCCACGAAGTTCGAGGTCACCGTGACCGCGGACAAGGTCGGCGGCTCGAGCCCCGCGATCCTGCGCAATATCGTCGCAACGTTCGACGTGCAGTTCCCCGAGGGCGAGGACGGCGACAAGGCTCGCGAGCGCGTCGAGCCTGCTCTGCGCGCCGCCCACGAGCGCACGTGCACCGTGTCGCGCACGATCGAGCACGCCGTGCCGGTCGAGCTGCGCGTGGCCGGCGCGTGAGTCTCAGCCACAAGGCGCGGGCGTGGGCGCGTGAGGCTCGGTCGCGCGGCGAGGGTGCAGAGCCAGAGCTGAGGCTCGGTCGCGGGGCGAGGGCGTGGGCGATCAGCTCGCGGTGAGCCCCAGCTCGGTGACGAGCGCGAGCGCCGCCTCGTGGCGATTGAACGTGATGATGTGGATGCCGGGCGCCCCCGCATCGACGAGCTGAGCCGACAGGCGCGCCGCATGCGCGACGCCCACGGCGCGGGCGGCATCGTCCGACTCCGCGGCCTCGAGCTGGGCGTGCAGCTCGGCGGGCGTGGGCACGCCCGTGAGCTGGGTCGCGCGCAGGGACCGCGTCGCGGACACGAGCGGCATGATCTCCGGGATGATCGGCAGGCCGATGCCCTGCGCCGCCGCGTCTTCGACGAGCGCGCGGTAGTGCTCGACCTCGTAGAAGACCTGGGTGATGGCGAAGTCCGCGCCCGCCTCCTGCTTGGCGCGCAGCACGTCGAGGCTGATCTGGCGCCACTGCTCCTGCGCATGCTGGGCGGGGAACGCGGTGACGCCCACCGAGAGGTTGTCGACTCCATGCGCACGCGCGACCTCGCGGATGAGCGCCACGAGCTGGTACGCGTAGAGGAGGCCCTCAGGGTGCGGCCGCCAGTCCGTCTGGCCCTTGGGCGGGTCGCCGCGCAGCGCGAGGAAGTCGCGCACGCCCTCCGCGAGGTAGGACTCGATGACCTCGATGAGCTCGGCGCGCGACTGGTCCACGCACGTCAGGTGCGCCAGCGGCGGGATGGTGTGCGCGACGGCGAGGCGATGGACCACCTCGCGTGAGGTGGTGCGGGTGGTGCCCGAGGCGCCGTAGGTGATGGACATGAAGTCCGGTCCCGTCGCGGCGAGCAGGTCCATGGTCTGAGCGAGCGTCGCCTCGCTCGCCGGAGTGCGCGGCGGGAACAGCTCATAGGAGAGCGTGGGCCGCTTGACGGCGAGCAGTTCGCGGATGGTCATGGCGTGGAAAGACTACGCGAGCACGGTGGGTCGTACCCAGCCCCCGCGAGCATCGGCGCTCCACCGGCACGGGCGGCGCGCCCTGGTGCGCGTCGGCACCGCGCGCAAGACTGACGGCATGATCACCGAGACGAACGACCTGCGACGGTGCTTCGGCTCCGGCGACCCGCTCTACGAGGCGTACCACGACCACGAGTGGGGCGTGCCGGTCCACGGCGACGCGGCGCTGCTGGAGCGCATCGTGCTCGAGGGCGCCCAGTCGGGACTCTCCTGGATCACGATCCTGCGCAAGCGGGAGAGCTACCGCACGGCCTTCCGCGGCTTCGACCCCGACGCCGTCGCGGCCTTCGGAGCTGCGGACGTGGAGCGTCTGCTGCACGATCCCGGCATCGTGCGCAATCGCCTCAAGATCGAGTCCGCCATCGTGAACGCGCGCGCGACGGTCGCGCTGCGCGAGTCGGGCCGCTCGCTCGAGGAGCTGTTCTGGTCGTATGCGCCGCCGCCGCGGACCACGCCGTACGCGACGTGGTCGGAGGTGCCGTCGTCGACGCCGGAGTCCGCCGCGCTCGCCAAGGCGCTCAAGAAGGCCGGCTTCGTGTTCGTGGGACCTACGACGATGTACGCGGCCATGCAGGCCTGCGGGCTCGTGAACGACCACCTCGAAGGGTGCATCGCGCGGGACCGTCAGGCGTTACCGTGAGTCCAGGCCCTCTCTGTGAAGTGCAAAGGAGCGAGCAATGGACCTGGGCGACATCGGCAAGTTCTTCGACAACACCCCCGCCGAGGGGATCAAGGACGTCGTGGAGTTCTTCATGCAGCACCGCGACGAGCTCGGCAAGCTCATCGGCGTCCTGCAGGCCGCGCCCGCGATGCTCGCCAAGGTCGCTGACGGCCTGGGCGACGCGGGCGAGCACGCAAAGTCCGCCGCGGTGTCCCTCGCGGGCACGGGAGGCAAGGGCGGAGCCGCGGGCAACCTCACGACCGGCGCCACCACCCTCACCCGCGTGGGAGGCCAGCTGGGCGAGGCGGCGGACTTCCTGGGCGACGTGTCCAAGTTCATGGCGAGCATCGACATCCCCAACGTCAAGCCCAAGTACGCCAAGGTCGCGGGCGTGAACATCGTCGCCGGCCTCGACGTCGGCAACGACAAGCTCCTCGCGGACCCCGCCAAGCGCCTCGCGGACACGTCCAAGACCCTCGTCAACGCCAAGAGCGACCTTGCTGGCCTGGCCAAGAACCTCGAGGACCTCGCGAAGATCCTCACCATGGTCGGCGGTGCGCTCGACAAGCTCGGAGACGGGCTCAAGAGCTCCGGCCAGCAGGCGGCGAAGCTCTTCGGCTGAACCGCCGTCTCAGCACCACACGCGCTTGGCGCGAGCCACGGCATCGTCCAGCAGGGCGGTGACGATGCGGTCGTCGGCGGGCAGCCACGGCACGTCCCGCCACGACCCGGGCTCGAGCCAGCGCAGCGCGTCGTGGTCCTCCAAGGGCTGCGGCTCTGCCGCCCCGCCGTCCGGCCCGGGCACGATGCTCGCCCACCACACGCGCATGACCAGGCGCTTCACACCCTCGGCACCGGCGCGCAGCTCCCACACGCGCGTCTCGCCGTCGGTGCCGATGCCGTCCCCCCGGGCGAGGTCGGGCCCGAACACCTCGTCGCCGACGGAGACCTCCACGCCCAGCTCCTCGACGAGCTCGCGGCGCAGCGCCTCGACGGGCGTCTCGCCTGGCTCGACCTTCCCGCCGGGGAACTCCCACATGCCCGCGAGGGACTTGGGGGAGCTGCGCCGCGCGGCCAGGAGAAGGCGCGGCGTCTCCAGGGCGTCCGTGATCGCCGCCGCGACGACGAGCTGCTCGCGCATGCGATCAGGTGTGCGCGGTCACGCGATGAGGGCGGAGTAGGCGGCCGCATCGAGCAGCTCGCCTCCTGCGTCCGTCACCTCGACCGTGAAGATCCAGCCCTCGCCGTAGGGGTCCGCGTTGATGGGGCTCGGGTCCGCCGTGAGAGCCTCGTTGACGCTCATCACCACGCCTGTCACCGGCGAGTACAGCTCGCTCACGGCCTTGGAGGACTCGAGCTCGCCGCACACCTGCCCGGCGGTGACCGTGTCGCCCACGCGGGGAGCCTCCACGTAGACCACGTCGCCCAGGGCGTCGGCGGCGTGACGGGAGATGCCGACCGTCACGGTCGAGCCCGCGGCGACCTCGCCCCGCACCCACTCGTGCTCGGCCGAGTACGTGAGGTCCTCGGGAACGTCAGCCATGGCACACCTCCTAGACGTGGTCGCGCCGGACGATCAGGCGCGCTTGTAGAACGGTAGCGCGGTCACCGTCATGGGCTCGCGCCGACCCCGGACGTCCGCCTCGAGCACGGTGCCCTCGGCGGCGAAGCGCGGGTGGACATAGGCCATCGCGATGGCGACGCCCAGCGTCGTGGAGGGCGCGCCCGACGTGACGACGCCCGCGCGCTCCTCGCCCGCGAACAGCTCATAGCCGGTGCGAGCGGAGCGACGGCCCTCGCCCTTGAGCCCCACGAGCACCTCGTAGTCGGCGGGAGCGCCGGTCGGATCGGCGAACGCCGCCTCGTGCGCCGCCTTGGCCGCCTCGAGCGCGTCGCGGCCCACGAAGTCGCCGCGCTCCACCGGCTCGGCGGACACGGACACCGCGCCGTCGAGGCCCGGAGGCAGGAGCACCTTGCCCGCGTCGAGCTGCACCACCCGGCCCAACCCCGCGGCGAACGGGGTGCGGTCGAGCCCGAGCTCCTGGCCGTACAGCGGCATGCCCGCCTCGAGGCGGAGCGAGTCTCGCGCGGACAGGCCGCATGGGATGAGGCCGAGCGGACCGCCCACCTCCTGCGCCAGGCGCCACACCTCGACGGCATCGGCGGCGGGCACGAACAGCTCGAAGCCGTCCTCGCCCGTGTAGCCGGTGCGCGCGCATATCGCGTGGATGTCGCCGCGCAGCATCACGGTGCACCACGAGTAGTAGGTCGAGGCGCGCACGTCGTCGGCATTTCGATCGCACATCGTCGCGACGATCTCCTCCGCGCGCGGGCCCTGGATCGCGATGAGCGCCACCTCCTGCGACTCGTCCGTCACGGTGACGTCGCGCCCGGCCAGGCGCTCCTGGAGCGCGGCCACGACGGCGGCGGTGTTGCTCGCGTTCGCGACGATCAGGAAGTGGTCCCAGTCGCGCCGGTAGACGATGAGGTCGTCGATGATCCCGCCCTCGGGCGTGCACAGCATCGTGTACTTGGCGCGTCCGAGCGCCACGCGCGACATCGCGGAGACGAGGGCGTGGTCGAGGCCCGATGCGGCATCGGCGCCCCGGACGGCGATCTCGCCCATGTGGGAGATGTCGAACAGGCCGGCGGCCGTGCGGACGGCGGTGTGCTCGGCGACGTCGCCGGAGTAGCGCACGGGCATCTCCCAGCCGGCGAAGTCGACCAGGGTCGCTCCGAGCGCGACATGCTCGGCGTGGAGAGGGCTGTGGGGCATGGCTCAGGACTCGAAGGCTTCGGGCGGCGGGCACGCGCACACGAGGTTGCGGTCCCCGTGCGCGTTGTCGATGCGACGGACGGGCGGGAAGTACTTGTCGACGCGCAGGCGCGGCACGGGGAAGGCCGCCTGCTCGCGCGAGTACTTCTGGTCCCAGTCGTCCCTGGCGACCGATGCCGCCGTGTGGGGGGCGTGGCGCAGCACCGAGTCCTCGACGGAGATCTCGCCGCGCTCGATCTGGGCGATCTCCTCGCGGATGGAGATCATCGCCTCGACGAAGCGGTCCAGCTCCGCCAGGTCCTCGCTCTCCGTGGGCTCGATCATGAGCGTCCCGGCGACCGGGAACGACATCGTGGGCGCGTGGAAGCCGTAGTCGATGAGCCGCTTGGCGATGTCCTCCGCCGTGACGCCCGTGGCCTTGGTGATGGGGCGGATGTCGAGGATGCACTCGTGCGCGACCAGGCCGCCCGGGCCGCGGAACAGGACGGGGTAGTGGTCGCCCAGGCGCGTGGCGATGTAGTTCGCGGCGAGGACCGCGACCTTGGTCGCGCGCAGCAGGCCCTGGCCGCCCATCATGGCGATGTACGCCCACGAGATGGGCAGGATGCCCGCCGAGCCGTACGGCGCCGCGCTCACGGCCTTGCCCTTGCGGCGCAGGTCGCGCGGGCGCTGGATGCTCTGGCGCAGCGACGGCAGGAACGGCACGAGGTGCTCGGCGACCGCGACCGGGCCCACGCCGGGTCCCCCGCCGCCGTGCGGGATGCAGAACGTCTTGTGCAGGTTGAGGTGCGACACGTCGCCGCCGAAGTGGCCCGGCTTGGCGAGTCCGACGAGGGCGTTGAGGTTCGCGCCGTCGATGTAGACCTGGCCCCCGGCCTCGTGGACCGCCGCGCACACCTCGCCCACGTGCTCCTCGTAGACGCCGTGGGTCGAGGGGTAGGTGAGCATGATCGCCGCGATCCTGCCCGCATGCTCGGCGAGCTTGGCTCGCAGGTCGGCCATGTCGACCTCGCCGTCCTCGCCGGTGGCGACGACCACGACGCGGAAGCCGGCCAGCACCGCCGACGCCGCGTTCGTGCCGTGCGCCGATGCCGGGATGAGGCACACGTCGCGCTCGCCCTCGCCGCGCGAGCGGTGGTACTCGCGAATCGCGAGCAGGCCCGCGTACTCGCCGCGAGCGCCCGAGTTCGGCTGGACGGAGACGGCGGCGTAGCCGGTGATCTCCGCGAGCCAGTCCTCGAGCTGCGCGATGAGCGCGCGGTAGCCCTCCGTCTGCTCGGACGGGGCGAACGGGTGGATGTTCGCGAAGCCGGGATGCAGCAGCATCTGCATCTCCGCGGCCGCGTTGAGCTTCATGGTGCACGAGCCCAGCGGGATCATCGTGCGGTCCAGGGCGAGGTCGCGGTCGGCCAGGCGGCGCATGTAGCGCGTGAGCGCGGCCTCCGAGCGGTGCTCGTGGAAGACCGGGTGCGTGAGGTACTCCGAGTGGCGGCGCAGGCTGAGCGGGATCGCCACGCGCGGGGTCGTGTAGACGGGGTGGCGCTTGGCGCCCAGGAACGCCTCGACGATGTGGTCGAGCGTCTCGAGCTCGGTCTTCTCGTCGCACGCGATCGCCACCGTGTCCGCGTCGACGCGGCGCAGGTTGATGCCTGCGGCGCGGGCACGCGCGATGACGGAGTCGGCACCGCCGGGAACGCGGGCCAGGACGGTGTCGAAGAAGGCCTCGTGGACGAGCTCCACGCCCGAGGCGTGCAGCGCATCCCACAGGGTCGTGGCGCGGGAGTGGACGCGCATCGCGATCTCGCGCAGGCCCTCGGGCCCGTGGTAGACGGCGTACATGCCGGCGACGATCGCGAGGAGCGCCTGGGCCGTGCAGATGTTGGACGTCGCCTTGTCGCGGCGGATGTGCTGCTCGCGCGTCTGCAGGGCGAGACGGTAGGCCGGGCGTCCCTCCGCGTCCACCGAGACGCCCACGATGCGGCCCGGCATCTGCCGCTCGAGGCCCTCGCGCACGGCGATGAACGCGGCGTGCGGACCGCCGTAGAACAGCGGGACGCCGAAGCGCTGGGCGGAGCCCACAGCGATGTCCGCGCCGAGCTCGCCGGGCGGCTTCATGATCGTGAGCGACAGCAGGTCGGCGGCGACGGTGACGAGCGCGCCCGCAGACTTGGCCTCGCCGACGATCGGCTCGATGTCTCGCAGCACGCCCGAGTGCCCGGGGTGCTGGACGACGACGCCCGCGACGTCGGCGGCGGCCTTCCAGCCGACGTCGATGCGCTCGACGCGCACGGGGATGCCCACGGCCTCGGCCTGGGTGAGAACCACCTCGAGCGTCTGCGGCAGGCATTCGTCGTCGAGGACGATCGCGCCGCCGTCCTTGCCCGATGCGCGCACCATGAGGAGCATCGCCTCGGCCACCGCCGTGGCCTCGTCCAGCAGGCTCGCGCCGGCGATGGGCAGGGCGGTGAGGTCGGACACCACGGTCTGGAAGTTCAGGAGCGCTTCGAGGCGGCCCTGGGAGATCTCCGCCTGGTACGGGGTGTAGGCGGTGTACCACGCCGGGTTCTCGAGGATGCCGCGGCGGATGACCGCAGGCGTGATGGTGTCGTAGTAGCCCTGGCCGATCATCTCGATCGCCTGGGTGTTGCGGGCTGCGAAGTCCTCGAGCGCGGCGAGCGCCTGCGCCTCGGTCAGCGGCTCGGGCAGGTCGAGGATGTCGTCGTGGCGGATCGCCTCGGGCACAGCCGTCTCGACGAGCGACTCGAGAGACGTGTAGCCGACGGCTTCGAGCATGCGCTCCACCGAGGCGTCGTCAGGCCCGATGTGGCGCTCGGCGAAGGTGGTCACGAAGTCATTGTGTCGCAAACGGGGCGGGCGCGGCAGAGGCGCGCGCCTGCCGTCCGTCAGCGTCAGCTCTCGTCGACGACCGGGGCGGTCGCGGCGTCCGACTTGATGCGGTCGATTGCGTTCTGTGCGGACGCCTTGGCCTTGTAGCCCTCGCTGGAGGCCAGGATGTTGCCGTTCGTCGCGCGGATGCGGAAACGGAACTCGCCCGCCTTGTCCTTGTAGACCTCGAACTTCACGTTGAGCTCCTTTGCTCTCGGGTGCCTCCATCCTAAGTTCGGCTCGCCCCGCACGCGGCACCGAGGTCCTGCCTGCCCTGTCGCGTAGTCTTGCCGCATGGCCGAGTGGGATTCCGAGAAGGGTCGACTGCGGCCGACGTGGAAGGTGCGCTTCACGCCCTTCATGACGTTCGTCGGCAGCGGCGTGGCAGGAGTGCTGACGGCTCTCGTGCTCTTCCTCCAGGTCGTCACCGGGCCCGGGGTCGAGGAGCTCAACTCCCTGTCCTCCGTCGTCCAGGGCGTGGTGCTCCTGTTCGGGGCGATCTTCTTTGTCTTCCTGCTCGTGGGCCCGGGGCTCGCGTGGGGCCTGGGCTTCATGCTCCGCAACGTCACGAACCAGTGGCTTCACGTGCTCGCCTTCGCGGTCCTGGGCCTGCTGGTCGGCGCGCTCCTGGGACCCGTGCTCGGCATCGGCGGCCTCCTGGCCCCGGCTGCGGGCATCGGCACCGGGCTCGCCCGCTGGTTCATGTCCCCGTTCGCCGCGATCTAGGACCGCCGTGGGAGCCCTCATCGCCCTCGTCATCGGCGTCATGATCGGCGCCGGCGCCTCCAAGGTGCACCCGCTCACGAACGCTGGCGTGCTGCTCGGTGCGGCGGCCGGCGCCGTGGGCGGCCTGCTCGGCAGCGCGCTGCTGCGGGGCCTCTTCACGGGAATGCTCAGCGATGTCGAGATGGCCGGGCTCGCTGTGGGCGCGACGGTGGGCGCGCTCGTCCTCTCGCTCGCGGCGGGCTGGGCCTGGAATCACTATCGCCGCGCCTGACGTTCCCCTGGCGAGCGCCGCTCACGCGCGGCGGCTCCCCCCACGCCCGTGGGTCACAATCTGGTATCGCCCCCGGCCCCGTCCCGCGCGCCGCAACTACGCTGGACAGCGTCCCAGGAGGAGATTCGTGAAGCTGTTCATCCAGGTCCCATGCCTCAACGAGGAGCAGACCCTGCCGCTCGTGCTCGAGAGCATCCCCACGCACATCGAGGGGATCGACGAGATCGAGGTCCTGATCATCGACGACGGCTCCACGGACCGCACGGTGGAAGTCGCCCGTTCCTACGGCGTGAAGCACTTCGTCCACCACACCCGCAACATGGGCCTGGCGCGCTCGTTCCGCGACGGCGTCGAGTACGCCCTCGCCCACGGCGCCGACATCGTGGTCAACACAGACGGCGACAACCAGTACCCGCAGCAGCGCATCGCCGACCTCGTGAAGCCCATCCTCGAGGGCCGTGCCGACATCGTCATCGGCGACCGGCAGACGCAGACCATCGCGCACTTCTCGCCGTTCAAGAAGCTCATGCAGCGCTTCGGCTCGTGGGTCGTCAACCGCGCCGCCAAGACCGAGCTCCCCGATGCCGCATCGGGATTCCGCGCCTACTCGCGCTACTCGCTGTACCGCCTCAACATCGTGACCACCTTCAGCTACTGCATGGAGACGATCATCCAGGCGGGCAACAAGCGCATCGCGATCACGTCGGTGCCGATCGAGACGAATGCCAAGACGCGCGAGTCGCGCCTGTTCGACAGCATGTTCGAGCACATGCTGCGCTCGGGTCAGGCGATCCTGCGCTCGTACGTCATGTACCGGCCGTGGTCCGTGTTCCGCCTGCTGACGCTGCTGTTCCTCGTCGCGGGCCTCACGCCGTACGTGCGCTACCTCGTCCTCACCCTGCAAGGCGACGAGGGAAATCACATCCAGTCCCTCGTCCTGGGAGGCGCGCTGCTCGTGGGCGCGGCCCTCGCCCTCGCGCTCGGCATCCTGTCGGACCTCGCGAAGTCCAACCGCATCCTGCTCGAGGACCAGCTCGAGCGCACGCGCGAGCTGCAGTACGGGCCCGCGCGGCCCGCAGCTCACCCCGAGCTCGTCGAGCCGGTCAAGCCACGTCGCGGTCGCGCCGCCTAGCGGCGCCTCGCACCACGAGGCCCACGACGAGGCCCACGGCATCGGCCACCGACATCGCCGCCCGGCTCAGCAGCGCGAGCGCGAGCGCCTGAGGCGCCGTCGCGGCCCCGGCGAGAATCGCGACGAGCGCGCCCTCGCGCGGCCCGATGCCCGCCGGCGCCACCACGATGAGGAAGCCCACGAGCCACGACATGGCGAAGGCTCCCGTCGCGAGCGCGAAGGCGTGCGGCACATCGCCGACGAGCGGACGCAGCAGCAGCCATGCCTGGCCGCCCAGCGCGGCCCAGTTGAGCACAGACCACGCCGCGCTCACGATGATGGACCGGCCGTCGATCTCGATGTGCTCGACAGGACGGCGCAGCAGCCGCGTGACGAGGGTGATGACAGAGGTGAGCGCCGCGGGATACAGCAGCCTCAGCAGCATGACGACGACGATGAGCGCCCACATGTGCTGCCGGATGGAGCCGGGTGCCGCGATCACGAGACCCACGGCCCCCACCGTGCCCGCCATCATGACGCCCACGACCATCGCGACGATCGAGCCGGCCATCGCCCTCGCGCGACTCACTCCGTGCTCGCGCGCAAGCTCCGCCTGGGCGAGCACGGGCCACACCGCGCCCGGGACGTACTTCCCGGCCTGGGAGATGAAGAACACCGCGGCGGCATCGGCCGGCGGCGCAGCCAGTCCCACCGCGCGCATCACGGCCCGCCAGGACAGGGCGTTGAACGCGAGCGCGAGCGCCGCGAGCGCAGTGGCGCCGATGAAGGCTGGCCAGCCGACCTCGCCGAGCGCAGGGGCGACGTCGTCCCAGCGAGAAACGATCGCCCATGCGAGCAGGGAGACCGCGACGGCGAGGAAGCCCCATTTCACGACGGCGGCGAGACTCGGACGCCGCCGGCGATCCGCGGGGACGGACATCGGTTCGGCAGGTCCGCCGAAGGGCTCGACCGGGCCTGTCATCGGGCGAACTCCCACTGTCCTCGGATTCCCTCGACCAGAGGAACTCGCGCTCGCCAGCCGAGCACCTCGCGCGCGAGCGTCACGTCGAGCACCGAATGCGTCGCATCCGTCGAGCGCGCCCCGCGCCGCACCACGCGCACCTCGAGCGGAGCCACGGCCTCGCGGAACACGGCCAGCAGCTCCTCGAGGCTCGTGCCGCGACCGGAGCCGATGTTGATCACGGGAGGCGGCGCCGGCTCGGCACGGTGCACCGCGAGGACGGCGTCGGCCACATCGTCGACGTGGACGTAGTCGCGCGTGGAGCTCGGATCGCCGAAGAGCGTGAGCGGCTCGCCCGCGCGCGCCGCCTGGATCCAATGGGCGAGGACCCCCTGCCCGGGGGCGGGGACCTGGCCCGGTCCGTACGCGTTGCCCACGCGCAGGGCCACAGACTCGCCGGGCCAGCGCTCGAGCAGCAGCTCCTGATCGCGCTTGGCGCGCGCATACGCGTTCGCGGGCGCCGGCTCGTCGCTCTCGCGGTAGGGCGGGTTGGCGGGCGGGCCGTAGACCGTCCCGCCGGAGGACAGGAGCACGATGCGGGGCATCGGCGGGGCGACGCGCAGCGCGTCGAGAGCCTGGGCGAGGTCGGCGACGTCGGCCGCGGCGAGCGCGGGGTCCTCCTCAGCCAGACGAGGATTGGCGCGGCCCGCGCACCACACGACGGTGCGGACGCCGGCGAGGTCGGGATGGGGCGCGTCGTCGACCACGACGGGATCGTTGCTGCCGAAGCCGCGCACCCGCACGCCCTCGGACTCCAGGCGCGCCGCGATGTGACCGCCCAGGAAGCCCCGGTGTCCCACGACCGCGACCTCGTATGCTGGGTGCGCCCCTGCCCCTTCCATCACAGTGGACAGCCTATGGCCTCGTCTCACCGGCCCCTCCGGGTGCTGACGCTCGCGTCGACGTTCCCCGCCGTGGCGGGCGACGGGACGCCGTCCTTCGTGCGCGACCTCGCGGTGGGCATGGCGCCCGATGCCGAGACCCTCATCCTTGTCCCCGCCGTCCCCGGCGGCGCGCCCGAGGAGAACGGCGACGGCGTGAGCGTGCGTCGCTATCGCTTCTTCTTCAGGCGCTGGGAGGACGTCGCCGCGGGGGCGCTGCTGGAGAACGTGCGCTCGCGCAGGTCGCGCCTGCTGCAGGTGCCGCCGCTGTTCATCGCGCAGTTCTTCGCCGTGCGCAGAGCCGTGCGCGAGCACCGGCCCGACGTCATCCACGCGCATTGGATCATCCCCCAGGGCATCGTCGCGCGCTGGGCGGCGCGCGGCGTCCCCACGGTCGTGACGACACTCGGCGGCGACCTCTACGCGCTGCGCGATCCCGTGTCGCGCGCCCTCAAGCGCTCCGTGCTGCGACGCGCCAAGGCTGTGACCGTGATGAACGAGGACATGCGCTCCATCGCGATCTCCTTGGGCGCCGATGCGGCGACCACCTCCGTGCGTCCCATGGGCGCGCAGGTGGCGCAGTTCGCGGCGGCCGCGGCGGCGCGCGGCGCGGCCCGCTCCGGCCCAGTGCGGCTGCTCGCCGTCGGCCGCCTCGTGGAGAAGAAGGGCTTCCACGTCCTGCTCGACGCCCTCGCGGGGCTTCCCGCGGACCGCTGGGAGCTGACGATCGTGGGCGACGGCCCCGAGCGCGCCGCGCTCGAGTCGCGGGCCGACGGGCTCCCTGTCACCTTCGCCGGGCAGCTGACACGCGAGGAGCTCTCCCGCGCCGACGCCGAGGCCGACGTCGCCGTCTTCCCCTCGGTGCGAGCGGCATCGGGCGACCAGGACGGCCTGCCCGTCGCGCTCCTCGAGGCGATGGCCTCGGGCTGCGCCGTCGTCGTCTCCGACCTGCCGGGGCTCGACGAGGCGGTCGTGGACGGCGAATCGGGAGTGATCGTGCGCAGCGGCGACGTGGAGGACCTGCGCGCGGCCCTGGCGCGGCTCATCGGCGACGCGGCGCTCCGCTCCCGGCTGGGAGCCGCGGCGGCCGAGCGCGCGCAGCAGTACGACGTGGCGAGCGTGGCTCGCGGCTATCTGGAGCTGCTGCGCGAGGCCGCCGGACGGTGAGAGCCGGGCATCGGCCGGTCGCCGATGCTTGCCAAGGCGTCAGCGCCCGAGCTGCTGGTACCTGAGCTCGGTCTCGAGCTTCTTGGCGCGCCACCACGCCTCGTTCTCGCGGTACCAGCGGATGGTGTCGGCGAGGCCATCGGCGAAGGACGTGAAGACCGGCTCCCAGCCCAGCTCCTCGCGCAGCCTGGTCGCGTCGATCGCGTAGCGCAGGTCGTGGCCGGGGCGGTCGGCGACGTGGTCGTACGCGTCGCGCGGCTGGCCCATCTGCTCGAGGATCATCTCGATGACCGTCTTGTTGTCGAGCTCGCCGTCCGCGCCGATGAGGTAGGTCTCTCCAGGGCGGCCCTTGTCGATGATGGTCCACACGGCGCGGTTGTGGTCGTCCACGTGGATCCAGTCGCGCACGTTGAGGCCGGCGCCGTAGAGCTTGGGGCGCTGCCCGTCGAGGATGTTCGTGATCTGGCGAGGGATGAACTTCTCGACGTGCTGGTACGGGCCGTAGTTGTTCGAGCAGTTGGAGATGGTCGCCTCGACCTTGAAGCTGCGCACCCACGCGCGCACGAGCAGGTCCGATGCGGCCTTGGTCGACGAGTACGGCGAGGAGGGGTTGTACGGCGTCTCCGGCGTGAACTTGGCGGGGTCGTCGAGCTCGAGGTCGCCGTAGACCTCGTCGGTGGAGATGTGGTGCAGTCGCTTGCCGTGGCGGCGCACCGCCTCGAGGAGCCGGTACGTGCCGATGACGTTCGTCTGCACGAACGGCCACGGGTCGTGCAGCGAGTTGTCGTTGTGGCTCTCCGCCGCGAAGTGGACGACCAGGTCGTGGCTGGCGACGAGGTCGTCCACGAGGCCCTCGTCGGCCACGTCCCCCTTGGCGAGAGTCACGCGCGGATCGTCGGGAAGCGAGGCCGAGTCGCCCGCGTACGTGAGGGCGTCGAGCACGGTGACGTCGACGTCGGGGCGGGTCTCGAGCGTCAGGCGCACGAAGTTGGAGCCGATGAAGCCGGCGCCGCCGGTGACCAGGATTTTCACGAGGTTCCTCCTGAGGCGAGCGATCGCCGGAAGGCGAGCGCCTCTGCGTAGTCGGGGAGCAGGCCGGCCGCGGCGGCCTCCGCGAGGGTGGGCGCGGCCTCGTCCTTGGCGGACAGCGCGAACGCGAGCGCGCTGCCGTCGCGGGCCACGGTGGGCCAGTCGATGCCGATGCCGGGGTCGAGCGGGTGCACCTCGTGCTCGCGCGCGGGGCTGTAGGGCTCGCTGCACAGGTAGGTGACGGTCGAGCCGTCCGCGAGGGACAGGAAGCCATGGCCCAGGCCCTCGGACAAGTAGATCGCGCGGCGGTCGACGTCGTCGAGCAGGACGGTGTCCCACTGGCCGAACGTCGGCGAGCCCACGCGGATGTCCACCACGACGTCGAGCACCGCACCGTAGGAGCAGGTGACGTACTTGGCCTGGCCGGGCGGGACGTCGGCGAAGTGGATGCCTCGCAGCACGCCGGCTGCGGACACGGAGGTGTTGACCTGCTTGACCGTCAGGGCGTGGCCTACGGTCTCGCGGAACACCTCGCCCTTGAACGCCTCGAGGAAGACCCCGCGGGGGTCGCCGAACTGGCGCGGCGTGAACTCCCACGCGCCCTCGATGCTCAGCGGCCTGACGTCCATGCGGCTCCTTTGTGCTCTCCACGAGGATAGCCAAGCGCGACGCCCCATAGACTTGGCCGTCAGTCACTCACCTCTCACAGACACGGAGACGCACGACTCGATGTCCTACTTCCGGGAGCTGCTGAGCACCCGCGAGCTGCTGTACAACCTGGTGGCTCGCGAGGTGAAGGGACAGTACCGGCGCACCGTGCTCGGCCAGCTGTGGTCGCTGATAAACCCGATCGCGACGATGATCGTGTACTCGATCGTCTTCGGCTTCATCTTCCGTGCGGGCCCGCCCAAGGGCGATCCCAGCGGCCTCGACCTCTACCCGCTGTGGCTCATGTCCGGCCTGCTCGCGTGGACCTTCTTCGCCCGCGTGATGAACTTCGGCCTCGACTCGCTCGTGGCCAACGCGAACCTCATCCAGAAGGTCTACTTCCCGCGCATGCACCTGGTGCTCGCGACCATGCTCTCGACCGCGGTGACGTGGTGCTTCGAGCTGGGGGTGCTCATCGTGGCGCTGCACCTGTTCGGCGGCTTCCCGCTGCCGTGGCTGCCGCTCCTGCTCGTCTACATGGTGCTGCTCGCGCTGTTCGCAACCGGCGTCTCGATGCTGCTGGCCATCTTCAACGTGCACTTCCGCGACACCAAGCACTTCGTGACGATCCTGCTCCAGCTGTGGATGTACCTCACCCCGATCCTGTATCCCATCCAGCTCGTCGAGAACGCGGTGGGCGACAAGCCGTGGCTGCTGACGATCTACCGCCTCAACCCCATGGAGCACTTCGTCCAGGCGTTCCGGGACCTGCTGTACAACAACCGGCTCCCCACGCTCGGCGACAGCCTCTGGTGCCTGGGCGCGGCCCTCGTGGCCTTCCTCATCGGATACGCCGTGTTCTCGCGGTCTGAGAAGCGATTGGCGGAACTGCTGTGACCGAGCCTGCCGTCATCGTCGACCACGTCTCCAAGAAGTTCCGGCTGTACCACGAGCGCAACCAGTCGCTGAAGTCGGCCCTCATGCGCCGTCGCACGACGGTCCACGAGGACTTCTGGGCCGTGCGCGACGTCTCCTTCGAGGTGCCCGCCGGCAAGACCTTCGGCCTCCTGGGTCGCAACGGCTCCGGCAAGTCGACGCTGCTGAAGATGCTCGCGCGCATCTACACGCCCGACGAGGGCTCCATCACGGCGCGCGGCCGCGTCGCCTCGCTGCTCGAGGTGGGATCGGGCTTCCACCCGGAGCTCAGCGGACGGGAGAACATCTTCCTCAACGGCGCGATCCTGGGCCTGTCGCGCAAGGAGGTCAAGGCGCGGTACGACGAGATCGTCGAGTTCTCGGGCGTCGAGCAGTTCATCGACCAGCCCATCAAGAACTACTCGTCCGGCATGTACGTGCGACTGGGCTTCTCCGTCGCCATCAACGTGCGCCCGGACATCCTCGTGGTCGACGAGGTCCTCGCGGTGGGCGACGGCGCGTTCCGCGCCAAGTCGGAGCAGAAGTTCCGCGAGCTCACGGAGAGCGGCTGCACGGTCATCGTGGTGTCGCACTCGCTGACGCAGATGCGGGACCTGTGCCACACGGTCGCGTGGATGGAGCACGGCAGGGTACGCGAGATCGGCGACGCCCAGACCGTCACCGACGCCTACGAGAAGAGCCTCAAGACCGAGGGCTGATGTGCCCTCACCTCCGCGTGCCATGCGTGGCGCGGCCACGGCCCCGAGTTCGTGAGCGAGGTCCAGACCTGCCTGTCCACGTGCGACGGGGTTGCGTACACTCGGCGTGTGACCCTCCCCGCCCTGGCGGATCTGCTCGCTCTCAAGGACTCCGTGTCTGCCACCCAGGCGGTGCGGCTCGTCGACGGCCCGGCGGGGGCATGGGCCTACGA
>QGUM02000196.1:0-1574 GCA_003242455.2 Actinomycetes bacterium
CTTCGTGCGTGAAGAGGCGGCTCAGCGGCCGCGCAGGCCCTTGCGGTCAGCGCGAGCCTTGAGCGGGTCGATGCCCTTGGGGACCGGGAGCTTGGGGCCGCCGAGCGCCTTGAGGCGCAGGCGCACGGCCTCCATCTCGCGCTTGGACAGCCCCTTGCCGATGCCGCGGCCGTAGCGCTCGCGGCGCACGCGGCGGATGGCCTTGGTCAGGTGGCGCACCGGAACCTGGCCCTCGCCGGAGCCCACGTAGATGGGCGTGATCGGCACGCCGGGGGCCAGCTTGGAGAAGCGCGCGGTGGTCTGGTCGACGAGCTTGCGCGCGGCGTTGCCGCCCTCCGCCAGGAGCACGATGCCGCCGCGGCCCACGCCCTGGAAGACGACGGCCTGCGTGCGCGGGTCGATCGCGACGGGCTCGTCTGCGAACGTCCAGCCCACGCGGATGGACTGCGCCACGGGCAGCGCGCCGCCCATCTGGCCCTCCATCTGCGCGTACATCGTCCGCTCGAAGCGGCGCGTGAGCACGAACAGCGCCACGAGCACGCCCGTCAGCACGCCGAAGATCGAGCCGTACACGATCGCGACGGTGCCGCCGATCGCGAACGCGATGGACAGCGCGATGCCCAGCGTGATCAGGAACGCGACGATGAGGATGGGCAGGAGCGCCTTGTCGTGGCGCGCCGTGAGCTTGTATGCCTGCGCGACCAGCTTGAAGAAGTTGGGGCGCTTTTCGGGTTGCTTGGCCATGATGCGACGAGTCTAGTCGCGCAGGGGCGCTCAGGTGCTCGGGCGGGACGCGAGGAGGGCCGACGCCTCCTGGCGGGCCGTGGTCGGCTCGGCGAGATGCGCGAGCGCGGCAGGGATCTCACGGCCCTTGCGCCTCATCGCCTGTCCCCACAGGCGGCCCGCACGGTACGAGCTGCGCACCAGCGGACCCGACATGACGCCCAGGAAGCCGATCTCCTCGGCAGCCTGCGACAGCTCGACGAACTCCTCGGGCTTGACCCACCGCTCGACGGGGTGGTGGCGCGGGCTCGGGCGCAGGTATTGGGTGATGGTGATGAGGTCGCAGCCGGCCTCGTGCAGGTCGCGCAGCGCCTGGACGGCCTCCTCGAAGGTCTCGCCCATGCCCAGGATGAGGTTCGACTTGGTGACCAGGCCATCGGCCTGGGCCCGCGTGAGGACCTCGAGCGAGCGCTCGTAGCGGAACGCCGGACGGATGCGCTTGAACACGCGCGGGACCGTCTCGAGGTTGTGAGCGAGCACCTCGGGACGCGACGAGAACACCTCGGCCAGCTGGTCCGGATTCGCGTTGAAGTCGGGGATGAGCACCTCGACGCCCGTGCCGGGGTTGAGGGCATGGATCTGACGGACGGTCTCGGCGTAGAGCCACGCGCCGCCGTCGGGAAGGTCATCGCGGGCCACGCCCGTCACGGTGGAGTACTTCAGTCCCATCTGACGCACCGACTCGGCCACGCGACGCGGCTCGTCGAGGTCGAGCGCCGCAGGCTTGCCCGTGTCTATCTGGCAGAAGTCGCAGCGGCGCGTGCACTGGTCGCCGCCGATGAGGAACGTCG
>QGUM02000197.1:0-1564 GCA_003242455.2 Actinomycetes bacterium
AGTGCCCGAGGTCAGTGCCCGATGTCAGACCCCCGTGGTTGGCTTGAGACATGACCGAGGGGTGGAACCGCGAGGCCGCAGCGCAGGTGGAGCGCGTGGCTTCTGTGGTCGCGCGCCTCGCGGGGATGTCGCTCGCGGAGCTCCCGGCGCGGGAGCTGATGGACGTGCACGCGGAGGTCGCGCGGCTGGGTCGGCTGACGGACACGCTGCTCGCGCGTTTCGCCGCGGAGGTGGCGCGGCGGTCTACCGGGCAAGAGCCCGGGGGTGGGCTCGCGCGGCGTGAGGGCTTCGGCGATGCCGGCGCCATGATCGCGCGGGTCACGGGCGGCTCCAGGGCCGATGCCCGGAGGGCCATCGACGCCGGGCGAGCGTTCCTGCCCGGCGGCGTGGCTGAGGCCGATGCCGCCTCGCCGGGCGATCCCGTTGCGCCTCCTGCGCCCCGTTACCCTGCGGTGGCCGCGGCGTCGCTCGCTGGGGATCTGTCCGTGGATGCGGCAGGGATGATCACGTCGGGCCTCGAATCCGTTGCCGACCGCCTGCCCAGCGCCGCGCTGCACGAGCTCGAGAGACGGCTCGTCGCCAAGGCTGAGGGGCTCGCCGCGCACGATGTGCGGAAGCTCGTAGCCATGGCGATTGCGCGCGCGGATGCGAGGGCTCACCAGGAGCGAGAGCGACGCCAGCACGAGGAGCGATACCTCGTCTGGAGCGAGGACCACACCGGCATGGTGACGCTCAACGCCCGCCTGGACCCGGTGACAGCCGCGCCGATTCGGACTGCCATTGAGCAGGTGGTGACGCAGCAGTTCCGCGCGCGGCGCGATCAGGACCCGCTCGAGGCGGATCGCCGCACCGTGGGCCAGATGCGCGCCGATGCGCTCTTTGACCTGTGCCGTCACGCGCTCGGGTGCGAGGAGACGGGCAGGTCGGGGGTGCGGACCACGATCGTGGTGCGCATGTCCAAGGCGGACCTCGAGTCCGGCGAGGGCCTGGGGCGCATCGACGGCGTCTCCGTGCCGGTGTCGGTGGGGGAGCTGCGGCGGCTCGCGGGCGACGCGGAGGCGGTGCCTGCGGTTCTCGGCGGCGACAGCGAGGTGCTGGACCTGGGGCGTGCCGTGCGGCTGTTCACGCGGGCGCAGCGGCTGGCGCTGCTGGAGCGCGATGGCGGGTGCGCCAAGTGTCACGCGCCTCCCGAGCATTGCGAGGCCCACCACATCCGCTGGTGGGACCACGGCGGGGGAACGGACCTGAGCAACGGGGTCATGCTCTGCACCCGATGTCACCACGACGTCCACCGGCAAGGGTGGGAGATCATCGCGACGCCTTCCTCGGTCGAGTTCGTGCCGCCGCCTCACCTCGATGCGCAGCGACATCCTCAGCCCGGTGGTGCGGGCGCGTTGGACATCGGCGACTTTGATGCGATGCTCGCCTGCCTTGACGACGACGCCATCGCCGAGTTCTTCGCCGACGACGCCCCGGTGTGGGAGTGGGAGCGCGCTGGCGTGTGAGGCCGTGCGCGGCGCGGGCAGGAAGGTCGCGGGCAGGAAGGTCGCGGGCAGGAAGGGCG
>QGUM02000198.1:0-1553 GCA_003242455.2 Actinomycetes bacterium
CCGGAGCCGTGGGGGGCATCGTCAGGGCGGCTGCGGTCACGGCAGCCGTGATCGTCGTTGTCGCGATCCGGGCCGCCGCCGGGGCGGCCGGACGCTGACGGCGGCGGCCCGGGGACGTCAGCCCTCGACCTTCGCGATCTCGAAGCGCAGCTGTCCCGCCTCGACCTCGAAGCTCGTCGCGAGCACCTCGCGGGAGATGAGGTCCGCGTGGCGCTTCACAGCGTCCACGCGCTCCATGGGCACATGAGCCGTGAGCGTGATCCGGTCGCCCACGTTCAGGCCGGCGTTCTTGCGCTCGTCCTGGATGAGGCGGATGAGGTCGCGAGCGTAGCCCTCGGCCTCGAGCTCGGGCGTGAGCGCGGTGTTGAGCAGGACGAAGCCGCCGCTGGGCAGGACCGCGCCCGCCTCGTCGGCCTTGCCGCCGCCGAACACCGTGGCGAGCTCGTACTCTCCCTCCTCGAGCTGGATGCCGCCCGCGGTGACGACGCCGCCCTCCTCGCTCCAGTCGCCCGCCTTCGCCGCCGCGATCGCCTGCTGCACCGCCTTGCCGATGCGCGGACCCGCGGCACGGGCGTTGACGGTGAGGCGGCGCTCCACCGGGTTGGCCGCGATGAACTTCTCCGGCGTGACGCCGACGACGAACTTCACGTTGAGCTCGGAGGCGATGAGCTTGACGTAGGGCTGGAGACGCTGGGGGTCGTCCACCGCGATCTCGAGCGACTGCAGCGGCTGGCGCACGCGGATCTGGGCCGCCTTGCGCAGCGCGTGGACGCTCGACACGATCTCCCACACCAGGTCCATGACCGGGGCGAGCTCCGGGGCGTCCCAGGCGTCGGGCGCCGTGGGCCAGTCCGTGAGGTGGACGGAACGACCGCCCGTGAGCCCGCGCCAGATCTCCTCGGTCTCAAGCGGCAGCAGCGGCGCGGCCAGCCGCGTGACCGTCTCGAGCACCGTGAACAGGACGTCGAACGCGTCCCGGTCCTCCTGCCAGAAGCGATCGCGCTGGGTGCGCACGTACCGGTTGGTGAGGACCTCCATGAACTCCTCAAGCGAGTCCGAGGCGCCCGCGATGTCGTACACGTCCAGCTGCGCCGTGACGTCGCGCACGAGCGCCGCGGTCTTGTGCAGCAGGTAGCGGTCCATGTCCGGCAGCGAGGCGACCCGGTCATCGGACAGCGGCGCGGCCAGCAGCCCCTCGCCGCCCTTCGCCGCGCCCGCGTACAGGGTGAAGAAGTAGTACGTCGACCACAGCGGGAGCATCACCTGGCGGACGCCTTCGCGGATGCCCTCCTCCGTGACGATGAGGTTGCCGCCGCGCAGGATGGGGCTCGCGAGCAGGAACCAGCGCATCGCGTCCGAGCCGTCGCGGTTGAAGACCTCGGTGACGTCCGGGTAGTTGCGCAGGGACTTGGACATCTTGCGCCCGTCGCTGCCCAGCACGATGCCGTGGCTGACGCACGTGCGGAACGAGGGCTTGTCGAACAGCGCCGTCGCCAGGACGTGCAGCGTGTAGAACCAGCCGCGCGTCTGGCCGATGTACTCGACGATGAAGT
>QGUM02000199.1:0-1547 GCA_003242455.2 Actinomycetes bacterium
CCCTGGTGGCCGTGGCTCGCGGGCGGGATCGTGCTGGCGTCGCTGCTGGCGTGGTGGGGCATCTCCGCGTCGAACCGCTCTGCGGCGCGGCGCCGCTTCGAGACAGCCCGCTACCAGGTCAACTGGTTCGAGTCCACGCTGACGCCGCACGTGCTGAGCCAGGCGTCGGCCGCCGATGCCGTCACGGCCTGGCAGGACGGTCGCCCCGTGGTGCTCGACATCGACCGCGAGCTGTACGCGCAGTCCACGCAGGCGCCCACGCTGGTGCTGCGCAAGGCCGCGGCGGACGGGCGCATCGCGCTCGCCGAGCTCATCGCGGCGCTCGACGCCGGGACGGCGGCCGATGCGGACGCCGACGCCGACGCGCTGCGGGCGCTGCACGCCAGGATCGACGCCGCACGGGCGAAGGTGCGGGCGTGGGTCGCGGCGCAGGTGAGGTAGCGCCAGCGACAGGCTGAGGGAGGAGAGGGCATGGACATCGGCGTCCTGACGGTGGTGACCGCGGTGCTGGCGGTGCTGGCCGTGCGGGCGATCGTGAGCGCGGTGCGCAAGCGGCATCTGCTGGACGGTGGAGCGCTGCGCACGTGGTGGGCCGTGCTCGTGGTGATCGCGACGCTCGTGGCCGGCGGGTTCGAGGCGGCGCACCACTGGCGCCAGGCCATCGTGACCGATGCGATGGCAGCGGTGACCGACAACCCGCGGGCGCGGGCCGACTGCGCCAGGTTCTCGGAGGAGCTGTTCAACGCGCGTGCGTTCGACGGGTATGTGTGGCAGGACGCATCGGACGTGGCGCACTACATGCACGGGGTGTGCCAGGACGTGGCGGCGTACGCGCGATCGGCCAAGCTCGACCCGCCGCTGGAGCAGGTGGCGGCCGTGGTGCTCGTGGCGCACGAGACGATGCACGTGGAACGCGTGTGGAACGAGGCTGAGGCAGAGTGCCGAGCCGTGCAGCTGAGCCACCTGGTCGCGATGCGGCTCGGGGCGAACGAGGCGCAGGCGCGGGCGCTGCAGGCTCGGTACTTCGCGGAGATCTACCCGAAACTGCGCGAGGGGTACACGTCGAGGGAATGCCGCGAGGGCGGGGCGTACGACATCTTCCCCGAGCGGGCCGAGTTTCCGTAGGCGGATCCTTGGCGGCCGGTGGCGCGTGGGTCGTGCGGCTCCGACGCGCGTTGGCGCGGGCGGCGCGTGGCGGCGCTCAGCCGGCCACGGCATCGTCCATGCGGGACCACGCGATGGCGATGAGCTCGCGCAGGACGTCCAGGTCGATGTCCTCGAGCTTCTTCACGTAGACGCAGCCCGCGCCCTCCGTGAAGGTGCCGAGGCGGGGGAGAACGGCATCGGCCGCCGGCAGGTCCTTGAGGCCGTAGAAGGTGAGCTGCGCCTTGCGCGGCGAGAAGCCCGTCTTGAACCACGTGCCGCGCGTGCGCGGATTCGCGGGCGAGACGTAGAGGAACGAGCCGTAGCCGACGATCGACGGGCCCCACATGACCGGCCGCTCGCCGGTGACCTCGGTGAATATGCGCGCGAGCGTGTGCCCCTCC
>QGUM02000102.1:0-6589 GCA_003242455.2 Actinomycetes bacterium
CGGAGCCGGAAGTCGAGGCAGTCGCGCAGCCTGACGCCGACGCGCCCGCTGAGCCGGAGACCGAGCGCGAGCAGGACTCCGCGGAGGAGCGCTCCGCTGACTGAGCCCGCCGGCGGCGCTCCTGTCCCCGGATCGGCCGAGCCCTCGCGCAGGGCTCTGCTCCGCTCGCTCGCCCAAGCGGCCTACTTCCCCACGCTCTTCGCCGAGTTCGGCCTGGGCGCCATGCTCGCCGTCTTCGCGCTGTCTGCGGTGGCGCTCGGGGAGCCCGCGGCCGCGGCCTCGATGGCCGTGGCCGTGTACGGCCTGGGCCGCATCGGCGGCAGCGCCTGGGGCGGCAAGCTCGCGCACGCGCGCGGCGGCGCCTCGGCCCAGGTCATCTCGCTCTTGGCCATGGCCGCCGGCTCGGCGCTCGCGGCGCTCGCCGCCAACGTCCTGCTCCTCGCCGTGGCGATCACCGTCATCGGCGTGGGCCACGGGGCGTTCCACGTCGCCCGCCAGGCGCAGATCAACGCGATGACTCCCGCCTGGTTCCGTGCCCGCGCCCTGACCACGCTTGCGGGCATGTGGCGCATCGCGAACTTCGCCGGCCCTGTCGTCGGCGCCGGGGTGATCAGCCTGTGGGGCCTTCCCGCCGTCTACACGATGGCGGCCGTGGCGGCGCTGGCGGCCATCGGCTCGCTCATGGTGACGCCGTTGTGGCGCAACCGTCCGGAGGCGGTTGAGGCGCCGGAGCGGATCACGCTGCGCGAGGTCATCCGCGACAACGCCCGCACCTTCCGCACGCTCGGCGTCGCAGTGCTCCTGACAGGAGCGGTCCGCGCGGCCCGCGTCGCGGTGATCCCCCTGTGGGCGGTGCACATCGGCATGAGCGAGGAAGGCGCGTCGCTCGTCTTCGGCATCGCCGCCGCGCTCGACATGGTCCTCTTCTATCCCGCGGGCTCGGTGAGCGACCGCTACGGCCGGTTCTGGTCGGTCGTCCCCTCGACGGCGGCCATCGGCCTGGGTGCGCTGCTGCTGCCGTTCACGGACCAGCCGTGGCAGCTCACGGCATGCGCGCTGCTCATGGGCGCGGGCAACGGCTGGGGCTCGGGAGCTCTCATGACGCTCGGCGTGGATGCCGCGCCGGAGCGGGAGCGGGCCGTCTTCATCGGCGGCTGGATGATGCTGCAGGACGTGGGCGGGCTGGTGGGCCCGATGCTCGTGGGCGCTGGAGCGGCGGCCGCGCTGTCGCTCGGCGTCTTCTCGCTGGGCGGGCTGGGCGTGATCGCCGTTGCCGCTCTGGTGGCCTGGGTGCCCCGAGGCGTGCCCGATGCTGCACGGAAGGCATCGGGCACGCCCGGGCCCCAGGGGGAAGAGTCGGGCTCGGGCTGAGCTGACGCTCGGGCCTCGCCCTAGTTCTTGTCCTTCTTCCAGGACTTGTCGCCGCAGTCCTTGTGGTGGTCTGCAGCGGCTTGGGTCTCCGAGTAGGTCTTGGCCTTCTTCGACCCGTTGTACGACTTCACCTTGGGCTTGGGAGCCGGCGGCGGCTCGTTCTTGGTGATCGTCGGGACGGAGACGTTCAGGTCGACCTCGACCACGGGAGCCGTGACCGCGGCGATCGTCTGCGCCTTGACAGGCGAGGCGACGACCGCGACCTTGGCCGGAGCCGTGTCGGCGCTGGCCATGGGTCCTACCACCACCGCTGCGGTGATGCCCAGGGCCACACCCACGCCGCCGATGCCCGCAAGACGCGAGCGCACCGATGCGCGCTGTGCGGCACGACGGGCCTCGCGACGAGAGTGGGGTACGACCGGAATGTGCTCAACCATCGTTCCTCCATGTGTCCATGGAAGTGCGTGGCCCACCCCTCAGGTTCCCTCAACCATGAAGGCCGGCACTACCGTCCGGATGCTGTAGCGGACTGCCCTCCGGAATGGGCGCAATGTCCGCTTCACACCTTAAGGCACGCATCGGCCATGTGCCAGCCGAAACGCACCGATCCTCGCCCGACTACTGGTAGTTGACGACGGTGTACCAGGTGCTTCCGTCCGCGGTCTGGGCCGTGCCCGCGCCCATGACGCTCCACGTGGGGTTGAGCAGGTTCGTGCAGTGGTTCTCCGACAGCATCCAGCCGGCGTGCGCCTTGCTGATGGCCCTGCTCGAGGCCAGGCCGGACGACTTGTAGCTCATCGCGACGTTCTCGCCGCCGCGCGGACGGTTGGGGTTGTGCGCGATCGCGTCATGCGGGGCGGCTGTGGCCTCGTCGTTCGCGACGAGCTGGTTCGCCCATCCTTGGGCGACGCCCGCGAGGCCGCTGCTCCACGACAGCGAGGCGTAGCCGAACTGGGCGCGCTCGGCGTTGGCCGCGGCGAGCAGGCCGTCGAGCGTCGTCGCCGACGCGATCGCTCCGCCACCCGCGGCGCAGTACGCGATGTGGTCGCCCGATGCGGCGGCGGCTGCGGCGGCCTGCGCGTTGCGCGGCTTCTTGCCGGTGCCGGTCGGCGCCGGCGGCGGTGGCGGCGGTGGAAGGATGATCTCGATCTTCTGCGCGTACGACGCCGGGTCCGGCGTGGCGGTCGGGATCGGCGCGGAGATGGCGTCCGTCGTGTGGCTGCGCGCATCGAGCGTCGCGGCCGACAGGGGAGTGGGTCCGCCTCCGACGGACGTCGTCCCGTACAGGACGGCGCCCACCGCGAGTGCGGGCAGTGCGGCGAGGGCTGCGGTCCAGCGGGTCGCGCTGCGCGCCTTCGGCGGTGAGACGGGAGTTGATGTCACACCTCCACCGTCCGCCAGGGACCTCCGACCCGCTATCCGAAGTGTCCCCCGTCACAGGCGTTTCCAGGACGTTCGTGCTCACAGAATGGCGAACATCACATGCACAGGGGTCTGAGATCCGGGTTCCACGGGTGCCCCGGCCGTGTGACGAAGTACGCATGAGGCTGGCCTCGCGCGCATTCGCCTCCCGGCACTCTCAGCCGAAGTTCACCGTCGTGTACACGGTGGATCCGTCATACGTGGTGGCGACGCCCGCTCCCATGCGCGTGTAACTCGGCTTGAGAATGTTCTTGCAGTGTCCCGGCGAAGTCATCCACTTGAGGTGTGCGCTCTTGATCGCGGACGACTGGGAGTAGGGGGCAGGGTCGCCTGATCCCGTCCTGTTCCAGCTGACGGCGATGTTCTCCGGCACGCCACCTCGATGGGTGAAGTTTGGTCCGGCGGGATTCGCCGGGTTGTAACCCGCAGCCATGGTGTTCGACCAGTCCTGTGCCAAGTTCGCTAGGGACGAATCCCAGGACAGAGCCCCGAAGCCCCAAGCGGCACGTTCCGCATTGGCGGCCGCAAGTAGGCCTTGGAGGGTGGTTGCGCTGGAGATGGCGCCGCCCCCGGCATCGCACCACTGCACGTAGCTGTAACCGCCGGTTCCTGGAGAGATGCCGGATCCCTTCTTCTTGCCACCGCCCTTGGGCGCCGGCGGCGGAGGCGGCGGAGGCAGGATGATCTCGATCTGCTGGGCGAACGACGCGGGGTCGGGCGTCGCCGTCGGCACGGGAGCGGTGATGCCCTCGATCGCCTGAAGCCGAGGGGTCGCCTGCAGGTACGCGCCCTTCGCGTCGGCCCGCAGGAAGGTGACGTGCCCCACCGACATGACCGTCGCCGCGAACGCGATGAGGAGCGCACACAGCGCGGCGACCGGCCACCAGGCACGACGCGCGCGCGAGCCGGAGCTGACCTCCGCGGAGCCTGCCGCGCTCAGAGCGTCTGCAGGCTCCGGCTCCGACCGAGGCGTGGTCCTTCGCGGCATGTCACCAATGGTCTACGACCCACTCGATCGATGCAATCAGTTTGCGCACATCGTCCGGATCCACCGCGGGAAAACAGCCCACCCTCAGCTGGTTGCGGCCGAGCTTGCGGTACGGGAAGACGTCCACGATGCCGTTGGCGCGCAGCACCTTCTGCAGCCGGGCCGAGTCCACCTCGTCGACGAGGTCGAGGGTCGCGACGACCGGCGAGCGCTGCTCGGGCACGGCCACGAAAGGGGTCGCGAAGTCGCTCGCCTCGGCCCACTCATAGAGAAGACCCGTCGACGTGCGCGAGCGCGCGGCCATCGCTGCCAGGCCGCCCCCGGCGAGCATCCACTCGAGCTGCGCGCGCATGAGCAGCAGCGTCGCCACCGCGGGAGTGTTGAGCGTCTGGTCAGCGCGCGAGTTCTCCAGCGCGACGGCCAGGTCCAGCGTCTGCGGCACGTAGCGGCCCGATGCGGCGATCCGCTCGATCCGCTCGACGGCCGCGGGGGACACGAGCGCGAACCAGATGCCGCCGTCGGCCGCGAAGGACTTCTGCGGCGCGAAGTAGTAGACGTCCGTCTGCGACGCGTCGAGCTCGATCCCGCCCGCCGCCGACGTGCCGTCCACCACCACGAGCGCGTCGCCAGAGCCGGCCGGGCGCGTCACGGGCGCGGCCACGCCCGTCGAGGTCTCGTTGTGCGGCCACGCGTAGACGTCGATGCCCTCCTCGGCCTTGGGCAGTGCGAGCGAGCCGCCCGGCGCCTCCAGCACGCTCGGATCGGCCAGGTGCGGGGCATCGGCCGCCGCCTGGGCGAACTTGCCTCCGAACTCGCCGAACACGCAGTGCTGCGACCGCGTCTCGATGAGCGAGAACACCGCCGCATCCCAGAAGAGCGTCGAGCCGCCGTTGCCCAGCAGCACCTCGTATCCCTCGGGAAGGGAGTACAGCTCCGCGAGCATCCGGCGCACGTCCGCGACCAGGTTCTTGACCGGCGCCTGACGGTGAGAGGTGCCGAGCACCCCGGGATTCGCGGCGACCACGGCCTCCACCTGCTCGGCGCGGACCTTGGACGGACCCGAGCCGAACCGGCCGTCTCGCGGCAGCAGCTCAGCGGGAATCGTGAGCTCGTCGGGCATGGGTACAGCGTAGTGGCGTGCCCGATGGCATCATGGCCGAGTGTTCCGCATCGAGCCCGCAGTGCAGCGCTATGCCTGGGGCGACCCCGAGCAGATCCCCCAGCTCCTGGGATTCGAGGGAGACGGCGGTCCGTATGCGGAGATCTGGTGGGGAGCCCACCCCGCCGCATCGGCCCTTGCGCTGGGCCAGCCCCTCGACCAGGTGATCGCCGCCGACTCACTCGCCATGCTCGGCGAGGACGTCGCCGCGCGCTGGGGCCGCCTGCCTTACCTGCTCAAGGTGCTTGCGATCCGCAAGCCCGTCTCGATCCAGGTCCACCCGACGCTGGAGCAGGCTCGCGAGATCCGCGCGGCCTACCCGGGAGACCAGTGCCCCCTGCCCGATGACGGCCACAAGCCGGAGATGGTCGTCGCCCTGTCGCCGATGCGCCTCCAGGTGGGCCTGCGCCCCGGTGCCGAGCTCGCGGCTGACCTTCGCGAGCTGGGCACGCCTCACGCCGACTTCCTCGCAGGGGTCGCGGAGTCCGGCGACCTGTCCTCGTACATCGAGGCCGTGCTCGCCGACCCCGAGGGCCGCACGCTTCTCGGGCCGCTTGCCGCCGCCGCTGCGGCCGGCCGCGGCTCCGTCTCTCTGCGCGCCGCCGCCGACGCGCTCGCGGCCCACCCCGATGACACCGGCGCGCTCGTGTCGCTCGCGCTCAACGTCGTGGACCTCGAGCCCGGGCAGGCCTGCTACACCGGTGCGGGAGTGCTCCACTCCTATCAGTCGGGCCTGGGCCTGGAGATCATGGCGAACTCCGACAACGTGCTTCGCGCCGGGCTCACGCCCAAGCCGGTCCACGTCCCGCTCGTCCTGGACACCGCGATCCTCGAGCCGTCCCGGCCCACGCTCGCTGCCCAGGCGGGCGACGACGCTGCGCGCCGCTACCTGGCCCCGGCATCGGAGTTCGATCTGACGGTCGTCACCGAGGGCGAGCACACCGCGCACGCCGGCCCGCGCATCGTCGTGGCCGTGGACGGCGCGGCCTCCGTGACCGTGGAGGGGGAGACGGTCGAGCTGCGGTCCGGCCAGGCCGTCTTCGTGCCCGATGCCGACGGCCCCGCCGTTGTCGCCGCCTCCGGTCTTGCGGCGGTCGCGAGCGTGCCCGTCGCCTGACGGCTCGACCCGGGGTCGCATGCGAACCCCGATTACGCTTGCGGCATGGCCATGCGACTGTCTGTCTTCGGCACGGGATATCTGGGCGCCACGCACGCGGCCGGCATGGCGGAGCTCGGACACGAGGTCATCGGCGTGGACGTCGACGCCGCCAAGATCGAGCGCCTGTCCCGCGGCGAGGTCCCCTTCTATGAGCCCGGACTGCCCGAACTGCTTCGCAAGCACGTCGAGTCCGGTCGTCTGCGCTTCACGACCGATGCCGCGGAGGCGGTCGAGTTCGCCGACGTCCACTTCATCGGCGTCGGCACGCCGCAGAAGCCCGGCGAGCACGGCGCGGACCTGCGCTATGTCGATGCCGTCATCAACACCATCGGCCCGCTCATGACGCGCCCGGCGGTGGTGCTGGGCAAGTCGACCGTGCCGGTGGGCACGGCGGCCCGCCTCGCCAAGCGCCTGCGCAAGCTCGCTCCGGCCGGCGATGCGGTGGATCTGGGCTGGAACCCCGAGTTCCTGCGCGAGGGCTACGCCGTCG
>QGUM02000103.1:0-6493 GCA_003242455.2 Actinomycetes bacterium
GGGTGCTCGAACAGGCCGTCGAGCAGCACCGGGACGCCGTTGCCGTCGCACAGCGGGACCTGCCAGTTGGGGTACTCCAGGTGCGTCCCGGGCTGATTCTGCGTGCGCCGCTCCCCCACGGCGTCGGTCACCGCGACGCCCACAAGCCACGCCGGGGTCTCGAGCACCAGCCGATGCGCCGCCGCGATCACGTCCTCCTCGAGATGGTCCTCGATGAGCCAGTCGCGCTCGCGCAGCAGGCTCACCAGGCGCGACACCTCGGCCCGCGCCTGCTCGCGCACGGTCTCGGCGTCCTCGACGAGCAGCCCCAGCTCCTCGCGCAGGTTCACGTGCTCGCCCGCAAGATAGGCGGCCGTGGGCGGGAGGTCGTGCGTCGTGACCGTGGCCAGGACGTCCTCGCGGTAGCGCTCCGGAGGGAGCGGGGCGCCGTCGTGGTCGCGCTCGAACCACATCACGGAGGTGCCGAGGATCCCGCGCGAGGCGAGGTAGTCGCGCACCCACGGCTCCACCGTCCCCAGGTCCTCGCCGATGACGATCGCGCCCGCGCGATGAGCCTCCAGCACGAGGATGCCCACCAGGGCCTCATGGTCGAAGGAGACGTACGTGCCGTCCCACGCCTCCATGCCCTCGGGCACCCACCACTGGCGGAACAGTCCCAGGATGTGGTCGATGCGCACCGCGCCCGCGTGCTTGACGGCAGCACGCACCACATCGCGGTACGGCACGTACCCGGCGGCCTCGAGCGCGCGCGGCTGCCACGGCGGCTGGGACCAGTTCTGGCCCTGCTGGTTGTACATGTCGGGCGGAGCGCCCACGCCGATGCCGGATGCCAGCACGCGCTGGAGCGCCCAGGCGTCGGCGCCTTGAGGGTGCACTCCCACCGCGAGGTCCGTCATGATGCCGATGCGCATGCCCGCGACGCGCGCGGCCAGCTGGGCGCGGGCGAGCTGCTCGTCGGCGACCCACTGGAGCCATGAGAAGAAGCGCACGCGCTCGCAGTGCTCCTCGCGCCAGCGCGCCACGGCCGGCGACGACGGCGAGGCGAGCTCGACGGGCCACTCCATGTCCCGGTGCGCCTCGGCGATCGCGCACCACGTGGCGAAGTCCTCGAGTGCGCGGCCCTCGCGCTGGCAGAACGCCTCGAACTGCGCCTCGCGGCCGTCGGTCCGCTCGACCATGTAGACCTGCTCGAGAGCGGCCATCTTGGCCCGCCACGACGCGTCGCGGTCGAGCAGATCCGGGGTGGCGTTGGCGCGACGAGGGCGCTCGGCCTCCCACTCGATGACGGCCCGCTGCTGCGAGGGGACGTAGGCGACCTCGGGGATGTCTTCCACCCGGATGTACATCGGCGCGAGGAAGCGCCGCGACGTGGGCAGATACGGCGAAGGGCTCAGCGGGGGCACCGGCTCGTGCGCGTGCAGGGGGTTGACGAGGACGAAGTCGGCACCCGCGCGGATCTTCGCGAGCGAGCACAGCTCGCTGAGGTCGCCCAAGTCGCCGACGCCCCACGAGCGGCTCGAGCGCAGCGAGTACAGCTGGGTCATGAATCCCCAGGGACGGACGGCGCGGATGCTCTCCGGCACGGTGAGCCGCTCGGGTGTGACGACGACGTAGCCGCGCGCCCTCCTGCCGGGCGTCACCGCCTCGATGACGTGCCAGCCCAGCGGCAAGTCGGCGGGGATGGCGAACGTCGCCCGACCGATGAGCGCGCCGCCCACCTCGCGCGGGGGCACCGGGCGGTTGAGCTGGTGGGCGGGCCGGGCCCCGCCGTGCTCGAGGCGCAGCGTGACCTCGACGGGCGCACCGTGGGGCACGTGGACGGGGACCTCGACCTCGCGACCTTCCCGCAGCACCGTCACCGGCGGCACGGTGCGCAGCCAGATCGCGTCCTCCAGCGCGACGAGGGAGCGCTCGCATGCCTCGTCGCTCGAGGCGTCGACGCCCATCGCCGTGAGCGCGGCACGGATCGCCGGCGCGGAGCAGGGCGTCAGGCTGCCGTCGATCGCGTAGTACTCGACGGCGACGCCGCATGCGCGCGCGAGGCGCGCCAGAGCCTCGCTCGGCGCCTCGCGGAGGGCGATCTCGCCCGACATCAGCACGGGACAATCCTGCCAGGTGCCGATGCGCATGCATGCAGGCGGGCAGGAGCGCCTTCCGCTCCCTTTGACGCGGCGTCGCGCGCGGTCGCAGGGCACCGCCGCGCTCGGCGCGTGAACGGGAAGCGATCGTCACGGGCGCCGCCGCGCGCGGCGCGCGGACTACCCTGGAGAGGTGTTCCGATACGCCGCCGTGACGCCCTCCCCCTCGGCACCCGTCCCCGCGGAGGAGCCCCTCACCGGAGACGACATCAGCCGCTGGGTCCAGGGCCTGACCGACGGGCTGCCCGAGCTGCTGTGGATCATTGCGGTCTCGCTCGCGCTGTACCTCGTGGGACGCGTGGTCATCGCGCTCGTCACGAGCTCCATCACGCGCGGTCTGCGCTTCAGCCGCCGCGCGCGCCGCGCGCTGGAGCATGCCCGCATTGTGCGCGGGGAGGCGGGAGGCCAGGACGAGGTCCTCGAGCGCGAGCGCCGTCGCCGTCGTGCCCAGACCATCGGCTCCGTCCTCAACTCCACGCTGGGCGTGTTCGTGGGCGTCATCATCCTGGGAAGCGTCCTGACCTGGGTGGGCATCCCGCTCGGGCCGCTGCTCGCATCGGCGGGAATCGCGGGCATCGCGCTGGGATTCGGCGCCCAGTCTCTGGTGAAGGACGTCCTGTCAGGCATGTTCATGCTCCTCGAGGACCAGTACGGCGTGGGCGACGTGATCGATGTGGGCGAGGCCAGCGGCACCGTCGAGGAGTTCGGGCTGCGGACCACGCGCCTGCGCTCCATCGACGGCACGGTCTGGTACGTGCCCAACGGCGAGATCCGCCGGGTGGGCAACATGACGCGGCTGTGGTCGCGCGCGCTCATCGAGGTGCGCCTCGCCTACGACACCGACGTGGTGGAGGCTCGCGACGCCTTCCTCGAGGCGGTCACGGCGGCGCGCGAGGCCGACCCCGAGATCGACGCCGCGATCCTCGCCGAGCCGGAGATCCCCGGCGTGGAGTCGCTCGACTACGACGCGCTCGTCATGCGCATGATGATCCGCTGCACGCCCGGCAAGCAGTGGGCCGTGATGCGCGCCGTGCGCATCCAGCTGCGCCGGGTGCTGCGGGAGCACGGCATCCAGATCGCGCTGCCCGCGGGATCGGTCTATGTCAACGCGCCCGGAGCGCCGCGCAGCAGGTCCGGCCGACCGACCGCCGCCGGGAACGGCGCGGGCGCCCACCCGCGCGAGGACGACGAGGCATGAGCGAGCACGCCCAGCCCGGCATGACCTCCGATGCAGGCGCCGCCACGGAGGCGGCCGCCCGGCCCGGCGCGGGACCGGCGCCCGGGATGCGCATCGGCGCCGCACCGCCCGCCGGCGAGAACCAGAGCTTCTACGAGGCCGTGGGCGGGCACGCGACCTTCGAGCGCATCGTGCGCCGCTTCTACCAGGGAGTGGTCGCGGACCCGATCCTCTCGCCCATGTACCCGCCGCACGACATCGAGGGCGCTATCAACCGCCTCACGATGTTCCTGGAGCAGTACTGGGGCGGGCCGACCACGTACTCGGAGCAGCGGGGCCACCCGCGCCTGCGGATGCGCCACGCGCCGTACCACATCAACCCCGACGCGCGCGATGCGTGGGTCACGCACATGCGCGATGCGGTGGCCGAGGCAGGGCTCGCTCCCCTCCACGCCGTGACGCTCATGGACTATCTGGAGCGCGCCGCGCATTCCATGATCAACACCTTCGAGCCGACACCCGGCTCGGAGGACGACGCATGACGCCTCACCCCCGCGTCAGCTGACACAGAACGGAGCCGCACATGGAGCACCTCGAGGACACCTGGGCCGCGACCGCGGTGAGCGCTGGGCTCGCAGCCCTCACGCTGCGCCGCCTGGGCGACACGAGCTTCGAGGGCGACTCGCTGCCCATGCCCGGAGGCCGCGTGTTCGGCGGCCAGGTCCTCGCGCAGGCGCTCCTCGCGGCGGGCGCGACCGTGGACGACGATCGCCCCGCGCACTCGCTGCACGGCTATTTCCTGCGTCCCGGCGACGCGACCAAGCCCATCTCCTTCGAGGTCGAGATCCTGCGCGACGGCCGGTCGTTCTCCGCTCGCCGCACCCACGCGATCCAGAACGGCAAGCCCATCCTGTCGATGATCGCCTCGTTCCAAGAGGCGCAGGAGGGCCCCGAGCACTCCGTGACGATGCCGGAGGTCCCGGCGCCCGACCAGGTCGCATCGGGCGTGGACGTGCTCGCGCCCGTGCGGGAGCACCCCACCGCGGCGTTCTGGCTCGAGAGCGCGCCGTTCGACGTGCGCCACATCGAGGGCTCGATCTTCGTCAAGCCCGACGACAAGCCCAAGCACTTCCAGACGGCGTGGATGCGGGTGCGCCAGCCCATCGGCGAGGCGAGCCCGCTCATGCACCAGGCGCTCATGGCCTTCGGCTCGGACCAGGTGGTGATGGAGCCGCTGCTGCGTCGCCACGGCCTGGCCTGGGGGGCGCGCGACTTCTCGTTCGCGAGCCTCGACCACGCGATGTGGTGGCACCGCCCTGCACGGGCGGACGAGTGGCTGCTGTTCGTGCAGGACTCCCCGACCGCCCAGGGTGCGCGCGGCCTCACCGGCGCATGGGTCTTCTCCGAGGACGGGCGGCTCGTGGCATCGGTCGCCCAGGAGGCGATGATCCGCCCGCATTGAGCGGCGCGGCGGAGTCGCCCCTCCGGATGCGGCAACCGGGTCACGGCGCGCGGACTGCGCCACCGGTCCCGCTCGACGCCGCCGGCGCGCTGACTGCGCTACCGGTCCTGCTCGACGCCGCCGGCGCGCCGACCGTCGTCCAGGTCCTCCCACCGGCCCTTCCTGTCCAGCTTGGACAGGTCCACCCACTCCTTGGGCGCGCGCGCGGCGCGCTCGGCGCGGGCGACGCGCACGGCCTTGACCCACATCGCGAGCAGCACGATCACCAGGACCGCGACGATCGCGAGCAGCGCCATCACCGTGGGAAACAGCCACGGCGGAGGCGGCGGCCAGATGCTGACGTCCGGGTTGAACGGATCGGGCTCCGCCGTGGGCGACGGAGGGACGAACGCGCCCGGCAGCATGGTCAGTCCCTGGTGAGCTTCCGGTACGTGACGCGGTGCGGGCGTGCGGCGTCGGGGCCGAGGCGCTCGATCTTGTTCTCCTCGTAGGAGGCGAAGTTGCCCTCGTACCAGTACCAGTTGGCCGGGTTCTCCTCGGTTCCCTCGTAGGCGAGGATGTGCGTCGCCACACGGTCGAGGAACCAGCGGTCGTGCGAGATCACCACGGCGCAGCCGGGGAACTCGAGCAGCGCGTTCTCGAGCGAGCCGAGCGTCTCGACGTCGAGGTCGTTCGTCGGCTCGTCGAGGAGGAGCAGGTTGCCGCCCTCCTTGAGCGTGAGCGCGAGGTTGAGCCGGTTGCGCTCGCCGCCGGAGAGCACGCCGGCCGGCTTCTGCTGGTCGGGGCCCTTGAAGCCGAAGGCGCTGACGTACGCGCGGGACGGCATCTCGACGTTGCCGACCTGGATGAAGTCGTGGCCGCCGGAGACGACCTCCCACAGCGTCTTGTTCGGGTCGATGCCGCCGCGGCTCTGGTCGACGTACGAGATCTTCACGGTCTCGCCGATCTTGAGCTCGCCGCCGTCAAGCGGCTCGAGGCCCACGATGGTCTTGAACAGCGTGGTCTTGCCGACGCCGTTGGGACCGATGATGCCGACGATGCCGTTGCGCGGCAGCGTGAAGCTGAGGTTGTCGATGAGGACGCGGTCGCCGAAGCCCTTCTTGAGGTTCGTGGCCTCGAGCACCACGGAGCCCAGGCGCGGGCCCGGCGGGATCTGGATCTCCTCGAAGTCGAGCTTCCGGGTGCGCTCGGCCTCGGCGGCCATCTCCTCGTAGCGCTGCAGGCGAGCCTTCGACTTCGCCTGGCGGCCCTTGGGGTTCTGGCGCACCCACTCGAGCTCCTCCTTGAGGCGCTTCTGGAGCTTGGCGTCCTTCTTGCCCTGGACCTCGAGACGCGCGGCCTTGGTCTCCAGGTACGTCGAGTAGTTGCCCTCGTAGGGGTAGAGGCGGCCGCGGTCGACCTCGCAGATCCACTGGGCGACGTGGTCGAGGAAGTAGCGGTCGTGCGTCACGGCGAGCACAGCGCCGGGGTACTTCGCGAGGTGCTGCTCGAGCCACAGGACGGACTCGGCGTCGAGGTGGTTGGTGGGCTCGTCAAGGAGCAGCAGGTCCGGCTTCTCCAGCAGGAGCTTGCACAGCGCGACGCGGCGGCGCTCGCCGCCGGAGAGCTTGGTCACGTCCGCGTCCGGCGGCGGGCAGCGCAGCGCGTCCATCGCCTGCTCCAGCTGGGAGTCGAGGTCCCACGCGTCGGCGTGGTCGAGCTCCTCCTGGAGCTTGC
>QGUM02000200.1:0-1504 GCA_003242455.2 Actinomycetes bacterium
GTATCGGGACGTGCGTGCGTCCGGCGCTAGGCGCTGCGGCCGGCGCGGCCGATCGGGGGCGGGCCGCCGAAGCGCCCGACCTCGCCGCCGCCGATGCGCTGGGTCGGGGGCGTGCCGCCGTTCTGCCCCATGACGCCGCCGGTGGAGACGAGGCGCTCGAACTCCTTCTGGTCGACGGAGCGGGCGAGGCCCATCTCGAAGGTGATCACCTTCTTCAGCACCAGCTCGGCGAGGCAGGCGTCCATCGTGATCATGCCGAGCTGGCCGCCCGTCTGGATCACCGTGGGGATCTGGTGCGTCTTGCCCTCGCGGATCAGGTTCCTCACCGCCGGCGTGGCCAGCAGGAACTCGTAGGCCAGGACGCGGCCCTCGCCGCTCGCGCGCGGGATGAGCTGCTGCGTCAGGATCGCCTGCAGGTTGTTCGCGAGCTGCACGCGCACCTGCTCCTGCTGCGCCTCGGGGAAGACGTCGATGATGCGGTCGACGGCCTCGGCCGCGGTGTTGGTGTGCAGCGTGCCCATCACCAGGTGGCCGGTCTCGGCCGCGGTCACGGCCGCGCCGATCGTCTCGTAGTCGCGCATCTCGCCGACGAGGATGACGTCTGGCGCCTGCCTCAGCACGCTCCTCAGCGCGGCGTGGAAGCTCTGCGTGTCCTCGCCGACCTCGCGCTGGTTGATGATCGACTGCTTGTGCCGGTGGAAGAACTCGATCGGGTCCTCGACGGTGACGATGTGCTTCGCGTACTCGGTGTTGATGAGGTCGATCATCGTCGCCAGCGTCGTCGACTTGCCCGACCCCGTGGGGCCGGTGACGAGCACCAGGCCGCGGGGGAGGCGGGCGACGTTGGCGACCTCCTCGGGCAGGCCGAGCTGCGCGAACGACATGACGTCCTCGGAGATCGTGCGCATCACGCCGCCCACGGAGCCGCGCTGCACGAAGACGTTGACGCGGAAGCGCCCGTGGCCCGAGAGCGAGAACGAGAAGTCGAGGTCCTTCTTCTCCTCGAAGTTCCTCTGCTTCTTCTCGTCCATGAGCGCGTACATCAGGCGCCGCGTCATGGTGGGCGTGAGGACCTCGTGCTCCGTGGGGCGCCACTCGCCGTGGATGCGCAGCATGGGCGGCAGCCCGACGGTGATCAGCAGGTCCGACGCCCTGCGTTCGATGGCGATCTTCAGCAGGTCGACGATGTCGGCCTGTATCTGCGTCGATCTGATCTGGTCAGCCATGTCGCCGGGTACGTCCTCTCACTAGGCCTCCACGTTAGGGGCCGGACTGTCACGGGAACCTGACGGCGCGCACACCGCGCGTCACTCCGCCGTGCGGGCCAGCACCTCCTCGAGCGTGGTGATGCCCTGGAAGGCCTTGTAGATGCCGTCGTCGCGCAGCGTGCGCATGCCGCGGGAGATCGCCAGCTCGCGGATCTCGAACGCCGAGGCCTCCTTGACGATGGCCTTGCGGATCTCGTCGTCGACCACCAGGAGCTCGTGGATCGCGTGGCGGCCGT
>QGUM02000104.1:0-6446 GCA_003242455.2 Actinomycetes bacterium
GAGAACCGCATCGCCGACCACCGCACCGGCTACAAGGCGTACAACCTCGACCAGGTCCTCGCGGGAGACCTGGGCCCGGTCATCCAGTCGGCGATCGACGCCGACGAGGCCGCTCGCCTCGCCGGGATGGAATGACGTCCTCGCAGGCGGGTCGGCCCGCCTCGCTCGCCGACGTGGTCCGCGCCGTCAGCGCGCGGCTCGCCGATGCCGGGGTCCCCAGTCCTGAGCACGACGCCGTGGCGCTCCTCGCCCACGCATCGGGCCTCACGCCCAGCCAGATCCGCACCGCCGCCGCGCGCGGAGACGCCGCTCCGCCCTCTGACGTCCTGGCGGCGCTGGACGCCGCGCTCGCGAGGCGGCTCGAGCGCGAGCCGCTGCAGCACATCACGGGCCGAGCACCGTTCCGCACGCTCGACCTCGAGGTGGGCCCCGGCGTCTTCGTGCCCCGCCCGGAGACCGAGCTCATCGCGGGGGAGGCTATCGACGCGATCCGCCGCCTGGGAGCTGGTCGCGCGGCGGACCTGTGCGCCGGCTCGGGCGCCATCGCCCTGTCCCTCGCGAGCGAGACCGATGCACACGTGTGGGCCGTGGAGCTCGATCGCCTGGCCGTCCCGTACCTCGAGCGCAACCGCGGCGCCCTGCCTGCGGACGTCGCCGCGCGCGTGACGATCGTCCAGGGCGACGCGAGGACTCGTCTGCGCGAGCTCGACGGAACCTTCGACGTCATCGCGGCCAACCCGCCCTACATCCCGGGCGACATGCGTCCCAAGGAGCCGGAGGTCGAGCGCTTCGATCCGCAGATCGCGCTCTACGGCCTGGGGCCCGACGGACTCGAGGTGCCGCGTGGCATCGTCGACGCTGCGGCGCGGCTGCTGCGCTCCGGGGGCTTCTTCGTCATGGAGCACGGTGCGCCGCAGGCGGCCCAGGTCCGCGACATCCTCGCCGCCACGGGCGCGTTCGCGGACATCGCGTCGCACCAGGACCTCGCGGGCTGGGATCGCTACGTGACGGCCACCCGGCTCTGAGAGCGGCGGCTGCGTGCGCTGACGGGCGGCCGTCCATGTCCTGGCGCCGCGCTCGGCACGCGCCCTGCCCGGCATCGGCGTCGCCCGATGCCTGTGGGAGACTGGCCGACGTGATCCTGCCGTGCTACGACCCCGGCACCTGGGGACCCTCGATCGACGCCGCCGTCCACGCCGTCGCGCGCGGCGAGGTCATCGTGCTCCCCACGGACACCGTCTACGGCGTGGGCGCGGACGCCTTCCAGCCCGATGCGGTGGCCCGGGTCCTCGCGGCGAAGGGCCGAGGGCGGCAGATGCCGCCGCCCGTGCTCATCCCGTCCGTCGCCACCGTCGCCGGCCTCGCGCGAGACGTGCCCGAGCCCGCCATGGCGCTCATGAAGGCCTTCTGGCCGGGACCGCTCACCGTCATCGTGTGGGCGCAGCTGAGCCTCGCCTGGGACCTGGGAGACACGAACGGCACGGTCGCCTTGAGGGTTCCCGACCATGCCGCCGCTCTCGCGCTCCTGACGCGCACCGGGCCGCTCGCGGTGACGAGCGCCAACCGGACGGGTCAGCCCGCCGCGACCACCGCGGAGGACGCGCGGGATCAGCTGGGGGACGCGGTCTCGATCTTCCTCGACGCCGGCGACTCGCCGCTGGGCGTCGCCTCGACCATTGTCGACGCCACCGGACCTGCCCTGCGCATCGTGCGAGACGGCGGGGTGAGCCACGAGCAGCTCGTGGAGGTCGTGGGGGAGGAGGCGTTCGCGGCGCCGGAGGCCGGCGCGTGAAGGTCTACCTCACGATCCTCGTGGTCTCCGCGCTCGTGACGTTCGTCGCGACGCCGGTGATGCGCCGCCTCGCCTTCCGGTGGGGAGCGGTGACCGCGGTGCGCGCGCGCGACGTCCACGCGACGCCGACGCCCCGGCTGGGAGGCGTGGCGATCTTCCTGGGCATCGCCGCGGGACTCGTCGTGGCGTCGGGCATCCCGTTCCTCTCGGGCGTGTTCACGGGATCCAACGCCGCCTGGGCCGTCGTGGCGGGAGCGGCGATCGTGTGCCTCCTGGGCGTCGCCGACGACATCTGGGACCTCGACTGGATGGCCAAGCTCGCGGGGCAGGTGCTCGGCGCGCTCGCGATGGCGTGGGGAGGCGTGCAGCTCGTCGCGCTGCCCGTGGGCGGCCTGACCATCGGCTCGTCGTACCTGTCGCTCCTGGCGACCGTGTTCGTCGTCGTGGTCGCGATGAACGCCGTGAACTTCATCGACGGCCTGGACGGCCTTGCGGCCGGCGTGGTCGCCGTGGGCGGGCTGGCGTTCATGACGTACACGTACGTGCTCGCGCGCGACGCGTCGCCCGGCGACTACTCCTCGCTCGCGACGGTGGTGCTCGCCGTGCTCGTGGGCGCGTGCGTGGGCTTCCTGCCGCACAACGTCCACCCGGCGCGCATCTTCATGGGCGACTCGGGCTCCATGGTGCTGGGCCTCACCATCGCGGCCGGCTCCATCATCGTCACCGGCCAGATCGACCCCACAGTCGTGAACCAGCGCGCGTCGATACCCGCGTTCCTGCCGATCATCCTGCCGATCATGGTGCTCGCGGTGCCGCTCATCGACACGAGCCTCGCGTTCGTGCGCCGCCTGGGGCGCGGCCAGTCGCCGTTCAAGCCCGATGCCCACCACATCCATCACCGGCTCCTCGCCCACGGGCACTCGCACCGGTGGGCCGTGGCGGTGCTGTGGATGTGGACGTTCGTGCTGTCCTTCGGCACGGTCTCGCTCGTGTTCATGCGCCTGAGGTACGCGGTGCTCATCATGGCCCTTGGTCTGGTCGCCGTGGCGGCCCTGACGTTCTCCCCGGGCTTCAGGCGCCTGGCGGGTCGCGTCATGAAGAGGCTGGGCTTCGAGCCCATCAGGCAGGAGCCGTCGGCGACCGCCGCCGTCGAGGTGGGAGTCGTCGAGTCCGAGCCCGTCGAGGAGGAGCAGTGAGCGCCCAGGACCCCCGCTTCGCGGAGAACATCAAGGCGTACCGGGCGGCGGCGCGGGCGAGCGCGGTCATGCTCGTGGTGCTGCTCGTCGTGGGCGGCGTCGTGGGCTGGCACCAGGCAGGACAGTCGGGGCTGTGGAGCGCCGTCCTGGGCTGCTCGGCGGCCGCCGTCTTCACCCTGTCCACGCAGGTGGCAGCCATCCAGGGAGCCCGCAAGGGAGCGATGGGATTCGTCGCCGCGGTGAGCGTGACGTCCGTCGCCAAGTTCCTCGTCATCGTCATCGTCGGCGTCGTCGCGCTGCAGCTCGACTGGCTCGTGCGGCCCCTGTTCGGGCTCATGATGCTCGGCGGCGCCGTCGCCGGCGTCGTCATCGACATCGTCGCCGTGCAGCGGGCCCGCATTCCGTATGTCGTTCCCGAACGACGGGACGCAAGCGGCCCCGACGATGAGGTACGCTAGGACCCCGTCCAGCCCCCTTGGCCCGCTGCCACTGTGCGCGGCCCCGAACTCCGGAGAGTGACCTCTGATCGCCGCGATGACGCCACGACTGCTGGTCCAGGGCTCCGAGGACTTCTACAGCCCCTCTATCAACGACTTCTGGCCGGCTGCCCTCTTCGGCGACGGCACCTTCTACGAGTTCAACCGCGTCCTGCTGGTCCGCGTGATCGCCGCGGTCGTCCTCGTCGCCATCGTCGCCGTGATCGCCTCGCGCGCTCGCGTGGTCCCCAGCCGCGCGCAGAGCGTGTTCGAGCTCGTCATCGGCTACGTGCGTGAGAACGTCGTCGTCGGAACCCTGGGCGAGCACAACGGCAAGAAGTACGAGAAGCTCCTTCTCACGATGTTCTTCGCGATCTTCGCGTTCAACATCACCGGCGTGCTCCCGGGCCTGAACATCGCCTCGACCGGCCTCATCGGCCTGCCGATCATCCTCGCGATCATCGTGTGGGTCGTGTACCTCACGTCGGGTCTGCGCAAGCACGGCGCCTTCGGCTACGTGAAGCACTCGCTCTTCCCGCCGGGCGTGCCGATCGCGCTCAAGCCGCTCATCGCGGCCATCGACGCGCTGCAGGTCGTGGTGCTGCGTCCCGCCACCCTCGCCCTGCGACTGACGATCAACATGATCGTCGGCCACCTGCTCCTGGTGCTGTGCTACTCGGCCACCACCTACTTCTGGATGCAGGCCCCCTCGAACTTCAACATCGCGTACGGCGTCATCACCTTCCTGGGCATCCTGTTCATGACGGTGCTCGAGGCGTTCGTCGCGATCCTGCAGGCGTTCATCTTCGTCATGCTTTCGGCGGTGTACATCAACATGGCCGTCTCGGAAGACCACTAACCGTCCAGGTGCCTGGACACGAAAGGAAAGACCATGGCAGACGTTCAGACCCTCGCTGAGCTGAGCGGCAACATCAACACGGTGGGCTACGGCCTCGCCGCGATCGGCCCGGCCATCGGCCTGGGCATCCTCATCGGCAAGGTCGTCGAGGGCACCGCTCGCCAGCCCGAGATGGCCGGCCGCCTCCAGACCCTCATGTGGATCGGCATCGGTCTTATCGAGGTTCTGGCCCTCATCGGCATCGCGACGCCCTTCTTCCTGCCGTAATGATCGCGCTGAACAGCTTCGTCGTCGCCGCTGGCGACGGCGAGAGCCACAACCCGCTGTTCCCGGAGACCTTCGAGATCTTCTGGTCCTTCGTGGTGCTCGCGCTGATCTTCGGCGCGTTCATGTGGTTCGTGCTCCCGAAGATCAACAAGGTGCTCGACGAGCGCGCCGAGAAGATCGAGGGCAGCATCAAGCAGGCCGAGGTCGCTCAGGCAGAGGCTCAGGCCGCGCTCGAGGAGTACACGGCTCAGCTGACGGCTGCCCGCGCGGAGGCCGCCCGCATCCGCGAGGACGCGCGCGCCGAGGGTGCGCAGATCGTCGCCGAGCTGCGCGAGCGCGCGCACGCCGAGGCGCAGCGCATCACGGAGACCGCGGCGAAGCAGATCGAGGCCGAGCGCCAGCAGGCCGTCGTGGCGCTGCGCGGCGAGGTCGGCGAGCTCGCGATCGAGCTCGCCTCCCGCATCGTGGGCGAGTCCCTCGCGGACGACGCGCGTCAGCAGCGAGTCATCGACGCGTTCCTCGACGAGTTCGAGGCTTCGGTCAAGGCGAAGGGATAGGCGATGCGAGGCACGAGCCAGGAGTCGCGGGACGAGGTCCTGCGGGGCTTCGACCCCGTGGCGCTCGCCGCGGGCAAGGACGGCGTCGCGCTTGCCGCGCAGCTGTTCGCCGTGGTGGACGCGCTCGACGCGTCCGGCTCGCTGCGTCGCGCCCTGACGGACCCCGCGCGACCCGGCAAGGACAAGGGCGACCTGGTCGACACCCTTTTCACGGGTGCCGACAGCCGCGTCCGCGACGTGGTGCGCGCGTTCGTCTCCCAGCGCTGGTCGGAGGAGGGCGACCTCGCCGACTCGATCACGGAGGCCGGCTTCACGGCCCTCCTCGCATCGGCGGAGGCCACGGGCAAGCTCGAGGCCGTCGAGGAGCAGCTGTTCCGCGTGGAGCGCACGCTCACCGCTGAGCGTGACCTTCTCGTGGCGCTGAGCGACCGCTCCGCGCCGCGCGAGGCTCGCGTGAAGCTGCTCAACGGCGTGCTCACGGGCAAGCTCGAGGCCGTCACCACGGCGCTGCTCGAGCGCGCCGTCGCCGCTCCGCGCGGCCGGCGCCTCATCACCACGATCAGGCACCTCGTGGTGATGGCCGCTGAGCGTCGCGGCCGTGGGGTCGCGCGCGTGACGGCGGCCGTCGAGCTGAGCGTCGCGCAGCGCAAGCGCCTCGCTGGGATCCTCAAGGCCGCCTACGGCCGCGAGATCCAGCTCAACGTGGCCGTCGACCCGCAGGTGTTGGGCGGCATCAAGGTTCAGGTCGGTTCGGAGGTCGTGGACGGCACCGTCCTGGCCCGACTCGACGACGCACGACGACGACTTGTCGGCTAGGCGCCGACGCTAGACCCGCTACGCGCGGAACAAGGAGAGAAGTGACATGGCCGAGTTGACGATCAGCCCCGACGAGATCCGGGCTGCGCTGGACTCGTACGTCAAGTCGTACGAGCCCAAGGGCGCGGTGACCGAGGAAGTCGGCACCGTGACGCTCGCTGCCGACGGCATCGCGCAGGTCGAGGGCCTGCCGGGCTGCATGGCCAATGAGCTGCTTGAGTTCGAGGACGGCACGCTGGGCCTCGCCCTCAACCTTGACGTCCGCGAGATCGGTGTCGTCGTGCTCGGTGAGTTCACCGGCATCGAGGAGGGCCAGACCGTGCGCCGCACGGGCGACGTCCTCTCGGTCGCGGTGGGCGACGGCTACCTCGGCCGCGTCGTCGACCCGCTCGGCAACCCGATCGACGGCCTCGGCGAGATCAAGACCGAGGGCCGCCGCGCCCTCGAGCTCCAGGCCCCCGGCGTCATGCAGCGCAAGTCGGT
>QGUM02000105.1:0-6369 GCA_003242455.2 Actinomycetes bacterium
CGCACGCGCAGTTCTATCCCACGCCGGAGGACCTTGCGGCGGAGAAGGAGTCGATCCTCGCCGGCCTCGTGCCGGGAGGCACGGGCGTGCTCAACGCCGACGACGCGCGCGTCGCGGCGATGGCCGGCTCGGCGCACGGGCGCGTGGTGACCTTCGGCGAGGCGTCCGGCGCCCAGGTGCGCGCGACGGGCGTCGGCGTCGACGCGGGGCGTCCGGTCTTCACCGTCACGGCAGGCCGGGACAGCGCCCGGGCGCGCTTGCGCCTCGTGGGCGAGCACCACGTCACCAACGCGCTCGCCGCCCTCGCCGTCGCGCTCGACTGCGGCCTGAGCCTGGCCGATGCGGCGGCCGCCGTGAGCGCCGCCGTGCCTCTCAGCCCTCACCGCATGGCGCTCACCGAGCGCGCCGACGGCGTGCGCATCCTCGACGACGCCTACAACGCGAGCCCCGAGTCCATGCGAGCCGCTCTGCGCGCCCTGCTCGCGGTCGCCGAGGGCGGCCGCACCTGGGCCGTGCTGGGCGAGATGCGGGAGATGGGCGAGGCCTCGGCGTCCGCGCACGCGGCCATCGGGCTGGACGCGGTGCGGCTCAACGTGTCCCACCTCGTCGTGGTGGGGCAGGGCGCCAAGCCGATGTTCGATTCGGCGGTTCGCGAGGGTTCGTGGGGGGACGAGGCGATCTTCGTGGCTACGATTGACGAGGCCTATGACCTCCTCGCCGAGAGCCTGGCTCCCGGTGACACGGTTCTCGTCAAGGCCTCGCACGGGTCGAACCTGTGGCAGCTGGCCGACCGACTGGTGGAAGGGGACGCATGAGAGCGATCGTGCTGTCCGGCAGCATCTCCCTGATCATCGCGCTGCTCGGCACGCCGCTCTTCATCCGCTACCTCCGGCGCCGCGAGTACGGCCAGTTCATCCGCCAGGACGGGCCCGAGTCGCACCACGTCAAGCGCGGGACGCCCACGATGGGCGGCGTCGTCATCGTGCTCGCGACGCTGTTCGGCTGGCTCCTGGGCAACGTCGTCGTGGGGCGCACGCCCAACGTGTCGTCCGTGCTGGTCGTGGGGCTCATGGTGGGGCTGGGCTTCGTGGGCTTCCTCGACGACGCCATCAAGCTCACGCGCGAGCGCTCCCTGGGCCTGAACGCCACGTGGAAGATCATCCTCCAGGGCGTCGTGGGCATCTCCTTCGGCCTGCTTGCGCTGCGCTTCCCCGACGAGCAGGGCATCACCCCCGCATCGACCGCCATCTCCTTCCTGCGCGACACGGTCGTGGACCTCGCGGTCCTCGGACCTGCTCTCGGGCTCATCGCGTTCGTCGTGTGGGCCAACTTCCTCATCACCGCGTGGTCCAACGCGGTGAACCTGACCGACGGCCTCGACGGCCTCGCGACGGGGGCGGCGATCATCTTCTTCGGCGCGTACGTGCTCGTGAACATCTGGCAGTCCAACCAGCTGTGCGGCGTCAACAACACCGACCTCGCGACGTGCTACGAGGTGCGCGACCCGCGCGACCTCGCGATCCTCGCCGCGGCGCTCGCGGGCGCGTGCTTCGGCTTCCTGTGGTGGAACGCGAGCCCGGCCAAGATCTTCATGGGCGACACCGGCTCGCTCGCGATCGGCGGCGCGATCGCCGGCCTGACGATCATCTCCCGCACGGAGCTGCTGGGCGCCATCATCGGCGGCCTGTTCGTCATCATCGTCGCGAGCTCGGTGCTGCAGATCGGCTACTTCAAGATCACCAAGGGCAAGCGCATCTTCAAGATGGCGCCCCTGCATCACCACTTCGAGCTCATGGGCTGGGGCGAGGTCACGATCGTCACCCGGTTCTGGATCATCGCGGGACTGTTCGCCGGCCTGGGCATCGGCGTGTTCTACGCCGAGTGGGTCGCGAACCTCGGCCTCGACGGCTGAGCCATGACCGAGCCGGGCCACGACCACCCCGCCGCCGACGGCGGCGCCGCGCTCGGGGGCACGCGCCTGCTCATCCTCGGCCTGGGCGTGGCCGGCACGTCCGCGGTCCGCGCCGCCCAGGAGATCGGCGCCCAGACCTTCACGGTGGACGCCGACCCCGCATCGGGCGCCGACGCCCCTGGCCTGGACGGCCTCGACCTGGCCTCCTTCGACGCGGTCATGGCCTCGCCGGCGTTCGCCCCGCACTCGGAGCCCATCCGCGCGGTCCAGGCCGCCGGGCTTCCCATCTGGTCCGAGATGGAGTTCGCGTGGCGCGTGCGCACCACCGATGCGCCGTGGGTCCTCGTCACGGGCACGAACGGCAAGACGACCACCACCCAGATGACCGGGGCGATCCTCCAGGCCGGAGGTGTCGCGGCCAAGGTGTGCGGCAACATGGGCATCCCGGTGATCACCGCCGCGCGCGAGGGGCATGAGGCCCTCGCCGTGGAGATCGCGAGCCTGCAGCTGCACTTCACCTCGTCGATCGTGCCCGCCGCCGCGGTGTGCCTCAACGCCGACTACGACCACCTCGACTGGCACGGCTCCGTCGAGTCCTACCGCGCGGACAAAGCCCGCGTCTACGAGCACAACCGCATCGCATGCGTGTACCCCGCCCATGACCGCGCGGTCGAGGAGATGGTCGAGAACGCCGACGTCGAGGAGGGCGCCCGCGCGATCGGCATCACCGCCGGCGCTCCCACGATCTCCCAGCTGGGCGTCGTGGACGGGCTGCTGCTCGACCGGGCCTTCACCGACTCGCGTCATCGGGAGGCCGTGGAGCTGGGCCACGTCGACGACCTCGCGCACCTCATCGCCGGAGAGGTGCCGCCGTACCTCATCACCAATGCGCTGAGCGCCGCCGCGCTCGCCCGGGCGGTGGGGGTCGCGCCCGATGCGGTGTCCCGTGCGCTGCGCGAGTTCCGCCTCGACCGCCACCGCACGGCGTTCGTGCGCGAGCTCGACGGCGTCTCCTACGTGGACGACTCGAAGGGCACGAACGCCCACGCCGCGCAGGCCGCGTTCGGCGGTCGCGCCGAGCGCTCCGTCGTGTGGATCGCCGGAGGGCTGTCCAAGGACCAGGACTTCGGGCCCCTCGTCCAGTCCATCGCCTCCCGCCTGCGAGCCGTCGTCCTCATCGGCGTGGACCCCGAGCCCCTCGCATCGGCGCTCGCCGAACACGCCGCCGATATCCCCGTGACCCGCATCGCGCCGGGAGACACTGTGATGGCACGTGCCGTGGCGGCCGCGCGCTCGCTCGCCCAGGCGGGCGACACCGTGCTGCTGTCCCCGGCCTGTGCATCGTTCGACCAGTTCGAGAGCTACGCGCACAGGGGAGAGGCCTTCGCCGCGGAGGTGAGGGCGCTGTAAGGAGGCGAGCATGACGGCCACGGCCTCGCGTCCCGATGCCCGCATCTCCGCCTGGCGTTCTCCTGCCGCCTCGTACTACCTGCTCGTGGCGGCGACCGGCATCCTCCTGCTCATCGGTCTCGCCGTGGTCCTGTCGAGCTCGTCGATCCTGTCGATCCGCCATGAGGACGGCGACCCGTACCGCCTGTTCTTCATCCAGCTCGCGGCGCTCGTGATGGGCCTCGTGTGCCTCGCGGTGGGCTCGCGGATGTCGGTCAACGGGTGGAAGCGCGTCTCGCCGCTCATCCTGTACGCGGCCGTGGGCCTGCTGGTCGTGGTGCTCGTCGCGGGCGAGAGCTCGGGCGGAAACCGCAACTGGATCCGCCTGGGCTTCATCACGATGCAGCCGTCGGAAGTCGCCAAGCTGGGCCTCGCGCTGTACCTGGGCGTCGTGCTCGCGACCTTCCAGCACGAGCTCACGACCGTCAAGCGCATCCTCGTGCCCGGCGGCATCGCGACGGGCATCGTGCTCGCGCTCGTCCTGGGCGGCCACGACATGGGCACCGCCATCATCATCGCGGTGCTCGCATGCGGCGCGTACTGGGTCGCAGGGCTGCCGCTGCGCTTCTTCGTCACCGGCGCGGTCCTGCTCGCGGCCGCGATGACCGTCCTGGTCTTCTCCGCCGACTCGCGCGTCAAGCGCCTCACGGTGTGGCTGTCGCCCACGTGCGACCCCACCGACGAGTGCCTCCAGCAGACCCACGGCACGTGGGCGCTCGCGACGGGCGGCCTGTGGGGCCTGGGGCCCGGCATGAGCCGCGAGAAGTGGGGCTACCTGCCCGCAGCGGACAACGACTTCATCTTCGCGATCATCGGCGAGGAGTTCGGGCTCATCGGCACGCTCGTGGTGCTCCTCGCGATCGGCATGCTCGTGGTGGCCGTCAACCGCATCGTGGTGCGCCATCGCGACCCGTTCGTCAAGATCGCCGCCGGCGCCATCGGCGCGTGGATCATCGGCCAGGCGCTCATCAACATCGCCGTGGTCCTCGAGCTGCTTCCCGTCACGGGCGTCCCGCTGCCGCTCGTGTCCTCGGGAGGCTCCTCGCTCGTCATGACCCTCGCGGGCATCGGCGCCCTCATGGCCTTCGCACGCACGGAGCCCGGCGCGCCGGAGGCGTTCGCCGCGCGCCGCTCGATGGTGCGCCGCTCGCTCGCCGTCCTGTCTCGAGGGCGGCGTGGCTGACGTCCTGCTCGCTGGCGGCGGCACGGCCGGCCACGTCAACCCCCTGCTCGCCACGGCCGCGCTCCTGCGCGCGCGGGGGCACACGGTCGCCGCGCTCGGGACCGAACAGGGCCTCGAGGCGGACCTCGTGCCTCGAGCGGACGTCCCGCTCCTGACGATCCCGCGCGTGCCGCTGCCCCGCCGACTCTCCGGGGACCTCGCCCGCCTGCCTCTGAACCTCCAGCGCGCGGTGCGCGAGTCCGCGCGCGCCATCGACGCGTCCGGAGCCGACGTCGTGGTGGGCTTCGGCGGCTACGTCTCCGCCCCGGCGTACATGGCCGCGCGGCGACGCCGCATCCCGTGGGTGGTCCACGAGGCGAACGCGCGGCCCGGCTTCGCCAACCGCTGGGGGGCGCGCGGCGCCGCCGGGGTGGCGGTCACGTTCCCCGGCACCCCGCTGCCGGGCGCCACGCTCACGGGGCTGCCGCTGCGTCCCGACATCCGCCGGCTCGCCGACGCGCTGGCGGACGGCGGCGGCCACGCCGTGCGCGCCGACGCCCGTGCGCGCCTGGGCTGGCCCGCCGACGCCCCGACTCTCCTCGTCACGGGCGGATCTCTCGGAGCCGCGAGCCTCAACGCCGCGACGGCGGGGGCCGTGGGCGCGCTCGTCGAGCGCGGCATCCATGTCCTCCACCTCACCGGGCGCGGCAAGTCCCAGGAGGCCGAGGCGGTGCGCGAGGCCCTCGACCCCGCCGTGCGCGGCCGCTACCTGGTCCAGGAGTACGCGCACGACATGGCGACGGCCTTCGCGGCGGCCGATGCCGTGGTGTGCCGCGCAGGCGCGGCGACGGTCAGCGAGATCTCCGCGCTCGGCATCCCGGCCGTGTACGTGCCGCTGCCGCACGGCAACGGGGAGCAGGCGCTCAACGCGCGTCCCGCGGTGGACGCAGGCGCGGCCGTGCTCGTCGCGGACGCGGACCTCACGCCAGACGTCCTCCACGAGCACGCTCAGCGGCTCGTCCTCGACGCCGATGCCCGCGCGGCCGCCGTGGCCGCGACGGCGAGCATCGGGATCCGTGACGGCGCGGAGCGGCTCGTGGCCATGATCGAGGGAGCTGTGGGCTGATGCGGATGCACTTCATCGGCGTGGGCGGATCCGGCATGTCGGCCGTCGCCCACCTGTGGGCTGCGCGCGGGGCGAGCGTCACCGGCACGGACCGGAAGCGCTCCGCGTACTTCGAGTCGCTCGAGGGATCGGGACTGGACGTGAGGGTGGGGGAGGACCCGAGCCTCGTCGAGGGCGCGGACGTGGTCGTCATCTCGACGGCCGTGCGCGAGACGAACCCGGAGCTGGCGCGCGCCCGCGAGCTCGGCATCACGGTGTGGCATCGCTCCGAGGCGCTCGTGGCGGCGCTCGAGGGCGTGACGCTCGCCGCCGTCGCGGGATCCCACGGCAAGACCACGACCTCCGCCATGGTCGCCACCGCGCTGCACGGCGCGGGCGTGGACGCGAGCTTCGCGGTGGGCGCGCGCGTGTTCGGGGTCGAGGGCGCCGTGGCGGGCGGCTACGCGGGCTCGAGCGGCATCGGCGTCGTCGAGGCCGACGAGTCGGACGGCTCGTTCCTGCGCTACCGGCCCGCCGTGGGCGTCATCACGAACATCGAGGCTGACCACTTCGACAGGTACCACGACCTCGCCGCGCTGCACGAGGCCTTCGTGGAGTTCGCGCGCTCGTGCGGCACGGTCATCGTCTGCGTCGACGACCCGGGCGCCCGCGCCGTCGCCGATGCTGTGCGCGCCGACACCCGCGTCATCGCCTACGGCGCGGAGCCCTCGCGGGAGCCCG
>QGUM02000106.1:0-6306 GCA_003242455.2 Actinomycetes bacterium
TGCGCGTCTTGAGCGCGATGAGCGACTTGAAGATCGCGGTCGAGGTCGGGTTGGTGACGGGGGTGATGCCGGCGACCACGCCCACGGGCTCGGCGATCTCGGTGATGCCCAGCAGCGGGTCCTCGTGGATGACGCCCACGGTCTTCATGGGCGCCATCGAGTGCGTCACGTGCTCGCACGCGAAGATGTTCTTGACGGCCTTGTCCTCGAAGACCCCGCGTCCGGTCTCCTCGACCGCGAGCTTGGCGAGCGCGCCGTGCTGGTTGAGTGCGGCGACGGAGGCCTTCTTGACCAGGAGGTTCACGTCGTCCTGGGTGAAGGTGCTGTACGCCGCGAGCGCCCGCTGGGCTCTGGCGACGAGCGCGTCCACCTCCTGGGCGGCCGATGCCTCGGGCTGGGTCTTCGCGTCGTGCGCGGTGGTGGTCATGGCGACTCTCCCTCGTGTGGCGCCCCCGTGAGCTCCACACCTCGACGCTATGACCGCCGTCGGGCGTCTTCCTCGGTCCTAGGTCCCGGGACGAAGGGCCCTCGAGGTCCCGGGCCAGGCGGCGCAGGCGGCGCGAGGGCGGCGATCAGCCGGTGAACAGGGCCGACGCCTTGATCGCGGTCTGGGAGATCCCGTACAGCAGCCCCGAGCCGACGACGACCCACAGGACGTGCGGCAGGATGCGGCTGGCCTTCATGTCATGCCTCCTTGGCGGTCGTGACGAGCTCGCGCTCATGGTCGGCGACGGCGTCGGCCGGCTCGTGGTACTTCTCCGGGATGCGGCGCACCAGCAGGTTCGCGGTGAAGCCGATGGCGAGGACGCCGACCATGATCAGCAGCGACGGACGGTACATTTCTGCGCCCGTCACGCCCTTGGCCTCGAGGGTGTCGAGCACGCCGTTGACGATGAGCGGCCCCGCGATGCCGGCGGCGGACCACGCGGTCAGCAGGCGGCCGTGGATCGCCCCCACCTCGAGCTCCCCGAACACGTCCTTGAGGTAGGCCGGGATGGTGGCGAAGCCGCCGCCGTAGAAGCTCAGGATGACGACGGCGAGCACGACGAAGAGCACCACCGACGACGGGCCCGCGGTCGCCACGAGCGTGTACGCCACGGCTCCCACGCCCAGGTACATCATGTAGTTGCGCTTGCGGCCCAGGACGTCGGACAGGCTGGACCAGCCGATGCGCCCGGCCATGTTCGCGAGCGACAGCAGGCCCACGAACCCGGCCGCGGCGGCGGCGGTGACCGAGGGGAAGAAGTCCTCGATCATCGGCTTGGCGTTCCCCCCGTCGGCTATGCGGCGTGCTCCTTGAGCGCGGCGAGGATCCCTGCCAAGCCCTTCTTCGCGTCGGCGAAGAGCATGGAGGTCTTCTCGAGGCCGTAGAGCTCGTTGTCGAGGCCGGCGTAGCCGTGGCCCAGCGAGCGCTTGACGACGACCACCTGGCGGGCCTTGTCCACGTCCAGGATGGGCATGCCGGAGATGGCGTTGCCGGGGCGCCGCGCGGCCGGGTTGGTGACGTCGTTGGCGCCCACCACCAGGGCCAGGTCGCAGCCCTCGAACTGGCCGTTGATGTCGTCCATCTCGACCAGGAGCTCATACGGCACGTCGGCCTCGGCAAGGAGGACGTTCATGTGGCCGGGCATGCGGCCCGCGACGGGATGGATCGCGAAGCGCGCGTGCACCCCGCGCGCGACGAGCGACTTGGCGAGCTCTCCCGCCTCGCGCTGGGCCTGGGCGGCGGCGAGTCCGTAGCCGGGCACGATGATGACGGACGACGCGTAGGCGAGCTGGAGCGCGACATCGTCGGCGTCGGTCCGGCGCACCGTCCCGCCCGATGCCGCGCCCGCCTGTCCCCCGCCGTCGCCGGTGCCGAAGCCGCCGACCATGATCGCCATGACGGAGCGGTTCATGGCATCGGCCATGAGCTTGGTGAGGATCGTGCCGGACGCTCCCACGAGGCCGCCTGCGACGATGAGGATGTCGTTGCCCACCACGAAGCCGGACATGGCGACGGCCAGCCCGGTGAAGGCGTTGAGGAGCGAGACGACCACGGGCATGTCGGCGCCGCCGATGGGCAGCACCATGAGGACGCCAAAGGCGGAGGCGGCGACGGCCAGCACGACGAGAGGCGCCACGGATGGCGCGGCCACGAGCCACACCACCGAGCCGACGCCCACCACGGCCGCGAGCGCCGTCAGGGCGCGCGAGCCCGGGAACGTCAGCGGCGCGCCTGAGACCCAGCCCTGCAGCTTGCCCGCCGCGATGAGCGAGCCGGTGAACGTCACCGCGCCGATGAGGATGTCCAGGCCCACGAACAGGCTCAGGCTCACGGGCAGGCTCGAGGCGTCGAGAGAGTGGAGGATCTCTGGGAACGCGATCACGGCGGCCGCGCCGCCACCGACCGCATTGAACAAGGACACGAGCTGCGGCATCGCGGTCATCTTGACCCGACGCGCGCTCACGGCTCCGGCCACGCCGCCCAGCGCGGTGCCGGATCCCAGCGCGATCCAGCCCCATGCGGTGACGTGGAACGCCGCCTCGGTGGAGATGAGCGCGACCGTCGCGAGGATCGCGGCGGCCATGCCGGAGGCGCTCAGCAGGTTGCCGCGACGCGCGGTCGCGGGCGAGCGCATGAGGTGAAGGCCCAGCACAAAGGTCGTGGCGGCGATCAGGTAGACGATGCCCACGACGATGGCGACGGCGGTCATGAGCGGGCCTCCCCGGCATCGGCGTTCGGGACGGCCGCGTTCGCGGCGGCCTTGGCATCGGCCTTGGGCGCCTTGTCCTTGGAGCGGAACATCCCGAGCATGCGGTCGGTGACCACGTACCCGCCCACGACGTTCGCCGCGGCGAAGGCAGCCGCCACAAAGGTGAGGGCGTAGCCCAGCGGGCTGTCCACGATGCCGGCGATGAGGATCGCGCCCACCAGCACCACGCCGTGGATGGAGTTGGCGCCGGACATCATCGGGGTGTGCAGCGTGGCGGGGATCTTGGAGATGACCTCGAAGCCCACCAGCAAGGCGAGCACGAACAGGCCGAGGTCGGCCATCAGCTCGGGGGTCATGCCGCCGCCTCCTCACGGGTGCTGAGGCTCAGCGCGCCCACCACCTCATCGTCCTCGTTCACGGCGAGCTCGCCGTCAGGCGCGAGCGCCTCGATGACCGCGAGCATGTTGCGCGCATAGGCGTCCGATGCCGCCGGCGCCATCTCGGCGGCGATCGCTCCGGCGCCGATGACCGTCACCCCCCGCGGCGTGACGAGCGTCTGGCCGTCTTGCGACCCCGCGACGTTGCCGCCGAGCTCGCTTGCGGCGAGGTCCACCACCACGCTCCCCGGCTTCATCGCGGACAGCGCCGATGCCGGAACCAGCAGCGGCGGGGTCCGGCCGGGCACCTTGGCCGTGGCGATGACGATGTCGAAGTCCGCGATGGCCGCGGACAGCGCCTCGCGCTGGGCTTGGGCCTCTTCCTTGGTGAGCTCGCGCGCGTAGCCGCCCTCACCGGCTGCGCTCACGCCCAGGTCGAGGAACGCGGCGCCGAGCGAGGCGATCTCGTCGCGCGCGGCGGGACGCACGTCGTACGCGGTGACACGGGCACCCAGCCGGCGAGCTGTCGCGATGGCCTGCAGCCCCGCGACTCCCGCTCCCAAGACGAGCACCGATGCGGGCTTGGCCGTGCCCGCGGCCGTCACCATCATCGGCAGGTAGCGGCCGTAAGAGTGAGCCGCGACCAGGACGGCGCGGTAGCCGGCGATCGAGGCCTGCGAAGTGAGGACGTCCATCGACTGGGCGCGAGACAGCTGGCGCGGCAGCCGCTCCATCGCGAGCACATGCACTCCGCGATCCACCGCGCGGTCCAGGTCCGTGGTGTCGGTCCATGGCTCGAGGAGTCCCACCACCACTGCGCCCGGGCTCAGCGCGCTCAGCACGGCGGCGGGCGGGCGGCCGATGCTCACCACGACATCGGCCTTCTTGGCGGCGGCAGTCCCTGCGGAGATCTGCGCACCGGCGTCGACGTAGTCGACGTCGCGCCAGCCCGCGGCCGCGCCGGCTCCCTTCTCGATGAGCACCTCGTGGCCCTTGGCAACGAGCTGCCGGACCACGTCAGGGGTGAGAGCCACGCGCGGATCGCGTGCCTCGTCGCGGACTGTCGCGATGACGGCCATGGAGCCTCCCTCGAGCGTTGCGGGTCTACAACCATCCTGGTAGCGAGCCTAGTCGGGACCCCGGGACCTTGGTCCGCGCACGTGGCGAGTTCGTCACGCGGGGCGGCGGGCGGCTGCGAAGACGGCAGGCAGGCGCGGAGGCAGGAAGACTTGGAGCGTTCAGCCGCATCCATTCCCATGGAATGTCAGTGGTACCAGGAACAATTGCTGGATGAGAGTGGTCTTTGTTGACGAGTCAGAGCGCGACGGCCAGGTTTATTTCATCGGTGCTCTGATTGCCGATGCAGACGCAATCCGGCACATCCAGGCCAGCCTCGACCGCATCGGGCGAATCGTTGCCGAAGCAAGCCCCGGCTTCGATCCAGACTCGGAATTCCACGCCTACGACATGTTCCACGGTGAGGGTGACTGGTCGACGGTAGGCATACCCATGAGAGCGAAAGCTTGCGTCCTTGCGGTCAAGTCCATAGCGAACTCGGGAGCCACGTTCGTGTGCCGCGGAGTCGACATCGAAAGGTTGCGGGAGCGATACGCCAAGCCCTATCCCGTTCACGAACTGGCGTTAGCGCAAGCACTGGAATCCGCCGATGAGTGGCTCACCGATCAAGGCGACGACGCCATCGTGGTGGCCGATGAACACCACACGGCCGAGGACGGGCGGAGACGCTTCCGGCGTATGACGCTCGGGCCCAGCGCCGGCTACTCCGCGCGTAAGATCACCCGCCTGGTGGACACCCTGTACTTCGGCCCTTCACATCACAGTCGCCTGCTTCAAGCCGCCGACCTGGCCACCTACTTCACTAACCGGCGGGAGACGGTCGAGCGCGAAGCCCCGGCCGCACGGGCATCAATGCGCAAGATTCGCGAGAGCCTCGAGAAGTGCACTCGCCGGGTGTACATCTGGCCCGAGAAGCACGAAACCCCGCCTGGGCGGGGTCTCGGCTACTGCGGGAGGCTCCGTGGAGCGTCCTGCACAAGCAACTCTAGCGAACTCGGGAGCTGGAATCTAGGTGTCCACCATCGACACCGGCCGGTTCAGTACTTTTCCGGTCAGGTTCGCCGCGGAAGTGAGGGACGCCGGCTCTAACGTGAGAAGGACGCCCTGAAGGGTCACCGGCGCCCAGTCGCCCTACGGCACGGGGCGGCGTCCCGTCCAGCAAGCCGCCCCTAGGCGACGGTCACATTCAGCCCGCGCGACGCGAACTGCTCACGCACGCGCGCGATGAGCTCCGCGCTCGGCGGCTGCGTGTCCTCGAGGGGGTACTTGACGTTGAGCGACTTCCACTTCTCGCGGCCCATCTGGTGGAAGGGCAGCACCTCGAGGCGCTCGACTCCCGTGAGGCTCGCGGCGTAGTCCGCGACGGCCTCGACGTTCTCTTCGCCATCGGTCAGGCCGGGCACCAGCACAAAGCGCACCCACATCGGCACGCCCCGCGCGCTGAGGCGACGACCGAAGTCGAGAGTCGGCGCGAGCGCGCGACCCGTGACCTCGCGGTACACGTCCGGCAGTCCCGACTTCACATCGAGCAGCACCAGGTCGGTGTCCGCGAGCAGGCGGTTGCTCGCGCGAGCCCCCAGGAAGCCCGACGTGTCGAGCGCGGTGTGCAGGCCCATCTCCTTGGCGCCGCGGAAGATCTTCTCCACGAACGCCGCCTGGAGCAGGGGCTCACCGCCGGAGACCGTCACACCGCCGCCGCTCGCCTTGAGCACCGTCTCGTACCGCGCCAGCCGCGCGAGCACCTCGTCGATGCTCTTGCGCGTCCCCGCACGCATGGTCCAGGTGTCGGGGTTGTGGCAGTACTGGCACCGCAGGGCGCAGCCCGCGAGGAACACCGTGAGGCGCGTGCCGGGTCCGTCGACCGCGGTGACGAGCTCCCATGAGTGCACCGAGCCGGTCTCGCCGGAGCGGGCGCGGACGGACTCACGCAGCTGTTCGTCCGCGTCCGTCATGTCCGGCGTTGTCACGCACGGCGGCGGCAGTGTGACTGACATCGCGACAGTGCTCCGTTCCGTCTACAGCTCGGCGTGGAAGGTGCGCGACAGGACGTCGAGCTGCTGCTCGCGGGTGAGCCTCACGAAGTTCACCGCATAACCCGACACGCGGATCGTCAGCTGCGGGTACTTCTCGGGGTGTTCCATCGCGTCCTCCAGGGT
>QGUM02000107.1:0-6214 GCA_003242455.2 Actinomycetes bacterium
CTCCTGGCGGGACGAGACGCCGCTGAAGCGCACCGATGCCGCCCCGCTGTCCCAGAGCCTCCTGGCCACCGGATTCCAGTACGTGGCCTCGTGGCGGGCGGCCCAGGCGCGCGTGGTCGCCCAGATCCTGCCCCAGGTGCGCGACATCCGCCGGCTGGGAGCGTGCAGCGTCGACCTGTGCCTCGTGGCCGCCGGCGACCTCGACGTCTACTACGAGAACGGCCTCAATCCGTGGGACTTCGCCGCAGGCGCCCTCGTCGCGGAGGAGGCCGGCGTCCGCATCGGCGCCGCGGACGGCGGACCCGCCCACCACGGCCTGCTCATCGCCGCGATGCCCCGGGTGTGGGAGGAGCTGCGCGACGCGATCGTGGCCGCCGGCGGCGAGTCGCCCTGGGACACGCCGACCGTCTGATTAGCGGAAACTCTGCCCGTGGGGCAGAATGCGTGCGCCACGCGGGAACAAAATGACCCGCACGGACATTGACCACACACCTACGAGGTGAAGGAGATACGCCGCATGGCGACCGACTACGACGCCCCGCGAAAGACCGACGACGAGATCGCCGCCGACTCCATCGAGGAGCTCAAGGCACGTCGTGCGGACAAGTCGTCGGGTGTGGTCGACGAGGACGAGGCCGACGCAGCCGAGGGCTTTGAGCTGCCTGGCGCCGACCTGTCCGGCGAGGAGCTCTCCGTCCGTGTCCTCCCGCCCCAGCAGGACGAGTTCACGTGCATGTCCTGCTTCCTGGTGCACCACCGCAGCCAGCTCGCTGAGTTCAAGAAGGACCAGCCCATCTGCTCGGAGTGCGCCGCTTAAGGCTCGCTATGAGCGACGTCGAGGTGCTCATCAGCACCACCGAGCCCGATGTGCCCGTGCCGTCGTACGCGCACCCGGGGGACGCCGGCGCGGACCTCACGACGCGTGAGGCGGTGACGCTCGGCCCCGGCGAGCGCAGGACGGTCCGCACGGGCGTCCGCATCGCCCTCCCGAACGGCTACGCCGCCTTCGTGCATCCGCGCTCCGGTCTCGCGGCGCGTAACGGGGTGACTATCGTCAACGCCCCGGGGACGGTGGACGCCGGCTATCGCGGGGAGATCGCCGTCACGCTCATCAACACCGACCCGCACGAGTCCGTGTCGTTCGAGGTGGGCGACCGCATCGCGCAGCTGGTCATCCAGCGGGTCGAGAGGGCACACTTCATCGAGGTCGAGGCGCTGCCCGGCTCACATCGCGGCGAGGGTGGATTCGGGTCCACCGGGACGGGGAAGACGTCATGACGGCAGCCACCGACGAGCACATCGAGCGCGCCGACGACGGCCTGGGCGACATCGCGCCCGCCGACGGCCCGTGGAGCCTCGCCGACGCCCCGGCAGACGCCCACTTCATCGACTTCGGCCCGCTGCGCCTGCCTGCCATCGCCGGCATCAAGGCGCGGGTCGAGATCGATCCCAAGCACCGCAAGGTGGGCGCGGTCTCCGTCCTCGTCAACGACTGCGCCGTCCAGCTCCAGGTGCTCGCCGCACGCTCGGGCAAGTCGCTGTGGCCCCAGGTGCGTCGCGCCCTGATCGCTCGGCTCCAGCGCGGCGCAGGCCACCAGCAGGTCGTCGAGGGCCGCTTCGGCCCCGAGCTCATCGCGACCATCACCGTGCGCGAGCGCGGCACGAACCTCACCCACGACGTGCCCATGCGCTTCGTGGGCATCGACGGCGACAAGTGGATGCTGCGCGCCGTCGTGACGGGCCCCTCGGTCCTGTCCGATGCGACGATCGCCCGGGTCGACGCTTTCCTCAGCCACATCGCGGTCGAGCGCGGCACCGATGCCCGTGCCGAGGGTGAGGTGCTCGAGCTGGCGCCGCCTCCCGGGCAGATCGACTTCGACGCGATGCCTCAGGCGCCGGCCGTCGCCGACGACGCGGAGCCCGCGCAGCAGTGACCGCCGTGCCCGACGCTCGCACCGAGGGCACCACGCCCGTCGGCGAGGCCCGCGAGCGAGCCACCGTGACCGTCGCGGGACGCATCGTGCGCACCGAGGTCTCGCCGCTCGACGGTCCCGCACGCCTGGTCGCCGCCGTCGACGATGGCACCGGTGTGGTCGAGATCGTCTTCATGGGCCGTCGTCTCATCCCCGGCATCCGCCCCGGTCAGCGTCTGGCCGCGCACGGCCGCGTCGTGTCCGAGGACGGCGTGCTGCGGATCCACAACCCACGCTATGACCTCGAGGGCTCTGCGTGAGCGCGGGGCAGGAGCGCCGCGACGGCCGCACGTCCGACGAGCACCTCCAGCACAAGGAGCGCGCCGTCGCCGGCCCGGCATCGGCGCTGGGCGGAGACTTCAGCCTGCAGGAGGCGATCGGCGGGTGGCGCGGGCTCATCGAGTCGGCGCTGCCGGGCGTCGTCTTCGTCACCGCCTTCATCGTCGTCGGCGGCTTCCGCGTCCCCGTCATCGCGGCCCTGGCGACCGTCGCCGTCCTCGTCGTGGCGCGCCTCGTGCAGCGCACGCCGGTGACGCAGGCCCTCAGCGGCGTCTTCGGCGTGGTCCTGGGCGCGATCTGGGCGTGGCGAGTGGGTGAGGCGCGCGGCTACTTCGTTCCGGGGCTGTGGCTCACCGGCGCGCTGACGGCGGCGGTGATCGTGTCGATGATCGTGCGCTGGCCGGCCGTGGGCATCGTCGTGGGCCTGGTGCGCGGCTGGGGATCGCGTTGGCGCGGCAACCCGGCGGCGATGCGCCGCTTCCACCTCGCGACCGCGATCTACGCCGTGAGCCAGGTCATCCGCCTGGGTGTCCAGGTGCCGCTGTACCTGGCCAACGCCACGGCCGCGCTGGGCGTCGCAAAGCTCGCCCTGGGCGCCCCCTACTTCGCGCTGACCCTGTGGGTCATGTGGCTCCTGGTCCGGCGCGTAGAACTCTCTCCAGCTCCTCAGCGTCAGCCTCAGCAGAGACGATGAACAGCAGCTCGTCGTGAGCCTCGAGGGTGTCCTCGGGGCTTGGGGCGATGACGCGGTCGCCGCGGACGATGCACGAGAGCACCACGTCCTGCGGCCACGTGATGTCGCGCACGAGCGCGCCCACGGACGGGGAATCGGTGGGCAGCGTCACCTCGACCATGGCCGCGCCTGACTGCCGGAACGAGAACACCCGCACCACGTCTCCGACTGCCACGGCCTCCTCGACCATCGCGGTCATGATGCGCGGGGTCGACACGGCGACGTCCACGCCCCACGTCTCGTCGTAGAGCCACTCGTTGCGAGGGTTGTTGACGCGGGCCACGGTGCGCGGCACCCCGAACTCGGTCTTGGCGAGGAAGGAGATGACGAGGTTGGCCTTGTCGTCTCCGGTGGCCGCGACCACGACGTCCATGTCCTCGACGCCGGCCTCCTCCAGCGCGGACAGCTCGCACGCGTCGGCGAGCATCCACTCGGCGTCGGCGACCTGCGCGACGCGCATGGCGGCGGGATTGCTGTCGATGAGCAGCACGGAGTGGCCGTGGGCGAGCAGGTCGCGCGCGATGGAGCGTCCCACGGAGCCCGCGCCGGCGATGAGGACCTTCATGACGCGGTCCCCGGCGGTCGGGCGAAGACCTTCTCGGCCTTGCGCTCCGTGCCCGCCAAGAGCACGACGAACACGTCGTCGCCGTCTTGGACGAGCGTGTCCGGCGTGGGCAGCAGGGAGGCGCCGAAGCGCGTCACGTACGCGACGCGGGCCGCGGCGGCTGCCTCAAGCTCTGCGTAGGGCCGGCCGATCCACGCCTCGTTGACGCGCAGGCGACGCAGCGTCACGCCGCTGTCGCGGTCCGTGTACAGGTCCTCGGAGCTGCCGGGGAGCAGGCGGCCCATGATCTCCGCGGCGGTCCACGGGACCGGCGCGACCGTCGGGATGCCCAGGCGGCGGTAGACCTCCGCTCTCCCGGAGTCGGCGATGCGCGCCACGACGTTCTCGACGCCGTACGTCTCGCGCACGACGCGCGCGGCCAGGATGTTCGAGTTGTCGCCGTCGGAGACCGCCGCGAAGCCGTAGGCTTCCTCGACGCCGGCCGCGGCGAGCGTGTCGCGGTCGAAGCCCACGCCGGTGATCTTCTGGCCCTGGAAGTCGGAGGGGAGGCGGCGGAAGGCGTCGGCACGCATGTCGATGACGGCGACGGAGTGGCCGCGAGACTCGAACTCTGCGGCGAGAGTGGCGCCCGTGCGGCCGCAGCCCATGATCACCACATGCACAATGACCCACCGTATACCCGGGGTGCCTAGGATGGTGAGCCGTGCAGCGATTCGCCGAGCGGCTCAAGCGCATCGTGTTCGGCTCGCCGATCGCGACCGATTCGGCGCGACCGGAGACGCTGCGCACGCGGCTCGCGCTCGCCGTCTTCGGCGCGAGCATCCTCTCGGCCGTCGCGTACGGGCCTGACGCCCTCATCGACGCCCTCGAGTCCGCCCACCAGCGTGGCGCGATCCCGTACATGGCGGCGGGCGTCGTCGGGATCATGCTGCTGCTGGGCGCCGCCTACGCGTCCCAGGTGAGCGCCTTCCCGAACGAGCGCGGCGACTACGGCCTCGTGCGCGACAAGCTGGGCCGCCGCTGGGGCGTCATCACGGGCGCGTCCCTCCTGACCGACTACGTCTTCACCGTCGCGGTGTCGATCGCCGCGCTCACCGAGGTGGTCGTCTTCGCGTTCCCTCACACCGCGCACTGGATGCGCGCGATCGCCCTGGGCGTGCTCGCGGTGATGACGCTCGCGAACCTGCGCGGCATCCGCGATCGCGTGCGCGTGCTCGTGACGGTGTGGAACGGCTTCCTCGTCGTCGTCATCGCCGTCGTGGTCCTGGGCTGGCTGCGGCGGACGGAGGGCGCCGTCCCGTCCAGCCCGGCCGATGCCCCCGAGACCTGGCCGCTCCTCGTCGCCTACGCGGGCGCCGTGGCATCGGGCGCGGTCATGGCCACGGGCGTCGAGCATCTCGCCTCGGCGGGTCCGCACCATGCCGAGCCGCGCGGCACGCGGGCCGCCCGCACGCTGCTCATCGCCGTGACGGCGAGCGCGGCGGCCTTCCTGGGCGTGTCGCTGCTCGCGTGGACGCACGGAGTGAGCGACTTCGGCAACGGCCCCGTGGTGGTCCAGGTCGCGGACCGCGTGCTGCGGCACGAGGCGGCCATCTGGGTCGTCATCGTGTCCGTCGCGGCGATCCTGTACGCGGCGGCATCGGCCGTGTTCCGGCGCTTCTCGCGCATCTCCTCGCTGCTCGCGGCCGACAACTTCCTGCCGCGCCAGCTCACGATGCGCAACGACCGGCTCGTCCTGCGCGGCGGCATCCTCGCGGTCGCGGTGCTGTCCGCCGTGGTGCTCGTCGCGTCGGGTGCGCAGATCGAGCGCCTCATCCACATGTACATCGTGGGCGTGTTCACGTCCGTGGTGCTCGGCCAGATCGCGATGGTGCGCTGGGCGTCGAACAGGATCGCCCTGGCGACCGAGCCGCGCGAGAGCGTCGCGCTGCATGCTCGGCGGACGCTGCACATCGCGGCGGGTGTGGTCGCGAGCGCCGTGCTCATCGTCACGGCGACGTTCAACTTCGCCAACGGCGCGTGGATCGCCGTGGTGTGCATCGTCGTGCTCGTCCTGCTCATGCACGGCATCGCGCGCCACTACGCGAAGGTGCGCGCGGACCTTGCCGTCCCGGCGGACGGCCACGCGACCGCGCTGCCCTCCGCGACCCACGGCATCGTGCTCGTCGCGCAGCTGCACCGTCCCGCGCTGCGCGCCCTCGCCTACGCGAAGGCCGCGCGTCACTCGACCCTCAAGGCCGTCTCCGTGCAGATGGACAGGGGAGCCACCGCGGCCCTCGAGAAGCGCTGGACCCAGCTCGAGGTGGGCGTGCCGCTCGTGATCCTCGACTCCCCGTACCGTGACCTCGTGGGACCAGTGCTCGACTACGTGCGCACGCTGCATCGCAGCTCGCCGCGCGACGCCGTCGTCGTCTACGTGCCCGAGTACCTGGTGGGACGCTGGTGGGAGCAGCTGCTGCACAACCGCTCGACCGCACGCCTGCGCGCTCAGCTGCTGCAGGTGCCCAACGTCGTCGTGGCCGCCGTGCCGTGGAAGCTCGAGTCCGCGCGGCAGGCCGCGCCCGTGCTCGAGCCCGAGGACCCGGCCCTGAGCCCGGATCCGTCGACGTGAGCGGCGAGCACGGGTCCGACGCGGTGGGCGCGCGGCTGCGCCTGACGGTGGGC
>QGUM02000009.1:0-26099 GCA_003242455.2 Actinomycetes bacterium
CGAGCGAGGTCAGCGCGGCGCGGAAGCCCTCCTCGTGCGTGCCGCCCTCGGTCGTCGAGATGAGGTTCGCGTAGGTGAACACCGCCTCGGAGTAGCCGTTGGTCCACTGCATCGCGATGTCGAGGGTCATGCGTCGCTCGGGGTCCTCGGCCTCGAACGAGATGACCTCGGGGTGGACGAGCTCGACCTTCTTCGCGGCGTTGAGGTGGGCGACGTAGTCCACCAGGCCGCCGTCGTACTTGTAGGTGACGCTGCGCACCGCCGGCGCCTCCTCGTCGGCGACCTCGTCGGTCGCGACGCCGTGGCCGGGACGCTCGTCGGTGAAGGTGATCTGCAGGCCCTTGGCGAGGAACGCGGTCTGCTGGAAGCGGGCCCGCAGCGTCTCGAAGTCGTACTCGGTGGTCTCGAAGATCTCCGGGTCCGCCCAGAAGGTCTGAGTGGTGCCCGTCGCGTCGGTCTTCGCTCCCTTGACGAGCGTGCCCTGCGGCTTGCCGCCGTCGGCGAAGCTCTGGCGCCACACGTGGCCCTGACGGCGCACCTCGGTCTCGACGCGCTTGGACAGCGCGTTGACGACGGAGATGCCGACGCCGTGGAGGCCGCCGGAGACCGCGTACCCGCCGCCGCCGAACTTTCCTCCGGCGTGCAGGATCGTCATGACGACCTCGACCGTGGGCCTGCCCTCGGTGGGGTGGATGTCGACGGGGATGCCGCGGCCGTTGTCCTCGACGCGCACACCGCCGTCTGCCAGGAGCGTCACGGAGATGGTGTCGCAGTATCCGGCGAGCGCCTCGTCGACGGAGTTGTCGACGACCTCGTACACCAGGTGGTGGAGGCCTCGCTCACCGGTCGAGCCGATGTACATGCCCGGGCGCTTGCGGACGGCCTCGAGGCCCTCCAGAACGGTGATGTTCTCTGCGCCGTACGCAGCCTCCGTCGGCTGAGCCTTCTGTTGAGCCATTTTCGCCCTTCCAGCGCACGGACGCGGGCTGGGAGGCCTCGCGTCCTATCTGGAACGATTCTAGTCGCGCTGAGGGGCTTTCTCGCGCCAATCGGGGGCGATTGGGGAGAAGTCTGGCACTGGAGTTTTCGGGGCGACGCAACGGATCACCCGTAGGTGTCGCGCGGCCCGCGCCCGCGCACCGAGCGCGGCCCCTTGGTCCACGACCTGCCCACGGGTCCCAGGATCGTGAGCTCGCGGACGATCTCGCGGCCGAACTCCTCGTTGAGCCGGTGCCGGATCTGGCCGGACATGAGGTTGAGCTGCGTGGCCCACGCGGTCGAGGAGGCGCGCAGGGTGAGGATGCCGTCCTCGAACGCCTCGGGCTCGCAGTGGTCCGCGATCTGGTCGCCGATGACCTCTCGCCAGCGCGCGGTCACGGACGCGACCTCGACCTGCTCGGTCCAGCCCATGCGGCGCAGGAGGGATTCGACCGCCTCGCTCATCGCGCGCGGGTCGCGCCCGGACGAGTACGGCTCCGGCGAGGTCTCCTCGCGCCTGCGCAGCTTCTGCGCGCGGGCGCGCTCGGGCGACGTGCGCACAGCGCCGCGCAGCCTCGCGGCCGCGCGGGCGCGCTCCATCGCCTCGCGCGCGATGTCGGCAGGGTCCCGCCGCCTGCCCGATGCCGCGGATGCCGCCGCGCCCTCGCCGTCCGGTCCCGCGTCACCCCGACGGTCTGAGCCGGGGTCGACTTCCGCGTGCGCGGCGTCGGGGACGCCGGTCGCGCGCGGATCCTTCTCGGGCGCCTCGTCGCTCATGCCGGGGCCTCCGTGCTCAGCTCGCCCGCGGTCACGTAGATGACGTCGCCGACGAGCTCCGCGGGGACGTCCTGAGCGACTGCGGCGGTGATGAGCACCTGGCTGGCCTCGCCGACGCGGCGCGCCAGCGCCGCGCGGCGGCTCGAGTCCAGCTCGGCGAAGACGTCGTCGAGGATGAGCACCGGCTCGCCGTCGTCCGCGGCCATGGGGTCGTCCCCCTTCGTGAGCAGGTCGTAGGTGCCCAGGCGCAGGGCCAGCGCACACGACCAGCTCTCGCCGTGGCTGGCATACCCCTTGGCCGGCAGCTCGCCGAGCATGATCGCCAGGTCGTCGCGATGAGGACCGCCCAAGGTGACGCCGCGCTCGATCTCCTGCGCGCGTCGGTCCCGGAGCGCGGCGAGCATCGCCTGGCCGATCGCTCCGGCATCGGCGTCCCCGGCATCGGAGCCCTCCGGGAGCAGGAAGGAGGAGACGTAGGAGATCGCGCACGTCGCGGCGCCCGGGGCGACATCGGCGTAGGCGCGCTCCACCCACGGCGCGAGCGCGGCGATCGCGCGCAGCCGGGCGGCGACGATGCGACCGCCGAGCTCAGCGAGCTTCTCGTCCCAGATGTCGAGCATGGTGAGGTCGCCGCGCGCCGCCTTCGCGGTCTTGAGCATGGACACCCGCTGACGGAGGACCCGGTCGTAGTCGGACAGGTCGCCCGCGAGCGCGGGCTGGAGCGCGACGCACAGCTCGTCGAGGAAGCGGCGTCGCGCGGCCGGGTCGCCCTTGACGAGCTCGAGGTCCTCGGGGGCGAAGATCACCGTGCGCAGGATCCCCAGCAGCTCGCGCGGTCGCACCGCGTTGCTGCCGATGCGGGCCTGGTTGGCGACGCCGCCCGCGTTGATCGTGACCTCGAGCATGAGGGAGCGGCCGGCCTTCTCGACCCGCGCGCGCACCGTGGCGCTCGACTGGCCCGCGCGGATGAGAGGGGCGTCGGTCGCCACGCGGTGCGACGACAGCGTCGAGAGGTACCGCAGCGCCTCGACGAGGTTGGTCTTGCCTTGGCCGTTGCGGCCGATGAGCGTCGTGACGCCAGGACCGAGCTCGGCCTGCGCCTGGGCGTACGAGCGGAAGTCGGTCAGCTGGACGGCTGTGACGCGCATCCGCTCACGAGGCGATGCGGATCGGGACCAGGAGGTAGCGGAACTCCGCAGCCACGGTTCCGCCCGGCTTGTCGATGCCGACGAAGTCCACGGCCTTGGTCTCCTGCGTGAAGCCCATCCGCACGTGCTCGGTGCCGAGAGCGGTGAGGCCGTCGAGCAGGTAGCTCGGGTTGAACGCCACGGTGATCTCGCCGCCCTCGACCACGGCCTCGAGCGCCTCGGACGCCTGGGCGTCTTCGCTCTGGCCCGCGTCGAGCACGACCTCGCCCTCGCTGAAGGCGAGGCGCACCGAGGAGTTGCGCTCGGCCACGAGGGCGACGCGGCGCGTCGCCTCGATGAGGTCCGAGGTCTTGACGACCGCCGTGATGGGGGTCTCCTCGGGGAAGAGGCGGCGCACGGGCGGGTAGTCGCCGTCCATGAGCAGCGACGTGGTGACGAGTCCGCCGGCCTCAAGACCGAGCAGGTCCACGCCGCCGCCCGTGCTCAGGGCGAGCGACACCTCGCCGGCTCCGAGCGCCTTGGCCGTGTCGTTGAGGGTGCGGGCGCGCACGAGCGCGGCCGCCGAGATGTCCGGTTTCGCCGGCTTCCACGGCAGCTCGCGCAGCGCCAGGCGATAGCGGTCGGTGGCCAGGAGCGAGATGGTCGAGCCCTCGATCTCCATGCGCACGCCCGTGAGGATGGGAAGGGTCTCGTCGCGCGACGCGGCCGACGTCACCTGCGCGACCGCGGCCTGCAGCGTCGCGCCGTCGACCGTGCCCGACTGCTCCGGCATCTCCGGAAGCGAGGGGTACTGGTCGACCGGCATCGTCGCGAGGGTGAAGCGCGAGGCGCCGCACGTCACGGAGACCTTGGTGCCGTCGAGCGTGAACTCGACGGGCTTGTGGGGAAGGGCGTTGGCGATCTCGCGCAGGAGGCGGCCGGAGACGAGGACCGAGCCCTCGCGCTCGACGGTGGCGGGGAAGGTGCCGCGGGCAGAGACCTCGTAGTCGAAGCTCGACAGGGTCACCGTGCCGTCAGCCGAGGCGTCGATGAGGACGCCGGCGAGCACCGGGACCGGGGGCCGGGTGGGGACGGCGCGGGCCGTCCAAGCCACGGCATCGGCAAGCACATCACGATCGACCGCAAACTTCATGTTGTCTCCTTGTGGAGGTCAGACTACGCCACCTGACGCGCCCGCGGACAAGGGCTGGGCGAGCACGGTCGGCAGGGGCAGCGCCTCGCCCCTCTGGTGGCTTCCGCACGTCGCGCGTCGGACCGGGGCGGAATGACATGAAGGTCGTTGTGGATGAACAGTGAATGACAAGAGGGAGTAGCAGTAGCACTCGGGGATCCTGGGGAGAACGTCGGTCCGCCCAGGTAGATGGCCTCTTGCGGATGTTGAGACCATGTGGAGCCCGAGCTGCGCGGCCGTGGACGGCTGCGGAGAGGCGATCATCGCTCCCCGACGCGTTCATGTTGTTCACAGCGTCTTGACGACGAGACAGAGCGCTATCCCAGGGAATTCACAGACTTATCCACACGTGTGGGCGACGCGGTCCGTCCTGGGCGGTTTGGGTGGAATTGCCCGTCAGGAGCGCGACTGCTTGATGCGGGCGTGGATCTCGTTCACCTGGTTGTACATCTGACGACGCTGCGCGATCTGGTCTTCCACCTTCTTGACCGCGTACATGACCGTGGTGTGGTCCTTGCCGCCGAAGTGCTCGCCGATCTTGGGAAGCGACAGGTCGGTGAGCTGGCGGCACAGGTACATCGCGATCTGACGGGCGGTCACATAGACGCGGCTGCGGCTCGTGCCGGTGAGCTCGTCCATCGTGATGCCGAAGTACTCCGCCGTCTTGCCGATGATCATCGACGCGGTGATCTCGGAGTCGTCGTCGCTGATGAGGTCCTTGAGCACGGCCTGGGCGAGGGTGAGGTCGACCGGCTGCTTGTTGAGAGCGGCGAAGGCGGTGACGCGGATGAGCGCGCCCTCGAGCTCGCGGATGTTCGTGGTGATGTTCGACGCGATGTACTCGAGGACGTCCGGCGGGGCGGCGACGTCATCGGCCGCAGCCTTCTTGCGCAGGATCGCGATGCGGGTCTCAAGGTCCGGCGGCTGCACGTCGGTCATGAGTCCCCACTCGAAGCGGGTGCGCATGCGCTCCTCGATGCCGTCCAGGTTGCGCGGGCTGACATCGGAGGTGATGACCACATGCTTGCCGGCGTTGTGCAGCGCGTTGAACGTGTGGAAGAACTCCTCGAGCGTCTGCTCCTTGCCCTGGAGGAACTGGATGTCGTCGATGAGAAGGACGTCCACCTCGCGGTACTGGCGCTTGAAGCTCAGCGAGCGGTCGTCGCGGATGGAGTTGATGAAGTCGTTGGTGAACTCCTCGGAGTTCACGTAGCGGACGCGGGTCTGCGGCTTGATCTGGCGCGTGTAGTGGCCGATCGCATGCAGCAGGTGAGTCTTGCCCAGACCCGAGTCGCCGTAGATGAACAGCGGGTTGTACGTCTTGCCAGGGCTCTCCGCGACGGCGAGCGCGGCCGCGTGGGCGAAGCGGTTGGACGGGCCGATGACGAAGGTGTCGAACGTGTAGCGCGGGTTGAGATGAGGGTCGTCCGACGGGGCAGACGCGGCGGCGGTGCGGCGATGGGAGGCGATGTCCTCCTCGGCCGCCTCGTCGACGATCGCCGGCCCCGGCGGGGTGACCGAGGCGTCGACCGTCACGGCGATGCGCACCTCGCGACCGAGCACGTCTCCGAGCGCCTCGGTGATGGGCGCGCGCAGCGTCGACTCGACATAGTTCTTGGTGAAGTCCTCCGCCACGGCCAGGAACACGTTGTCCTCGACCACGGCCAACGGCTTGATCAGCCGGAGAAAGGATCGCTGCTGGGCCGACACTGAGCTGTCGGTCGCCAGCACGGCGAGTGCGTCTGACCATACGGCGTCAATGGTGCGTGTCGCGTCCTCCGCTGCCACCGGCGCTCGCTCCCTCTACTGTTAGTCCGCAAGTGCTGTCCACAAGATTGTGCACAGCCGGTTGAGATGCCGTCACTGATTCGTAACATGCGTCCGGCGTGTCGATCCGCCCTGTGGACAGGTTGTTGAGGGAGCCTATACCGTTTGACGCAGTCGTCCAATGGGACGCTGGGGATTTGACCCCTGCCTGCTTCACGCGTACCGTAAGTGCGCTGATTTGACCATCCCCTGAAACGTCATGGAGTCACCGTGAGCAAGCGGACTTTCCAGCCGAACAACCGCAAGCGTGCCAAGACGCACGGCTTCCGCCTGCGCATGCGCACCCGTGCCGGTCGTTCCATCCTGGCGGCCCGTCGACGCAAGGGTCGCGAGAAGCTCTCGGCGTAGGTGCTCCCCGCCGGATCGCGACTGAGACGGCCCGCGGACTTCGCGTCCGTGATGCGCCGCGGTCGACGGTCTGGCAACGAGACCGTGGTGGTCTACCTGGCATTGACCGGCGATGCGGACAGCATGGCCGGTCTTGCTGTTTCCAGGACTGTAGGAGGCGCAGTGATTCGCAATCGCATCAAGCGGCGCCTGCGTGCGATCCTGGCGGACCTCCTGCCGACGCTGCCCACAGGCACCCGTGTGGTGGTGCGCGCGCTGCCGCCCGCCGCATCGGCGTCCTTCGAGGAGCTGCGTGCGTCCGTGTCCGATGCGCTGAGCCGGTCGCTGGCGAAGGCGCGGTGATCTCGCGATGACGTGGGGCCGTGCGGCGAGCATGACGACGGCGGTGCGAGTCGTGGCGAGCGTGCCGCGAGCGATGCTCATCGGAGTCATCCGCGGCTATCAGCTGGTGATCTCACCGCTGCTGGGCCCGCGCTGCAAGTACTACCCCTCATGCTCTGCCTATGGCCTTGAGGCCGTGCGCACACATGGCGCCGTCGTCGGCGCCGCCCTCGCCGCCTGGCGTGTGCTGCGCTGCAACCCGTGGAGCTACGGCGGTGTGGACGACGTCCCCGTCAAGGGCGAGCGGCTCTTCACGACGCGCGGCTTCGGCCGACACGTCGACCATGACCACTCCGGGCACGAGCACGTGCCGGCACAGACTCTGACCACCATCAGCTGAAGGACGATCCGTGAACTTCTTTGACCGCATCCTGTGGCCTCTCGAGTGGGGCGTCGCCAACATCATGGTGCTGTGGCACCAGCTCTTCGAGTGGCTCGGAGCCGATCCCGCGGGCGGCCTGGCGTGGGGCCTGGCGATCGTCGGCCTCACCGTCACGATCCGCCTGCTGCTCATCCCGCTGTTCGTGCGCCAGATCAAGGCCTCGCGCGCGATGCAGGTGATCGCGCCCGAGCTGCGCGCGATCCAGGACAAGTACAAGGGCAAGAAGGATCAGGCCTCCCGTGAGGCGATGAGCCGCGAGACGATGGAGCTGTACGCCAAGCACAAGACGAACCCCTTCGCCTCGTGCTTGCCGATCCTCATCCAGGCGCCGATCTTCTTCGCGCTGTTCCGTGTGCTCAACACGCGACTCGAGGGACCGGACCGCGCCATCGGCCTGTTCTCCGATGAGCTGCGCGCGCAGGCGGCGGAGGCGTCCATCTTCGGCGCCAAGCTGTCCGAGGCGTTCAACGACGCCGGCTCGTCGGGCTCCGCGAAGATCGTGGCGGTCGTGCTCATCATCGCGATGGTCGCGTCGAGCTTCCTCACCCAGCGCCAGCTGACCAGGAAGAACATGCCGGCGTCGGCGCTCGAGGGCCCCATGGCTCGCCAGCAGCAGGTCATCATGTACGCGCTGCCGTTCGTCTTCGTGTTCTCCGGTCCGATCTTCCCGATCGGCGTGCTCATCTACTGGACCACGTCGAACATCTGGACCGGCGGTCAGCAGTACTACGTCATCAAGCGCAACCCGACTCCCGGCTCCGAGGCGGAGAAGGAGTACCTGCGCAAGAAGGCCGAGAAGATGGCGCGCAAGGGCCTCACCGTCGACGGCCGTCCGCTGACGGAGGCCGAGCAGGAGGAAGAGCGCCGCAAGGGTCAGCGTCAGCAGCCCAAGCGCAAGGACCGTGCGAAGAAGGGCGCTCGCCCCGCAGTCCCCGGCATTGAGGGCGGCGTCGAGGCGTCCGCGCCCTCGCCCGCGGAGCCTCTCGGCGAGCTGAACGCCCAGGACGATGGGGCCCAGGCGCCGACGTCCGGCCAGCGCCAGCAGCCCAAGAAGAGGCGGAAGAAGTAGCCCAGACCCCGGCGGCAGCGCTGCGCGCGCCCCAGACGACTCACCGCGTCACGCGGAGGACGGAGACAACCATGAGCGACGAGGCCCTCAAGAAGCTCGAGGCCGAGGGTGACGTGGCGGCGGACTTCCTCGAGGAGCTGCTGGACATCCTCGACATGGACGGCGACATCGACATCTCGATCGAGGCGGGCCGCCCCAAGGTGGCGGTCGTCTCGGACGGACCCAACCAGGATCTCAAGCGCCTGGTGGGTCCCGACGGCGAGGTGCTCGACGCGCTGCAGGACCTGGCGCGGCTGGCCGTGCAGGCGGAGACGGGCGACGTCAGCCGCCTCATGCTCGACGTCGCCGACTTCCGCGCGGGCCGCAAGGAGCGCCTCGCGGAGATCGCGCGCGAGGCCATCGCCAAGGTGCAGGAGAGCGGCGCGTCCGTGTCTCTGCCGCCCATGAACGCCTTCGAGCGCAAGGTGGTCCACGACGTCGTCCTCGAGGCGGGCCTGGTGTCCGAGTCCGAGGGCGAGGAGCCGAACCGTCACGTGGTGGTGCGCCCCGCGTGAGGCGAGGAGCTCGCGGCTAATGTTTCACGTGAAACATCGAGCGCGATGGTTTCACGTGAAACATGCCGCGTGAGCACGAGTCCGCAGGAGGACGGGCGATGACCTCTCAGACCTGGAGCGCACCGGCCGACGCGAGCGCGCAGGCTGCGGCCCTCCTGGCAGGAGATCCGCTGCACGGAGCCCTTCAGGTCCAGGCGTTCTTCGGCGAGCGATACAGCGTGGTGCGGGCGTTCGCCGAGCTGCTCGCCGTCGAGGGCGAGCGTCGCGGCCTGCTGGGTCCTCGGGAGTACGTCCGCCTGTGGGAGCGCCACATCCTCAACTCGGCCGCCGTGGCACAGCACCTGCCTCCGGGCTCGCTTGCCGACGTCGGATCGGGTGCGGGCCTTCCGGGCGTCGTGCTCGCGGCGATGGAGCCTGAGCGCGAGGTGACCCTCATCGAGCCCATGGAGCGCCGCTCGGTGTGGCTGCGTGACGTGTCCAGGGAGGTCGGGCTGACGAACGTGCGCGTGATCCGAGCCCGAGCCGAGGAGGTCGGGGAGGCGTTTGACGTCGTCACCGCGCGCGCCGTGGCCGCGGTCGACAAGCTCGTGAAGTGGTGCTCGCCCCTGCTCGCCGAGAACGGGTCCATGGTGCTTCTCAAGGGACGTTCCGCCGCGGACGAGATCGAGCGGGCGAAGTACGCCCTCCGCAAGGCTCGTCTGAGCGCGGAGGTCCTCGCCGCCCCGACGCTTCCGGAGCTGGAGCCCACGACGGTGGTGCGCCTCTCGCGAGGCGCGTGAGGCCCGGCGGGCCAGCGCCTTCGCCCGAGTCGAGCTCTCGCACGCGGTGCGCGTGACGCCGGTCGCGGTCAAGGTCTGGCGCGCGACGGCTAGCCCCGAGCGGGCGAGGCGGCCCCCGAGTCAGCGCTGGGAGCGGCGCAGCCGCCGCGAGCGGGCAGGGGCGCCTGCCCGTCTCCAGGCGCTCACGTCGCGCGCCGACGCACCCCCGCAGGACCTTCCGAGCGGGCCGCGAAGGGCGTGCGCGACGCCTTTCCCGGAAATTCTCTTCCCCAATCTGTTCCCCAACATCGTCCACAGGCTGTCGTGCGGGGCTCCGCACGCCGCGCGACCGTTGTCCACAGGCCGCCCCCACGGCGCCTCACCCACCGCCGGCGTTGTCCCCAGAAGGCGGCCGAATCCGGTTTGCGGGCACCGTGTTTCACGTGAAACATTGACACTCCTACGGGACCCGACGGGTCCTCATCGGGACGCGACGAGCGCGTCGACTCCAGAGCGAAGGGCAGTACCGCGTGCACCAGCACGAGACACACGTCACGGGATCGACGGGAGCCGAGGCCCCTGTCACGACGGCCAGCCAGCCCGTCCTCGGGACCTCCGGCCAGGCGAGCATAGGCGGCGATGTTTCACGTGAAACATCCCACGACGACGCCTTCGCGCGCATCGCGGCCGATGCCCAGGAGAACCCCCTCGCGGCCGAGCTGATCGAGGCCGAGCGCAAGCGCCGCGAGCTCGAGAACGCCCCGTTCCCCAAGCCGGCCGGGACGCGCGTCATCACGGTGTCCAACCAGAAGGGCGGCGTGGGCAAGACCACGACGTCGGTCAACGTCGCGGCCGCGCTCGCCAGCCGCGGCGCCAAGGTGCTCGTCATCGACTGCGACCCTCAGGGCAACGCGTCGACCGCCCTGGGCGTGGAGCACCGCAGCGGCACGCCGTCGATCTACGAGGTCCTGCTGGACGAGACGCCGCTGGTCGAGGTCATGCAGCAGTGCCCCGACCTGCCGACCCTGTGGTGCGTGCCGGCCACGATCGACCTCGCGGGCGCGGACATCGAGCTCGTCTCCGCTGTGCGCCGGGAGTACCGCCTGCACGACGCTGTGGCGCAGCTGCGCGCCTCGGCCGGGGGCGACTTCGACTACATCTTCATCGACTGCCCGCCGAGCCTTGGCCTGCTGACGCTCAACGCGATGGTCGTGGCGACCGAGGTCCTCATCCCCATCCAGTGCGAGTACTACGCGCTCGAGGGCCTGAGCCAGCTCATCAAGACGGTGGAGATGGTGCGCAAGCACCTCAACCCCCGCATCCACGTCTCGACGATCGTGCTGACGATGTACGACCAGCGCACCAACCTCGCTCGCGAGGTCGCGGCAGAGGTCCGCTCGCACTTCCCTGAGCAGACGCTCGAGCAGACCATCCCGCGCTCCGTGCGCGTCTCCGAGGCCCCCAGCTTCGGCCAGACGGTCATCACCTACGACCCGCACTCGAGCGGCGCCGTGGCGTACCTCGCGGTCGCCCGCGAGGTCGCCGTGCGCGGCGCCGCAGCCCAGACGGAGGGTGTCCGATGAGCAAGCCCGCACGACGCCTCGGCCGCGGCCTGGGCGCGCTCATTCCGACCGAGCCCGATCCGACCACCTCGAGCATCGAGCGCCCGCGCGACGTGTTCTTCGGCGCGGACCCCGCGACCGGCACCGTCCCCGTCGCCGATGCCGCCGCGGCCGATGCCCACTCGGCCAGGGCGTCGGGCTCCAGGGCATCGGCGGGGAAGCGTGCGAGCGAGCCGGTGGAGCTCGTCGCGGTCCCCGGGGCGACATTCGCGTATCTCAAGGTCGCGGACATCGTCCCGAACCCGCGCCAGCCGCGCACGGTCTTCGACCCGGAGCTGCTCAACGAGCTCATCGGGTCCATCAAGGAGATCGGCGTCCTGCAGCCCATCGTCGTCCGGCCCAACCCTGCGGGGGAGGGCTACGAGCTCATCATGGGCGAGCGGCGCCTGCGCGCGAGCCGCGAGGCAGGGCTCACGGAGATCCCCGCGATCATCCGCTCGACGGACGACACGGAGATGCTCCGCGAGGCCCTCGTCGAGAACCTGCACCGCGCCCAGCTGAACCCGCTCGAGGAGGCGGCCGCGTACCAGCAGCTGCTCGACGACTTCGGCATCACCCACGACCAGCTCGCGGAGAAGCTGTCGCGCTCGCGCCCGCAGATCACGAACACGCTGCGTCTGCTGAAGCTGCCGCCCAAGGTCCAGACCCGCGTCGCGGCGGGCGTCCTGAGCGCCGGCCATGCCCGCGCCCTGCTCGGCCTGGACTCGCCGGAGGCGATGGAGCACCTGGCCAACCGCATCGTCGCCGAGGGCCTGTCCGTGCGCGCCACGGAGGAGGCCGTGGCGCTCGGGGTGAAGGCTCCCAAGGCCAAGATGGCCGCCGTGCGCCCAGGAGGCCGCACAGCGGCTCTGGACGACCTCTCCGCGCGCCTGGGGGACCACCTGGACACACGGGTCAAGGTCGCCCTGGGCAAGAGCAAGGGATCGATCACGATCGACTTCGCCACGGTGGAGGACCTCAACCGCATCGTCGCGATCATCAACCCCAAGGACCCGGGCCTCTTCACGTAGCCCGGAGATCGCGACCGTCAGCGCGCCAGCGCGCGCTCGCAGATCTCCTTGTAGAGCTGGCCGAGCTCGAGCCCGCCGGCCTCCGCGGCCTGGGGGAACAGCGACGTCTCGGTCATGCCGGGAGCGATGTTGATGTCGAGCACCTGGGCGTTGCCGTCAGCGTCCACGATCATGTCGACCCGCGACAGGTCTCGCAGGCCCAGCACGCGGTGCACCTCGAGCGCGGCGCCCTCCACCGTGGCCCGCTGCGCGTCCGTGAGGCGCGCTGGAGCGAAGTACTCGACCCGGCCGGGGTTGTAGCGCGCGTCGTAGTCGTACGGGCCCTGAGCGACGATCTCCACGGCCGGGAGCACGCGGGCATCGTCACCGGTGCCCACGACGGACACGGCGACCTCGATGCCCTCCACAGCCGCCTCGATGAGGGCGATGTCGCCGTAGGCGAAGCAGTGGACCATGGCGCGAGGGAGCTCCTCGCGGTCGGACACGATCGACACGCCCAGGGCGGAGCCGCCGCGGGCGGGCTTGACGGCGACGGGCAGCGCGAAGCGCTCGGCGATGGCGGTGAGGACCTGGTCGGCGCCCACCTCGCGGAACAGCGACTGGGGGAAGGTCACGAACGCCGGGGTCTTGACGCCGGCACGCTCCAGGACGGCCTTCGCGACGGGCTTGACCCACGCGACGCGCGCCTCGTGGGACGCGGTGCCCACAAAGGGCACGCCCAGCAGCTCCAGCAGCGCTTGCAGGGAGCCGTCCTCGCCCGATGCGCCGTGCAGCAGCGGCCAGACCACCCCGCCTTCGGGCAACGACCGCAAAGCCGGGATCAAGTCCGTGTCAACGTCGTGCAAAGTGACGCGGGCGCCCACGGACTCCAGCGCGTCCTTGACGCGACGGCCCGAGCGCACCGACACGTCGCGCTCATGCGAGAGCCCGCCCGCGAGGATCATCACGTCCATCAGTGCCTCCGCTCTGAGTGCCTGTCGTCTGTCTAAGCCAAGTCGGGCGAGGGGAACTCGACGGTGTCGCCGCCGCCCCCGGCATCAGCGCCGAAGATCCGCACGGTCTCGAGCTCCTGGTCCACCACGCCGGCGAGGCGGCGCACTCCCTCGCGGATGCGCTCGGGGGTCGGGTAGCAGTACGACAGGCGGATGTGGTCGGCGCCCTGGCCGTCGAAGTAGAACGCGGTGCCTGGCACGTACGCCACGCGGGCGGTCACGGCGCGCGGCAGCATCGACTTGGAGTTGAGCCCCTCGGGAAGCTTGAGCCACACGTAGAAGCCGCCGTCGGGCACGTTCCACGAGGCCTCGGGGATCATCTCCTCGAGCGCGCTGACCATCGCGTCGCGGCGCTCGCGGTACTGTTCGCGGAACTTCTTGATCTGCCCCTGCCAGTCGTGGTGGTCCAGGTACGCGGTGATAGCGAGCTGGGACGCATGGGAGGGGCACAGGATGGCGGACTCCGATGCCAGGACGAGCTTCTCGCGCACGGCATGCGGCGCCACCGCCCAGCCCACGCGGAAGCCCGGAGCAAAGGTTTTGGAGAAAGACCCCAGGTAGATGACGCCTTCGGGGCTCATTGAGCGCAGCGCGGGCAGGGGGTCGGAGTCGAAGCCCAGCAGTCCATACGGGTTGTCCTCGAGGACGAGCACGCCGTAGCGCTCACAGATCCCGAGCACCTGCGGACGGCGCTCCAGCGAGAGCGTCACGCCGCCGGGGTTGTGGAAGTTCGGCACCGTGTACAGGAACTTCACGCGCCGACCCTCGGCCTTGAGCCGCGCCAGCGTCCTCTCGAGCTCGGCGGGCACCAGGCCGTCCGCGTCCATGGCGACGTGGACCACGTCGGCCTCATGGGCGCGGAACACGCCCAGCGCGCCCACGTAGGAGGGCGCCTCGGCCACGATGACGTCGCCCGGGTCGATGAAGATCTTGGTGACCAGGTCGAGCGCCTGCTGCGAGCCCGTGGTGACCACGACATCGTCCGGGTGCGCGGTGATGCCCTCGAGCGCCATGACCTGCACGATGTGCTCGCGCAGCGGCTCGTAGCCCTGGCCCGAGCCGTACTGCAGCGCCACCTCGCCCTGCTCCACGACGATGCGGCGCATCATCTCGCCGAGCTCCTCCAGCGGCAGCCCGCCGATGTACGGCATGCCTCCCGCGAGCGAGACGACCTCGGGACGGCTCGCCACGGCGAAGAGCGCGCGGATCTCGGAGGCGCGCATCGCATGCGCGCGGGCAGCGTAGGACTCAAGCCAAGGGTCGAGCCTCGTGCCGCCGGTCTCCGCTGAAGTCATGCGGAAAAGTCTTGCATGCCTCGGCTATGTCCCCGCACGCAACGCGTCGACGGGCTCCAGGGACGCCGCCCGCAGCGAGGGGTAGATGCCCGCGAGCAGGCCCGTCGCGGCGCCCAGGAGCGGGGCGGCCACGGGGATCAGCGGAGACAGGACGGGCGTCCACTCCCGCGTCGCAGAGATGACGACGATCACGAGGATGCCGAGCGTCGCGCCGATGATGCCGCCCACGAGGCCCATGGCCGTGGACTCCACGAGGAACTGGGTCGCGATGTGCCGGCGGCGCGCGCCCACGGCCCGGCGCAGGCCGATCTCGCCCACGCGCTCGAGGACGGACACGAGGGTCACATTCGCGATGCCGATCGCGCCCACGAGGAGCGAGACGCCGCCCAGGATGAGGAACAGGGAGTTGACATCGCCCTCGACGCGGTTGCGCAGCGAGTCCGCCGACGGGGGGATGCGCACGCGGTACACGGTCGGGTCGTCAGGGTTGAGCGCGATGGGCGCCTGCTTGCCGATGAGCTGCGCGGCGCCGAGCGCCACGTCGATCTGCACCGTCGAGGCCGACTGGTAGTCGAAGTGCTTGCGGGCGGTCGCCTCCGGCATGATGATCGCGTCGAGCAGCTGCGGCTGGCGCGCCACGTCGCGCAGGATGCCCATCACGACGAACGGCTTCTCCCCGAGGAAGATCACCGGCTGCTGGTCGACGCGGTACACGCCCAGGCGCTGCGCCGCGGCCGGACCGAGCACCACCACGTCATCGGCGCGCGTCTCGTGGCCGGAGTCGAACCAGCGGCCCATGCGGATCTCGCCCTTGACGGCGTCCAGCAGGCCGGGCGACGCCGCGTAGACGTCGATCTGGAAGGTGTTGAGGCCCGAGGGGTCGTCGAGCTGGACCGCGGACGCGTAGTTCTCGCCCATGGGCACCGTGCCCAGGACGCCCACCGCGGTGACGCCGTTGAGGCGGCCGATGCGGTCCTCGACGTCGCGGGGGAAGGCCGTGCGCGTGTTGCCGCCCCAGAATCCCGTCTCGTTCGTCACGACCACCGAGGTCGCCTCGAGCTCGGAGAACGACCCGACGATGCGATTGCCGGCCGTCTGGGCGATGCCGACGGTCGCGACGAGCGCGGAGATGCCGAGCACTGTGCCCAGGACGGTCAGGAGCGTGCGGGCGGGACGGGAAGCCAGGCCCGCGACGGCCTCGGACGTGAGGTCGCGCCACGACAGCGCCGTGGGGCGCACGCCCGGGAGGTCCGATACGGCGGGAGCGGTCCCGACGCCCGTGGCGCCGGATGCGCCGGCGACCACGGCATCGGGCACGCCGCGGCGGCCCCGACCGGGGAGCGAGATCCGTGGGAGCCTCATGCGCCCGCCTCCAGCTGCTCGGCTGCGTGGGCGCCCGCGCCCAGCTCGGTGAGACGGCCGTCGCGGATGCGCACCGAGCGGTCGGCGCGCGCGGCGACGGAGTTGTCGTGCGTGATCATGACGATCGTGAGGCCTCCAGCCCGGAGCTCGTCGAAGAGCTCGAGGATCGCTGCGGACGTCTTGGAGTCGAGGTTTCCGGTGGGCTCGTCAGCGAGGAGCACGGCGGGCTCGGCGACGATGGCACGTGCGATCGCGACGCGCTGACGCTCGCCTCCGGACAGCCGGGTGGGCGTGAAGTCCGCGCGGTGGCCCAGGCCCACGGCTGCGAGGGCCTCGCGGGCGCGCTCGTCGCGCTCCTTGGCGGGCACGCCCGTGTAGAGCATCGACAGGCCCACGTTCTCCGCGACGGAGCGGTGCGACAGCAGGTGGAAGGCCTGGAACACGAAGCCGATGCGGCGCCCGCGGATCGCGGTGCGCGTGTTCTCGTCCAGGCCCGCCACCTCGACGCCTTCGAAGCGGTAGGACCCGCCGGTGGGGCGGTCCAGCAGCCCGAGGATGTTGAGCAGCGTCGACTTGCCCGATCCGGACGGACCGACGATGGACACGTACTCGCCCCGCTCGACGCGCAGGTTCACGTCGCTCAGGGCGGAGACCTCCACCTCGCCGGTCAGGTACGTGCGCTGGATGCCCTCGAGCTCGAGGACGGGCTCAGCGGCCGTCTCGACCGTCACGTCACTCCTCGGGCTCGTCGCTCGGCTCCGGCTCGTCGTCGTCGCCGGAGGCCGGGCCGATGTCGGCGTGGCCCACGACGACGCGGTCGCCCTTCTTGAGCTCGCCGTCCACGGGGCGGACCTCGACGACGCCGTCGGTCGCCAGGCCGGTGACGACGGTGACGAAGCGGGTCTTGCCCGGCTCGTCGGGCAGCTCGACCTCGACGCGCACGTCGCCGTTGGCGACGGCGGACAGGGCCGCCGCGGGGACCACGAGGACCTCGCCCGAGGTGGACTCCACGGGGATGGTGACGCGCACGTTCGCGCCGAGCAGGTGCTCGGGCAGCGTGTCGAACAGCACCGTGAGGCTCACCCTGCCGTTGGCGTTGGGCTCGGAGATCTCCGCGATCTGAGCCTCGATGGGCTCCTCGACGTAGTCCGGGTCGTTGATGATGACCTTGTCGCCCACGGAGATGCGCTTGGCGTCGCTCTCGCTCAGGCCGATCGTCATGGCGATGTCCGTGCCGGAGACGGTCATGAACGCGCCGCTCACGGTCGAGCCGCGCTCGACGGACACGCGGGCCACCTGGACGGGCATGCGCTTGAGGAATATCAGCTCGCCGGCGGGCAGCCACGTGCCGACGGTGCCCTCGAGCTCCGCCAGCGCCTGGGTCGCCTCGGCGAGCTGGCGCCGGGCGTCGTCACGCGCGCGGATGAGCGCATTGCGGTCGCCGGGGTTCTGCGCCTCCGCGAGGCGGGCGCGGGCGAGGTTGAGGGCCCGCTCCGCCGAGCCGACGAGGGCGTCCTGCTCGGCCTGGACGGCCGCCAGGGAGTTCTGTGCGTTGGTCACGGCGGCTTGGGCGGCGGTGATCTCGGCCGGGGTGGCCGAGCCCGAGTCCAGGAGGTCCTGGAGCTCCGCCTCGGCGATGGTCACCTGGCCCTGGGCGGAGCCGACGGCGGCGGTGCGGGCGGCCTGCGCGACGGCGAGCGCCGCCTGCGCGTCTGCCACCGCGTTCTGGGCCTCGACGAGCGAGGAGCCGCCGCCAGAGCCGTTGAGCGCCGCGATCGCGTCCTGGAGCGCCTGGTTGGCGAAGCGCACCTGATCGCGGGCGGCGTCGAGCGCGGCCTGGTCGGACTTGGACGTCGTGTTGGCGACGTAGCCGGCGGAGGCATAGAGCGCCTGGATGGCCGCTCCCGTCTCCTTGCTCCAGCGCTCGTCCGCGTGGCTCATCAGCCCCAGGCGCACGAGCGCCTGCTCGAGCTGAAGGACGTCCGCGCCGGTCGAGCCGGGGCGCAGGTCGCGGTACACCGGCAGCTCGCCCTGGAGCAGGAACACCGGACGGCCGGCGACCTCGATCGCCACGTCGCCCTCGTCCAGGTCGGTGCCGGCCTCAAGCACCTTCGTCACGATCTGGGCGATGCCCGCCTCGCCCACGGTGCCGGACATCGTCAGCGCGACGGGGTCGTCGAAGTCGATCGCGCCGCGCGCGATGATGTCGGCCGAGAGCTTGCGCTGGTCCACCGCCACCGTGATGAGGGACGGCGTGGGCGCCTGGGCCCTCGCTGCCGCCTCGGCGGGAGAGGTGATGCGGGAGCCGACGATCCAGCCGAGGGCGCCGGAGGCCACCACGATGGCGAGCACTCCGGCGACCAGCCGGTTGCGCGTGAGGTTCACTTCGTGCCCGAGAGCTGGGCCGCGAGCGCGCGCAGCTCGTCCTCGTGCTCGAGCACGAACTTCTCCTCGATGTCGGCGTAGATCTCCGACATCTGCTCGTTGAGCGGCTTGGAGCACTCGAACTGGGCGACGGCGAGCGCGATCTCCTCCTGGAGGAGCTCCTCCAGGGCAGAGCGCTGCTCGGGCGTCAGGTCATACGGCTTGTTGAAGAGCGCGTCGATCTCCTCCTGCGTGCTGGTCTCGAAGAAGGTGTTGATCTCCTCGTCGGTCCAGCCCTCGAAGGGGTCGGAGTACAGGTTGGGGACGATCTCGTCGTGGCGCTCCTGGATGGCCTGGTAGCCGCGGTTCCAGAAGTCCTCCTGGCTCTCGTACTCGTAGCCGGCCTTCTTCATGCACTGGGCCCACTTCTTCTCGAGCTCCACGATGCGCGGGTCGGAGTTGTAGCGCTCGCCCAGCTCGTCCCAGTACTGCATCATCGCCTCCTGGTACTCAGGAGTCTGGGTGGGGTCGTCGCCGTAGACCTCCTGGTAGGCCTTGCCCTGGCAGCCCGCACCCCAGCCGTACTGGACGTAGTACTCCTCGCCGGTCTCCGGGTCCACCTCGCGGACCTGCAAGGCCTCCTGCTCCGCCTGGGTGCCGTAGAGCGTCTCGTAGTAGGCGGTCACCTCGGCCTCGGTGAGGCTGTTGACGTACTCCGTGTTGGGATCGGTCCAGCCGGCCCACGGGTCGTCGAACTCCTCGGTGCCCTGGTACAGCGTCCAGTAGGCGATGCCGAAGCCCTGCTTCTTGTAGTTCGCGAGCTCGTCCTCGGGGGTGTACTCGTACACGCCGTCCGGCTGCTCGACGGGGATGTACTCCCAGCCCTCCGCGCGCATGCACTCGGCGATCGCCTCCTGGACGCGGCGCTCCACGTCCTGCCAGTCGACGTTGTCCCAGTCGGGGCCGCCCATGATCGAGTTGAGCGTCAGGCGCTTGCCCCCGTCGTCCGTCGTCTCACCTCCCCCGGAGCAGGCGGACAGCAGGAGGGCGGAGATGCCCAGGACGGATGCGGTGACGAGTGACGGCGTGCGCATGATCTTCCCTTTGGTGGTGAACGTTGCTGTCACCCTAACGCCCGGGAATGCGCAAAGCGTTGTGTCCCGTCCTGGGACGTGCGGCGTGGCGTTACGAGCGGGCGAGCGCCGCGTCGCTGAGAAGCTCGTCGAACAGACCGATGAGCGTCGGCTTGGGCTTGGCGCCCACGACCGAACGCACGAGCGAGCCGCCCACGAACATCGCCATCGTCGGGATCGACGTGACCCCGTAGGACATGGCCAGGCTGGGGTTCTCGTCGGTGTCGACCTTGACGATCTTGAGGCGGCCGGCGTACTCGCCGGCGAGCTCGTCGAGGATCGGGGCGATCGCGCGGCACGGGCCGCACCACGTCGCCCAGAAGTCCACGACGACGGGGATGTCCGATTCGAGCACCTCTGCGCGGAACGTGTCCTCGCTCGCGGAGACGGGCGTGGAGGGCGCGGCGCCCGCGGGCGACTCCGCCGCTGCCACGACGACGGGGGTGCCCTGACCCGCATCGGCCCGCTCGGCGTCGTGCAGGGCCTCGAGGTAGTGCTGCGCGTCGAGCGCGGCGGCGCATCCGGAGCCCGCGGCGGTGATCGCCTGGCGGTAGCGGCTGTCCACCAGGTCGCCGCACGCGAAGACGCCCTCGATGTTGGTGGCCGTGGTGCGTCCCTGCACCAGGACGTAGCCGGCCTCGTCGGTGTCGACGACGCCCTTGACGAGCTCGGAGCGCGGGTCGTGGCCGATCGCGACGAACAGGCCCGTCGCGTCGAGCGTCGTCTCCTCGCCCGTGACGTTGTTGCGCACGCGCACGCCGGCGAGCTTGTCGGCGCCGTCGAGGCCGATGACCTCGGAGTTCCACACGAACTCGATCTTGGGGTCGTTGTGGGCGCGGTCGGCCATGATGCGCGAGGCGCGCAGCTGGTCGCGGCGGTGCACCAGGTACACCTTGGATGCGAAGCGGGTGAGGAACGTCGCCTCCTCGACGGCGGAGTCGCCCCCGCCGACCACGACGACCTGCTGGTCACGGAAGAAGAAGCCGTCGCATGTCGCGCACCACGACACGCCCTTGCCGGACAGGCGCTTCTCGTCCTCGAGCCCGAGCTCGCGGTACGCGGAGCCCATGGCGAGGATGACGGACTTGGCCTGGAAGGTCTTGCCGAGGCCGGTCGTCACGGTCTTGACGGGGCCCTCGAGCTTCAGCTCGGTCGCGTCGTCGAAGAGGACCTCGGCGCCGAAGCGCTCGGCCTGCGCCTGCAGGGTCTCCATGAGCTCGGGCCCCTGGATGCCCTCGACGAAGCCGGGGAAGTTCTCCACCTCGGTCGTGTTCATGAGCGCGCCGCCGGCGGTGATGGAGCCGGCGACGACGAGCGGCTGCAGGCCCGCGCGCGCGGCGTAGATGGCGGCGGTGTATCCCGCGGGGCCGGAGCCCACGATGATGACGTTGCGAATGTCGCTCACGATGCGTCCTTAGGTGCCTTGGCTGTCCAACTCACAACAGATCGTAGGCCCCTTGTGTTCCCGGTCCCAGTCCCCGCGCGGGCATCGGCGTCCCGTTACGGCTGGTCGCTCGACGCTCCCGGGCCGTCGGGCCCGAAGGTGAACACGGGATACGTCGCGGCGGGGAGGTTGTAGCGCTCGAAGTCGGGCTCCCACTCGCGCCCGATGGCGTCCAGGGCGAGCATCGATGCCACGAACAGCGCCACGACGCCGAGGCCGACGAGCAGGGGGCCAGGGTTGATGCTCGCTTCGAGCTGGGCACGCCGCCGGGCCGCCTCGGAGGCCTGGGCGAGAAGCTGCGCGTCCGGGTAGCGGGCGTGGAGCCACTGGAGCGTGACCTCGACGATCGTCGGCTTGGTGGTGCGGCTCTGGTCGGTGAGGATGTCGTGGAACTCGTCGATGTCGTCGACCGCGCCGCCGAAACGGGTGCGCGGGCGCACGACGGGAAGCTCGTCGGTGCGCACGACCTCTGCATCGACGATGTCCGAGACCTCGACCTCGGTCCCGGTTCCCTCGGCCGCCGTGAGGATCTCCGCCTCGACGGGAGGCAGCTCCTGGGTGGGATGGTCGTCCGGCGCGGGGCCCTCGGGCTGGACGGGCGCATCGGGCTGGACGGGCCGGGCGGGAGCCTCGACGTCGAGAGGCGCGCCGACGGTCCGGGAGGCGTCCGCCGGCACGGTCTCGACGCTCGGCACGGCCTCGACCACGGGCGCAGACGGCCACCACAGGGACGGCGCCTCCTCGGCCATCGCGCGCAGCAGCCTGGTGTCGCCCACGCCCAGCGCGGCCGTGACGTCGGCGAGCCGCTTGGGGCCCGAGCCCTTGACCGCGGCCCTGGCGAGCTTGGCGGCGGCGGGGCTGAGGTCGTCGGGCAGGTCGTCGACCGTGACCTCGTCGGCAGGCATGCCCGTGATCGCGGTGAGGAAGACCTTGGCGAGGGCGACGGCATCGGCCTTCTCGCCGCGCCCGCGCGAGCGGCCCGCCTGGACGGCGAGCTCGCCGTCGATGCCCATGCCGGAGACGATGACGCGGCCGCGGTCGGTGACGAACAGCGCGGACGGGCGCACCATGCCGTGGTGCTCGCCCGCCTGGACCGCGACCTGGAGCGCCGCCGCCGCCTCGCCCACGACGGCCGCCGCGGCATCGGGCACGAACACGACCTTGCCCAGCAGGTCCGCGACGTGGATGCCCGCGGGACGCTCGGTGACGATGTACGGGACGGACGCGCCGCCGATGCGCTCGCGGCCCGCGGCGAGCACCCGGGCGAGGCGCTTGTCGCGCAGGACCCGGGCCCGTCCGGCGGCGGAGACGACCGCGGAGGGCGCCTTGCACGTGACGATGTCGACGTTGACCTTGCGGTCCAGACGGGTGTCGTGGGCGATGAAGCGCTGAACGCCGTCGAGGTCGTAGGAGTCCTCCGAGTCCAGGACGTAACGGCGCGCGATCGTCGCCCCTACGTGCACCAAGAACCACCCACCTGTGTGTCGCTTGCGGTGTGGCTATGCTACGCGGCGCCGGACCTTCGAGGCGAAGGCGCGCACCAGGTCGTCGACCTCCGTCAGGCGCAGCAGCCGGGCGAGCGCGAGGTACGCGGCGAGCATGAGCACAGCGCCCACGGCGACGACCGCGACGCTCGCCGCCACGGCGCCGATGCCCGTGGCGGCGTAGGACTCCGGCGCCACCGCGCGCACGCCGACGCCCACCGCGGCAGCGCCCACCGCGGCGCCCAGGGCCTTGAGGTGCGTGGCGACGACGCGGCGCCCGTCGAGACCGCCCAGGCGAGAGCGCAGCCCCCATGCCCGCAGCGCGAGCGCGACGGTGTTGGAGGCCGCGAGGCCGAGCGCGACGCCGGGCACCCACCACTGCGCGTCCGTCAGCCAGTACGCCCCGTAGGCGACGCCGATCCACGCGATCGCCATGGGCAGGTGGATGAGGAAGACCGAGCGGCCGTCCTCGAGCGCGAAGTACGCCTGCTTGACGAGCACGGAGGCGCCGAGCGGGACCAGGCCGAGCGCGAGGCACTGCACCACGAGCGCGACGGCGGAGACCGTCTGGGCCGAGGACACGGGCGCGAGCGCGCGGACGATGTGCGGGGCGAGGACCACGAGGACGGCCGTGGCGAACATCGTGAAGGCGCCGATGGAGCGGATCCCGCCGGTGAGGACGTCGCGCAGGCCGGGGATGTCCTTGTCGCTCGCGTGGCGGGCCATCCGGGTGAAGAGGATCGTCATGAGCGACACCGTCACGAGCGAGTGCGGCACGAGGTAGATCGACAGCGCGTAGTCGTAGCCGGCGACGCCCGCGACGGACTCGTCGCCAGGGGCGGCGACCTGGGCGGCCGAGGACACCCGCGTCGTCAGCGCCACGGCTATCTGCTCCACGAGCACCGCGGCGAGCGCCCAGGAGGCGACCTTGGCCACGGTGACGAGCTCGCCCTTGGGCCCGCTCCACGTCCAGCGCCAGCGATAGCCGCCGCGCCACAGTGGGATCACGAGGATCGCGGCCTGCACCACGATGGCGAGGGTCGCGGTGCCGGCCAGGAGGGCGATGCGCGGCCCGGTCCACGCGGAGGCGAGCGCGGCGGCCGAGGCGTCCTCGGCCACGGCGTGCGGGCCGAAGACCACGATGTACGCCGCGAGGCCCGCGATCGCCACGACGTTCGCGGCGGCGGGCGCCCACATGAACGGCCCGAACTGCTCGCGGGCGTTCAGCACCTGGCCCAGGATCGTGTACATCCCGTAGAAGAACAGCTGCGGGATGCACCAGAACGCGAAGGCCGTGGCGAGCGCGGTCTGCTCCGGCCCCCAGCTGTCGGAGTACACGCGCACCCACACGCCCGCGAGGAGCGTGAACACCACGGTCGCGACCATCATCCAGAACGCGCCGAGCGTGATGATGCGGTGCACCGTGCGCTCGCGGCCCTCGTGAAAGGACTTCACGATCTGCGGGACCAGCGCCGAGTTGAGCACTCCCGCGGCGAGCACCGCGAACATGACGTTGGGCAGCTTGTTGGCGACGGCGAACGCGTCGGCGGCCGCCGCGCCCGTGATGCCGATGGCCGCGCCGAGCATGATCGTGCGCACCAGGCCGAGCACGCGGGAGGTGCCGGTGCCGAGCGCGAGCCACACCGTGGTGCGAGCCACCGACTTGCCGGACATGGGTGCCATTGTCCTCTCAGCGCTGCGCTTCGGCGTCGGCGCGACCGTGAGGCTCGCTCGGCATGGGGCCGATGCGCGTGTCGCGACGGCCGCGGCGGATCGTCCGCCACACGCCGGCGATGAGCAGGACGACGAGCCCGGCGGTGGCCACGCCGGTGGCCACGTTGCCCCACTCGGCGCGCACGCGCACCTTGAAGGCCTGGGAGCTGGACAGCGCGGAGCCGTCCTCGCCGCGCAGCGCGACCGACACCATGACGTTGCCGCTCGAGACTGCGGTGATGGGGACGAAGACCGTCTGCTCGGTGCCGGGCTCGAGCGTCGCGACGGGCTGCTCGTCGATGAGCAGGCGCGGCGACGCCGTCGTCATGGCGACCACGACCGTGACGCTCGCCGGCAGGTCGTTGCGGACGGTGACGGGGATCTTGCCGGAGCTGGACACGAGCGTGACCTCGGAGCGCGAGGTGACGCGGACGCCGTGGAGCGTCGCCTTGGCCTCGTCGAGCGCTGCGGCGACGGCCTCGTCGCGGGCCTCGGCGTCGCCCCGCATGGGCAGCGACATGGCGGCCATGAGCGAGCGGCCGGGACCGTCCAGGATGAGCTGAGGCTGGTCCGTCGCGGCCGCGAGGTCGGCCAGCCGCGTCACGTGCTGGCCGATGGCGTCCACCCACTCGGGCGCGACGTCGCCCATCGCGGGCGCGAGGGTCGCCACCTGCACCTCGGCAGGGGCGGAGGCGAGGACGTCCGCGACCTGCGCCGGACGCACCCAGGGGGCCGAGTACATGGCGGCGAGCTCGTCCGAGGGGCGCGTTCCGTCGACGATCCACGACTCGCCCGGTGCGACGAGCACGGGCTCGCCGCGGCCGATGCGGGCCGGGTCGAGGGACAGGAGCGCCGTCTCCGCCACGAGGCGAGCGGGGGCGGTCGGGTCGGTCGTCGGGGAGGTCGCGAGGCTCGCGGACAGGCGGCTGTGCGCCATCGCGATGGGAACCTGCCTGCCCGAGCTCGCCGTCGCGGCCGCGAGCGAGCCGGCCGCCTCGGGCCTGCCGAACTCGAGCTTGGTGCCCGCGAGGATCGCCGCCGCGCCCTGGGCGTCCGCGAGATCGACGACGGCCTGGTCGATCGTGCCGGGAACAGCGAGCCACGGCCGCTCCTCTCCGGCGCTCTGCGACCGCTGCACCGCGAACGACACGAGACCCCCGGCGTCGGCATGGGCGGCCGAGCTCAGGTCCAGGTGCCCGGCCGGGATCGCGAAGACCTCGCGCCCGGTCAGGTCGGCGATATGGGGATCGAGGAGCGGCAGCACGGCGCCGTCCACCGCGAGGGCGACGCGGTAGTCGTTCGCGGCGTTCAGGAGCGCGGTCGCGCGCTCGGGGCTGCCGCCCACGGTCGCGAGCACCGCGACGTCGACCGGCGGCATGACCGAGTCCGTCCACGTGATCACGAACGCGTTGCGCACCGCCGGGACGCCGTCCGCGATGGTCGTGACGGAGACGCCGTAGACGCCGCTCGTGCCCCGCGGCAGGTTGAGCGAGCCGGAGCTGATGAGCAGCGACGTGGTGGCGGCGGAGCCGGCGTCGAGCGAGCCGGGCGCGCGGGGCACGCCCTGGAGGAACTCAGCGGGCTGGCCGCGGCCCACCTCGCGCATGGCGACGCGGTCGGGCTGGTCCAGGAAGGCGTCGACCGCGCTCGCGGTGGCGAGGGGAGCGTCGGTGATCGCGACCACGCTCTGCACCCCGGTGAGCGCCCTCTCGCCTGCGGTCACCGCGACCCGGACGGACAGGCTCGTCGAGGGCGTGAGGTAGGCGGGGGCGACGCTGACGAGGCTCGCCGTCAGCGGGGCCGTGGAGCCGGTCGCCGGCGCGGGCACCTCGCCCTCCGCCCGGGCGGCGCCCGATGCGCCCAGGACGCCGGCGGACACGGCGAGCGCGAGCGCGATGAGGCCCGCGACGGCACGTCGTGCCGCCACGGCCCTCGTGCTGATGCGAATCGTCATGACTCCGCGGCAAGAAGCTCGGCCGCGGCGAGGGCCATCTTGCGCTCGTTGGGGAAGGCGAGCCGCGTGGGCAGCTCGCTCATGGGGATCCACTCCGCGAGCTCGGCCTCGCGGTCGGGGTCGTTGGCCGTGGTGATCTCGCCGCCGGTGGCCTCGAGCAGGAAGTGGTGCACGACCTTGTGGATGCGGCGGTCGTCGCCGGTGAACCAGTAGTCGATGACGCCGAGCGGCTCCTGCACCGCTCCGTGGATGCCCGTCTCCTCCGCGATCTCGCGGACGGCGGCCTGCTCCGGCGTCTCGTCGCCCTCGAGGTGGCCCTTGGGCAGGCACCAC
>QGUM02000108.1:0-6069 GCA_003242455.2 Actinomycetes bacterium
GCCTACGACGGCTCCGAGATCTTCAACGAGAAGGCCGACTTCTTCCGCGTCACGGGTCATGTCGACCCTGGCGGCGGCGAGCACCTGCTCATCCAGCAGAAGGAGCACGCGCTCGTGGGCCTGGTGACGGCACGCAGCGCCGACGGCGTTCAGGTGCTGCTCAACGCGCGCGCCGAGCCCGGCCTCGTCGGCACGACGCAGTTCAGCTCGACCATCCAGTCGACGCCCAGCAACTACCTGCGCAAGCACGGCGGCGCGCCCACGCCGTTCATCGACGAGGTGCTCACTCCGCCGGACGGCGCACGGGTCGTCTACGACGCGCTGCAGTACGACTGGGGCGGCTACTACCACGCCAAGGTGAAGTGCTTCCGCATCGTAGAGCTCGCTCAGCCCCGGGCCGCCGACGTGCCGCTCGTGTGGGTCGGGCTGGAGACGCTGCGCGAGATGCTCGGCCATGACCACCTCATCACGAGCGATCTGCGCGTCGCCACGGCGATGCTCCTGCGCGTCGATGCCGGTGACGACGCGGTCGACGCGGGCACCGGGACATCGGCCCCTCCCGTGCTGACGACCGTGCCCATCTCCTCTCTCACGCGGTGGACCGTGACCCCCGCGGGCGTGCTGAGCGACACCGAGGATCGGGAGATCGTGTGGGCGTCGACGTCAAGCCGCACGCGCGAGGTGACGTCCTGGGTGCAGCCCCTCATGCGGCTCAAGGAGCCGCTCGAGACGTCCCTGCCCGCACGGCGCACCCCCGCGGGACTGCGGTTCGCGGTGCGCCGCGCGACCCAGCCCGGACTCGACGGCACCTTCCTGTGGTTCCCCGCCACGCCCGGCACAGGCGCCGAGGTCGCCCGGGTGGAGCTGTCCGCCGAGGGCGGGCGCTTCTACCGGCACGTCATCGTCGCATCGCTCGTCGAGGCCGAGCCCATGGAGCAGGACGTGACGTGGGTGTCGCTCGCGGAGCTGGAGCGCCTCGCCGCGTTGCCGACCGCCACATCGCTCGAGCTGCGGTGCCTGCTGTCGCTGGTCCAGGTGAGCGGAGCGCGCTGATGCCGGCCTGCACCATCCTCATCCCCACATGGGACTCCGCGGACACGCTGGAGACGACCGTCGAGTGGGCGCGCCGCCAGACCGTCAGGGACATCGAGATCCTCATCGTCGGCGACGGGGTGACGCCGCCCACGCGCGAGGTGATCGAGCGCTGCGTCGCCGCCGACTCCCGCGTGCGCTTCCTCGATCTCCCCAAGGGGGATAACCGCGGCGAGCGCAACCGGCACTTCGGCGTGCTCGAGGCTCGCAGCCCCGTCGTCGCCTACCTGGGCGACGACGACATCATCCTGCCTAAGCACGTCGAGAACCTGCTGAGCCTGCTGCCCGGCGTGGACTTCGCGCAGACGCTCAACGGCTTCATCAACGCCAATGGCGACCTCACCCTGTGGCCCACCGACTTGAGCGAGCGACGGTGGCTCGACTGGCATCTGCAGGATCCGCCGCGCAACCGCGTGAGCATCACCGGCACGGCCCACACCGTCGAGGCCTACAAGCGTCTCGAGGTGGGCTGGGATGTCGCGCCCCCGGGCATGTGGACCGACTTGTTCCTGTGGCGCCAGTTCTTCGCGCTGCCCGACCTCAAGGCGGCGACGCATCCGGAGATGACCTCGCTGCAGTGGCCCAGCTCCGTGCTCAAGACCATGTCGGAGGAGGCGATCGCCGAGCACCGGGCCCGGTGGCTGACGATGCTCTCGCGCCCCACGGCACACGAGGACCTGCAGCGCCTGGTGCAGGAGGCGCGGGTGCGTCAGCTCATCGAGTTCGACGCCCGGCTCATGGACCTGCAGCTGCGTGTGCGGGCCCAGGCTGAGCGGGCCGCAACGCTCGCCTCGACACAGGATGTCGAGGAGCTCGCGGCCGGAGTGGTCGCGCTCGAGACCGAGCTCGAAAGAGTCAAGGGGGACCTCGCCCTGACCCAACGCGTCCTCTCGGCGACGCGCGATGAGCGCGACGCCATGATGCGGACGCTGTCCTGGCGCATCACCGCGCCGCTGCGGGCAGTGCGCCGCCTGGGGCGCCGCTAGGCGCGGCGAGCCCGCCAGCGGGTTCAGAGAGCACGCGCCTGATCCGACGACAGACCGGCGCGTGCCGGCATCGAGTGCCGAGCGCAGCTGGTGGACGAATCGGACATGCGCCGAAGCACCCTCACGTGAGACCCCGATAGCCTTGACGCATGGAGTCCACTGACACCCGCTGGGTGATCACGGGCGCCGGGGGCATGCTCGCGACGGACCTGCTCGATGCGCTGCGCGCTCGCGGCGCTGCCGTCTCCGCGCTCTCCCGCGCCGAGCTCGACATCACGGACGCCGATGCCGCCAGGACCGCGATCGCGCCCGAGAGCGTCGTGGTGAACTGCGCCGCCTACACCGCCGTCGACGCCGCAGAGGACGACCGGGAGGCCGCAGAGCAGGCCAACGCGGTGGGCCCCGGCGTGCTCGCGCGCGCATGCGCCGAGCGGGGCGCGCGCCTGGTCCACATCTCGACGGACTACGTCTTCGACGGCGCGGCCACGACGCCCTACCCGGAGGACGCGCCCCTGGCGCCCCAGGGCGTCTACGGCGCGACCAAGGCAGCCGGCGAGGAGGCCGTGCGCGCATCGGGCGCGGACGCGCTCATCGTCCGCACCGCCTGGCTGTACGGCGCCCACGGCCGATGCTTCCCCAAGACCATCGCTCGAGCGGGTCGCGAGCGCGGGGCGCTCACCGTCGTCTCCGACCAGATCGGCCAGCCCACCTGGACCCGCGACGTCGCCGGCTTCGTCATCGCCCTGATCGAGGCCAAGGCGCCGGCCGGGACCTACCACGGCACGTCGTCGGGACAGGCGTCGTGGTTCGAGTTCGCGCGCGAGGTGTGCGCCAGCGCGGGATTAGGAGACATCGTCGCGCCGGTGAGCTCCTCGGAGTATCCGCAGCGCGCCCCTCGCCCCGCGTGGTCCGTCTTGGGGCACGCGGCGAACGAGGCCGTGGGCGTGCCGAGCATCGGGCACTGGCTGGAGCGCTGGCGCCTCGCGGCGCCGGAGGTGCTGGCCTAGGCAGTCCCACGGCTGCGGCCGGCGTGGAGCGCCCGCTCCTGGCGCGCGCGGCTACTTCTCGTCGAGCAGGCCCAGGAGGTACTGGCCGTAGCCGGACTTGGTGAGGGCCTCGGCGCGCTCGCGCAGCTCGTCGTCGGTGAGGAAGCCCATGCGCCACGCGACCTCCTCCGGCGCGCCGATGCTCAGGCCCTGGCGGTGCACCACGGTCTGCACGAACTGCGACGCGTCGATGAGGGAGTCGAAGGTTCCCGTGTCGAGCCATGCGGTGCCGCGCGGGAGCACGCCCACCTGCAGCTTGCCCGCCTCGAGGTAGTGGCGGTTGACGTCGGTGATCTCGTACTCGCCGCGGGCCGAGGGCTTGAGGCTGCGCGCGATCTCGACCACGTCGTTGTCGTAGAAGTACAGGCCCGGGACGGCGTACTTGGACTTGGGCTTGGCGGGCTTCTCCTCGAGGGAGATGGCTCGCCCCTCGGCGTCGAACTCGACCACGCCGTACGCCGTCGGGTCCGCAACGCGGTACGCGAAGATCGCGGCGCCGTCCACGGCGTTGAAGCGCTGCAGGGTGGATCCCAGGCCGGGGCCGTAGAAGATGTTGTCGCCCAGGACCAGGGCCGCGTGGTCGTTGCCCACGTGGTCGGCGCCGATGACGAACGCCTGCGCGAGCCCGTTGGGCTCGTGCTGCACGGCGAAGCTGATGCTGATGCCGAACTGGGAGCCGTCGCCCAGCAGGCGCTCGAACTGCGGCGCATCGTGCGGCGTCGTGATGACGAGCACGTCGCGGATGCCCGCGAGGATGAGGGTCGACAAGGGGTAGTAGATCATCGGCTTGTCGTACACCGGCACGAGCTGCTTGCTGACGCCCATGGTGATGGGGTGCAGTCGGGTGCCGGATCCGCCGGCCAGGATGATTCCGCGCATGGGCTCTAGTCTGCCCGAGTTCGCGCCGCCCTACAGAGTCGCGCGTGCGGCGGCGATCTCGCGCTTGAGGCGCGCCTCCAGGCCCCTCGCGATCGCGGCGCGGACGGGCGCCTGCCACCAGTGCGGCCACGTGGTGCGGACGTAGCGCTCCGCCGAGGCATGGTGGGCGGTGAGCATGGGGGCCGGGTCCGAGCGCCACGAGTGGCCGCCCACGTGGGTGACCTCCGCGCGCGAGGTCCACACGCTGCGCCAGCCGGCGCGACCGAGGCGTCGGCCCAGGTCGACGTCCTCGAAGAACATGAAGTACGCCTCGTCGAAGCCGCCGACCTGCTCCCACGCCTCGCGGCGCACCAGGAGGCAGGCGCCGGACAGCCAGCCGGCGTCGCGGTCCGGAGCGCCCTCCTCGAGCCGCGGGCGGTAGCGGCGGGTCCACGGGTTCCCGGGCCACACCCTGCCCAGGAGCGCGTGCCCGGCGCCGAGCACGAGGCCTGGCAGCGGGCGCGCCGACGGGTAGACCGAGCCGTCGAGCTCGCGCACGAGCGGTCCCACAGCGCCGATGCGGGCATCGGCCTCGCCCGTCGCGACCAGGCCGGTGATGGCGCCCTCGCCGAGGACGATGTCGGCATTGGACACGAGGATCCACGGCGCCGAGCCCTTCGTGGCCCCCGCGTTCGCGGCGGCGCCGTAGCCTGCGTTGCGGCCGGTCTGGACGAAGTCGGCCTTGGCCGCGCGCGCGGCCCGCTCGGGAGCGTCGTCTCGCGATGCGTTGTCGACGACGGTGACGCTCGCCGCGCCTCCCGCTCCGGGGATCGAGGCGAGGAAGCCCGTGATGGTCTCCCCCGGGTTGTACGTGACGACCACGACGTCCACGGGTGCGACGGAGAGGGCCATAGGCCCAGGCTAGTCGCGTCGCTACGCTCGGTTCATGCACCGCGACACGACCCCGCTGCAGGTGGCGCGAGCGGTGGGAGTGTGGCTGTTCGGCTTCGGCCTGCTGCTCCTGCCGACGCTCGTGATCCAGATCCTGCACTTGACGCTGCCGGGCGTCGCGGCGACCGCGGCCGCCCTGCTGTTCGGCGGCGGCGCGGTGTACTTCGGCGCGCTGTGGGCGCTGCGCCGCGCCGATGCCGCGAACCGACCCGTCCTCATGTCTGCGCGCGGGCACGAGGTGCTGCGGGGCCGCGAGGAGTTCGAGGAGCGGGTGGTGCAGGTGCGCCGCTGGGTGCTCGCGCTCTTCCTCGTGGCGGGATCGGCGTTCCTCTTCACCATCTCGCAGCACAGCTGCGGGACGCGCGTGGACGGGATGTGCGGCTGGCCGCGGCTGAGCCTCGAGGTCATGAGCTGGCTCCAGGTCGCCGCGCTCGTGCTGGGCTCGCTGTACGCCGCGCTCACGGTGCTGCGCGCCGTGCATGCCCGCGAGAGCGAGCGCCTGGGCGACCTCATCGCGGAGGGACGGCGCCAGCGCCGTGCCGCTGACCCCTTCGCCGGGACCCGCCGGGACGGCTGGGACTTCGACTGAGGCCTTGCGAGAAGTCTGCACTAGTGCACCAATGCATTAGTGCAAGATTCTGGCATCGGCCTTCGCGAGCGGCAGCGCCGCGAGACCCTTCATCAGCTTCATGAGGCGGCGCTCGCGCTCGCCCTCGAGGGCGGCCTGCACGCTGCCACGGTCGACGCGATCGCCGAGCGTGCGGGAGTGTCCCGCCGCACGTTCTTCAACTACTACCCCTCCAAGGAGGACGCGATCCTGGGCGTCTCCGCGCCCGTCGTGCCCCAGGAGGCGCTCGACGCGTTCCTCGCCGCAGGCGACGCCCTCGATCCGCTGACCCGCACCGTGCGCCTCATCGCGGCGTCCGTCATCCGCTTCACGGCCATGCGCGACCCCGATGCCGTGGCCCAGCCCGATTCCCCCTCCCTCGCGGAAGCGATCGCGATCTTCCGCGAGGCCGTCAAGGACAGTGCATGACGAACCCCACCGCTCACGCGTCCACCGACGCACCCGCCAAGAAGACAGTGGTCCTGATCTTCGTCGGTCTCATGATCGCGATGCTCATGGCATCGCTCGG
>QGUM02000109.1:0-6063 GCA_003242455.2 Actinomycetes bacterium
CCCGGCTCTGCGCCCTCGGCGCGCCCGCTTGCGCGCGCATCGAACACATGTTCGAATAGTCGCGTGCGCTGGGAAGGGCAGACCCTCACCGCTGAGCAGCCCGACGTCATCCCGGGCCTGGGCCAGCTCGGCGGTCTCGCGCGCATGTCGGGACTGGTGCGCTCCGTCCGCACGCCCGAGTTCGACGGCGTGACCTTCCATGAGGTCATCGCCAAGAGCGCCCTCAACCGGGTGGGGAGCTCGCCCAACCTGCCCTTCACGTGGACCATCAACCCGTATCGCGGCTGCACCCACGCGTGCGTCTACTGCTTCGCGCGGTCCACGCACCGGTATCTGGAGCTGGACGCGGGGCGGGACTTCGACACTCAGGTGATCGTCAAGACCAACATCGTGGACGTGCTGAGGCGCGAGCTCGCCAAGCCCTCCTGGCGGCGCGAGCCCGTCGCGCTCGGCACCAACACCGATCCCTACCAGCGCGCTGAGGGCCGGTACCAGCTCATGCCCGGCATCATCGAGGCGCTCGCGGACTCAGGCACGCCGTTCTCGATCCTCACCAAGGGCACGCTCCTGCGACGAGACCTCCCGCTGCTCGCCGATGCCGCGCGTGCAGTCCCTGTCGAGCTCGCCATCTCGATCGCCATCCTCGACGACGAGCTCCAGGAGACGCTCGAGCCGGGGACGCCCACCGCATCGGCGCGGCTGGCGACCGTGACCGCCGCGCGCGAGGCGGGCATGGGCGTCGCCGTCTTCATGATGCCCGTGCTGCCGTTTCTCACCGACTCGCGCGAGCATCTCGATGCGGCTCTCGCACGCATCAAGGCCGCCGGGGCGACGAGCGTCAGCTACACCGCGCTGCACCTGCGTCCTGGCGTCAAGGAGTGGTTCGCGCGCTGGCTCAACACGCATCGGCCGGACCTGGTGCCCAGGTATCGGGCGCTGTACGGCGACGGGGCGTACGCGCCTGCGTCGTATCGCAAGGCGCTCGCGGCGCGCATCAAGCCGCTCATCGCCGCGCATGGGCTGGCGCGGGCGGAGCTGCAGCCGGGCACGGGCGGGCCGGCGGTGAGGTCGAGGCTCGAGGCACGGGACGAGAACGGAGAGTGGGCTCGGCGGCGTGGCGCCCCAGCGGCGGCCGATGCCGGGAAGGCGGGTGGCGTCGAGGCGGCTCCGGGGGTCAGCGCTGCGGCCGATGCCGGGAACGCTGGTGGCGTCGAGGCGGCTCCGGGGGTCAGCGCTGCGGCGCTCACGTCGGCAGGCGATGCGGAGCCGACGGCCGCGACGCTCTTCTGAACGACGACCGCCACACTCTCCCGAACGGCGGCCGCCGCATCTCAACCGCAGACCGCTGAGGAGGCGGACATCACCATCACCCACATCAACCCGGAAGCGCTGCATCGCTCTCCCTACTTCTCGCAGGCCGTCCTCGCCGAGGGGACGCGCACGCTGCACATCGGCGGCCAGAACGGCGCCGACTCCACGGGAGCCATCACCGGCGGCATGCGCGAGCAGACCGTCCAGGCCTATCGCAACATCCTCGCCATCCTCGAGTCCGTGGGCGCAGGGCCCGAGCATGTGGTCCGGCTGGGCATCCTCGTGCGCGCCGACGCCTCCCTCGAGGAGGGCCTTGCGGCATCCGACGAGGCGTGGGGCGACCGGCCCACGGCCATCACGATTGCGCGTGTGGCGGGTCTCGCGCGCCCGGAGGCGCTCGTGGAGATCGAGGCGACTGCCGTGCTTCCCTGAATCGGCGCGCCTGCCCTGAATCGGCGCGCCTGCACGGAGCGGCGTGCTCGCCGAGGTCGGCGCGCCGGTAGATTGTTCGGCATGCCGAACTTTTGGGGACGAGGCGCTCGCGCGGACGCCGCATCGGGCGGCGTCTCGACGTCGAAGAAGGCGCGCGCACCCGAGCGCGGCCTCTGGCGCCTCCTCGGCCCAGCCTTCGTCGCCGCCATCGCCTACGTCGACCCGGGCAACGTGGCCGCGAACCTCACGGCGGGAGCTTCGTACGGCTACCTGCTCGTGTGGGTGCTCGTCGTCTCGAATGCGATGGCCGTCCTCGTGCAGTACCTGAGCGCCAAGCTCGGCCTCGTGACGGGCTCCTCGCTGCCGGAGCTTCTCGGCCAGCGCCTCGGGCGCAAGCGCCGCCTCGCGTACTGGCTCCAGGCCGAGGTCGTCGCCGCCGCCACCGACGTCGCCGAGGTCATCGGCGGCGCCATCGCCCTCAACCTGCTGTTCGGCGTGCCGCTCGTGTGGGGCGGCCTCATCACCGGCGCGATCTCCATGGGCCTGCTCGCCTTCCATTCGCGCCGCGGCCAGCAGCCCTTCGAGTTCGTCATCATCGCCTTCCTGGCCATCATCGCGGTGGGATTCCTTGCCGGGCTCTTCGTCAGCCCTGTGGACTGGCGCGCCGCGACGGGCGGCCTCGTGCCGCGCTTCGACGGTGCCGAGACCGTCCTCCTGGCGGCGTCGATGCTCGGCGCCACCGTCATGCCTCACGCCATCTACCTGCACTCGTCCCTGTCGCGAGACCGGCATCTGCCGGCCATGACGCCTACCGGCTTCGCCCGCCAGGACCCCATGGACGCCCTCGTCACCGCCGACGCGCACCGCGCCCGGCTGCCTCGCCTGCTCCGCGCGACCAAGGTCGACGTCCTGTGGTCGCTCGCCATCGCGGGCTCCGTGAACATCGCGATGCTGCTTCTCGCCGCCGCCTCGCTCCAAGGCGTCACCGGCACCGACACCATCGAGGGCGCGCACGCGGCCATCGAGAACGCGCTCGGACCGGCCATCGGCGCGATCTTCGCCGTGGGGCTCCTGGCATCGGGCCTCGCCGCGACCTCTGTGGGCGCCTACGCAGGCGCCGTCATCATGGGCGGCCTCATCAAGCGTGCCGTGCCCCTCCTGGTGCGCCGCCTCATCACCCTGGTGCCAGCGCTCGTCCTGCTCGCGTTCGGGGTGAGCCCCACGTGGGCGCTCGTGCTGAGCCAGGTGGTGCTGAGCCTGGGCATCCCGTTCGCGCTCATCCCGCTCGTGCGACTCACCGCCAGCGCCGACATCATGGGCGAGCACGTCGCGCGTCGCCCTCTGCAGGCGATCGCATGGGTGGTGGTCGCGCTCATCGTGGCGCTCAATCTGGCGCTCATCGTCATCACGGTCGCCGGCTAGGCGCGCACGACCCAGATCGCCGACGCGCTCTCGTCGTCGAGCTCCAGCCCGCCCTGCGGCGCAGCGACCCGCCCGTCCGATGCCACGGTGAGGACGGCATCGGGCATCACTCCCGCCTCGGCGAAGGCGCGCAGCCGAGCCGGGTCGGCGTCCGAGATCCGCGTCACGACGTAGCGCCCGGGTTCCGCCCGTGAGAGGACCACGGCATCGGGCAGGTGTGCGGCGCCGTCGGCTGACGGGATGGGGTCGCCGTGCGGATCGCGCGTGGGATGCCCCAGGCGCGCGTCGATGGCCGCGATGAGCCGATCGCTCACGGCGTGCTCCAGCACCTCCGCCTCGTCGTGGACCTCGTCCCAGTCGTAGCCGAGCTCCTGCACCAGGTACGTCTCGAGCAGCCGGTGACGGCGCACCATCGCGACCGCGTGAGCGCGACCCGCCTCGGTGAGAGTCACGCCTCCGTACGTCTCATGGTGGACGAGGCCCTGCTCGGCGAGCTTCTTGATCCCGTCCGATGCCGACGAGGTCCTCACGCCCAGACGCTCCGCGAGCGCGGTGATGGTGACGGGCTCGCCGCTCCACTCCTGGAGGGTCCACACGCATTTGAGGTAGTCCTGCGTGGACGCGCTGAGGTGCTCGACGGCCATGCGGTCAGTCTAGGGAGCGGCACGGGCCGCGGTCCGAGGAGCGTGCGCCATCCGATTCGGCACACCGCCGCGCACGGGGCGCGTCACACGCCCAGGCGATCCAGCACCTCGCGTCGCACGCCGATGATCGACTCCCGATGCCCGGCGACCCAGTCGCCGTGGAAGCCGCGCGGCACGATCTCGATGAACTGCACGGACATCGACCACAGCCGGTAGATCGCCGTGCGCAGGTCGGCGGCGGGCGTGAAGCCGGAGACGGTCCCGGCATCGGGGTCGCGGGGGAGCGGTCGCCCGGCAGCCTCGTAGCCGGCCAGAAGGGCGGGAGTCGTGGGGCCCGGGGTGTGCGACTCGGCCCCCACGAACTCCCAGATCGGATCGCCGAAGAGCGTGCGCTCGAAGTCCACCACGCCGTGCACCTCACCCGTCTGAGGAGTGAGCAGGACGTTGCCGTGCCACAGGTCGTTGTGGACCGCGAGAGGCTCCGTGACCTCGGCGAGGGCCTCCTGCGCGAGCTCGAGCGCCGCGAGCACCCGGTCGGCCTCGATGTCCACCTCCCATTCCGCCGCATCGGCCACGACGGTCTCGAACAGGAGATTGACGAACTCCGGCCAGGTGTCGCCGCCGAGCTCGAAGTCGCGCGCGGGGTAGCCGAAGCGGCGCCCGCGCACGTCCTTGAGCGCCGCGAGGATGGCGCCGACCTCGTGGTACGCGCGCTCATTGGCCTCGGGGGACATCGTGTCGAGGACGGTGTCCCAGGGGGTGCCGGGCATGAAGTCCGTGACGACGACGTCGACCTCGACGTGCGCGCGCGAGAAGTCCGCGGCGAGGACACGCGGTGACGGGACGCCCTTCACCGGCTCCAGAAGGCGCAGCATGTCGTGCTCCGAGCGCAGCATGTCGCGCTCATAGGTGAGCAGGGGAGTGCGGCCGTCCGGGAGCGCGCCCTCCGGGACCGCGACCTTGGCCACTACGCGCCGGCCGTCCGCGAGGTCGACCGCCTGCACCGCGCTGAACGTGCCGCCCGACAAGAGCCTCGTGGCGACCGGCGTGCCGATGCCGTCGAGGACGGGCTCGAGCTCCTGGACGGAGAGGAGCCGTTGGGTCGGCAGCAGCGGCTGATCGTGCATGATCCCGATCGTAGGGGTGCGAGGTGCGCCGCGGCAGGGCGCGAGCGCGCGAAACCGGGTTTCGAAAATGCGCTGCGTGCCCCGTCCGCGGGCCTCGCCTCCCGGGCTCCGTGCGGGCGTCCACCGTTTCCGTGTCGGCGCGGGTCCGCCGATGCCTGGCGCCTACGGCACGTCGCGCCCGCCGTTGACGTTGAGCGTCTCGCCCACCACGTAGCTCGACTCGGGCGAGGCGAGGAACACGAACGCGGAGGCCACCTCCACAGGCTGCCCCGCCCGTCCCAGCGCCGTGTTGGTGCCGAAGTCCTCGATCTTCTCCGGCGGCTGGCCCTCCGTGACCTGCAGCGGTGTCCAGATCGGGCCCGGCGCGACCGCGTTCACGCGGATGCCGCGCGGCGCGAGCTGCATCGCAAGACCCTTGCTCCACGCGTTGATCGCGGCCTTGGTCGCGGCGTAGTCGAGGAGGATCGGCGACGGGCTGTACGCCTGCACGGACGTGGTGTTGATGATGGTCGCCCCCGGCATGAGGTGCGGCAGCGCGGCCTTGGTGATCCAGTACATCGCGTAGACGTTCGTCTGGAACGTCTTGTCGAACTCGGCATCGTCGATGTCCTGGAGCTCCTTCGCGTAGACCTGGTTGCCCGCGTTGTTGACGAGGATGTCCAGCCCGCCCAGCTCGTCGACGGCGCGCTCCACGAGCTCGGCGCAGAAGCGACGGTCGCGGATGTCCCCGGGAAGCAGCACGGCGAGGCGTCCCTCGGCTTCGACCACGTCGCGCACGTGCTCGGCGTCGGCCTGTTCGGCGGGCAGATAGGAGATGGCGACATCGGCCCCCTCGCGCGCGAAGGCGATGGCCACCGCCGCGCCGATGCCCGAGTCGCCGCCCGTGACGAGCGCCTTGCGGCCGGCGAGTCGTCCCGTGCCGCGATAGGAGCGCTCGCCGTGGTCCGCGTGCGGCGCGAGCTTCACGTCGAGGCCGGGGAAGGGCTGACGCTGCGCGTGAGGATCGAAGTCGCTGTAACGCTGCGACGGATCCGTGAAGGTGAGCTGGTCTGTGAGGTCGATCTGTTCGGTCGTCAAGGCGGTCGCTCCTGAGCCGGCCGGTCGACGCCCTCGCTCACTGCCGGCCG
>QGUM02000110.1:0-6057 GCA_003242455.2 Actinomycetes bacterium
TTCGTGTGGCACGGCTCCATCCGCACGCCCGAGATCGCCGAGCAGGCCGCGTACTACGGCAACGGCTTCTTCGCCAACCACATCTTCTGGCCCAAGGAGCACACGCAGCGGATGGTCGAGTTCTACCGCCGCCGCTACGAGGCGTACGGCCACGGCACCCGCAAGCAGGCCATCGTCGGCCTGGGCGGCCACGCCTACATCGCCAAGAAGTCGCAGGACGCCGTCAAGGAGTTCCGCCCGTACTTCAACGAGGCCCCGGTCTACGGCCACGGCCCCTCGCTCGAGGACTTCGCCGCCGGCACGCCGATGGTGGTGGGCTCGGTCCAGGAGGTCATCGACAAGACCCTGACCTTCCAGACGTACGTGGGCGACTACCAGCGCCAGCTGTTCCTCGCCGACCACTCGGGCCTTCCCCTGAGCATGGTCCTCAAGCAGCTCGACTTCCTGGGCGGCGAGGTGGTGCCGGTGCTGCGCAAGGAGCTCGAGTCGCGCCGCGACCCCGAGGCCCCCGCGAACCCGCCCACCCACGCCGACCTCGTCAAGGCCAAGTACGGCGACGCCGAGCCGCGTCAGCCGCGCCCCAACGCCAACCGCGGCGACAACGTCACGGGAGGATCTCCCTACCAGGACTCGACCGTCTCCGTCACCGCCTACCCCACCCTGTGAGGCCATCCATGGACGCCCGACTCGCCAACACCGCCTGGGAAGAGGTCATGACCGCGCACATGCGCCTCATGCGCCGCTTCGCCGCCCGGGACTACTGGGCGGACCTCTCGATGCGCGAGTACGACGTGCTCTACACGCTGAGCAAGGGCGAGGACGCGCAGCGCCTGAGCGACCTGCAGGACCACGTGCTCCTGAGCCAGCCGGGGCTGTCCCGCCTGGTGGACCGCCTTGTCGAGCGCGGGCTCGTGCAGCGCGTCCCTGACCCGTCCGACGCCCGCGCCGTGCGCCTGTCCCTCACCGAGGCGGGGCGCGAGGCGCAGCGACGCATCGGCCGCGCGCACGCCAGGGACGTCGCGGAGGCGATGTCCGTTCTCTCCGATGACGAGCTCGCCCAGCTCGCGAGGCTTGTCCGCACGCTGCACACCCAGGAGGGCTGAGATGTCCGATCCCGTCACCGCCGCACGCCTCGTCGTCGTCAACGCCGGCGTGTCCGACCCGTCGTCCTCGCGCCTGCTCGCGGACCGCGCCGCGAGCCGCGTCGCGAGCCTCGCCGCACAGCGCGGCATCGAGGTGACGATCTCGACGCTCGACCTGCGGGAGGTCCTTCCCGAGCTGCCGGGCGCGCTCGGCTCCCAGCTCCTGGGGCCCAAGCTGCGCGCCGCCGTCGACGCCCTGGGCGAGGCCGACGCGATCATCGCTGCCGCGCCCGTGTACAAGGCCGGGGCATCGGGCCTGTTCACGTCCTTCTTCCAGGTGCTCGACAACGACCTGCTCATCGGCACGCCGGTCATCCTCGCCGCGACGGCGGGGACCGCGCGCCATGCGCTCGTCGTCGACGAGGAGATGCGCTCGCTCTTCGCATACTTGCGGACCCTTCCCGTGCCGACCAGCCTCTTCGCCGCGAGCGAGGACTGGAACGACCGGGCGCTCACCGAGCGCATCGACCGCGCCGCTTTCGAGCTCGTGAGCCTCATCGCCTCCGGCTTCCGCAAGCAGGTGCGCGAGGAGGCGTGGCGCAAGTACCAGCACGAGTTCGGCTCCGCCGGCGGCAAGGAGGTCGAGATCGACCTCGACACCGATCTCATGCGCCTCGCGCAGGGCGGGACGCTCAAGCCCCGCCCGGACGCCGATGCCTGAGCCCGCCTAGCATTGCGGTCATGACGATCTACCAGCCGCGCGAGGTGCCGCTGGGAGGCGTGCGCGCCATGTCGGTGCGCCGCACGCTGCCCTTGCGGGATCGCCCCACGGTGGGCGCGTGGTGCTTCCTGGATCGCTTTGGGCCTCAGGAGACGCGCATGCGCGTCGAGCCGCACCCGCACACCGGCCTGCAGACCGTGACCTGGCCGCTCGCGGGCGAGGTGCGGCATCGGGACTCGCTGGGCTCCGACGTGGTGCTGCGCCCCGGCCAGCTCAACCTCATGACAAGCGGCCACGGGATCTCGCACTCCGAGCACTCGCTCGGCGACGGCGAGACGCTGCTCGACGCCGTGCAGCTGTGGGTCGCGCTGCCGGACTCCGCGCGCGCCTGCTCGCCGGCGTTCGAGACCCATCCGGAGCTTCCCGGCCTCGTGATCGACGACGCCTCCGTCACGGTGATCCTCGGCGAGCTCGCCGGGGTCCGCTCCCCCGCGACGGCGTTCACGCCCATCGTGGGAGCGCAGGCGCAGCTGCCGCCCGGCGGGCGCGCGAGCGTGCCGCTCCAGGCCGACTGGGAGCACGGCGTCGTGCTGCTGAGCGGTGACGTCGAGGTCGACGGCCGCGACAGCCTCGCGAAGGACGACCTCCTGTACCTCGAGCCCGGGCGCGCGAGAGTGGAGCTCTCCACGGCATCGGGGGCGACGGTGCTCGTCCTGGGAGGAGAGCCGTTCCCCGAGCCCATCGTCATGTGGTGGAACTTCGTGGGACGCACGCACGAGGAGATCGCGCAGGCGCGCGAGGAGTGGGAGGCGCGCTCCGAGCGGTTCGGCACGGTGCCGGGACACGGCGACGTGCGCATCCCCGCGCCGCCCCTGCCGACGGTGCGGCTGCTGCCCCGCTCGCGGCGCTAGCGCCGCGCCGAGCCGGGGCCTCGCGCGTGAGGCCCGGGCGCGCTACGCGCCCGCGGGAATCGCCTCGCGCTCCTCCACCGCGTGGATCGGGTGGCTGCGCTCGAGCGCGGCGCCCTCGATGTCCACGTTCGGCAGGACCTTCTCGAGCCACGCGGGCAGCCACCAGGCCTTCTCGCCGAACAGGTGCATCGCCGACGGCACGAGCAGCATGCGCACCACGAACGCATCGAACAGCACGCCGATCGCGAGGCCGAAGCCCAACGGGCGCACCATGCCCAGGTGCGAGAACACGAAGCCGCCGAAGACGGAGATCATGATGATCGCCGCCGCGGTCACGACGGCGCGACCGGCGCGCAGGCCGGAGACGACCGCCGTGCGCGCGGGCAGGCCGTGGACGTACGCCTCGCGCATGCCGGACACGAGGAACAGCTGGTAGTCCATCGCAAGGCCGAAGAGCACGCCCATGATGAGGATCGGCGCGAAGCTCAGCACGGGACCGGGGTTGTGCACATCGAGGATCGATCCGAGCCATCCCCACTGGTAGACCGCCGTCATGGCGCCGAGCGCGGCGAACAGCGACAGGACGAACCCGCCCGTCGCGATGACCGGCACCAACAGGGAGCGGAACACGACGACGAGGATGACCATCGACAGCCCCACCACGAGCGCGAGGTACACCGGCAGCACGTCCGCGAGCTTGGCGGAGATGTCGATGTTGCCGCTGGCCATGCCGGCCACGCCCAGCACCGTGCCGTCGGGCAGCGGCGACAGGGCGCGCAGGTCGTGGACGAGGGCCTCGGTGGACTCGCTCGACGGGCCGTCCTGCGGCACCACCTGGAACGTGAGGATGCGGCCGTCGTCGATCGTCGCGACAGGCGCGACGGCGGCGACGTCCTCGTAGTCCGCAAGGAGCTCGGCGAGGCGCGCCTGCTCTCCCAGGATCTCGTCGTCCGCAGGCGTGGAGGGAAGCTCCGCGACGACGAGCAGGGGGCCGTTGACGCCCTCGCCGAAGTTCTGCGCGATGACCGCGTGAGCGCGGTACTGCGGCGACGTGATCTCGTCCTGTGAGCCGTCGGGCAGCCCCAGGCGCATGCTGAGCGCGGGGATCGCGATGACGGCCAGGGCGACGGTGCCGCCCAGGCCCATGAGGACGGCGCTGCGCGTCGACATGGGGCGCAGCGCGGCGGCGCGGTGCGCCTCGTGGCCGATCCTCGCGCGCGCCCCGCGACTGAGGATGCGCTCGCCGAGCAGGCCCAGGAGCGCGGGGGTGAAGGACACCGAGACGAGCACGGCCACGGCGACGCAGCCGGCCGCCACGGCGCCCATCACCGCCAGGAACGGGATGCCGGTCACGGCCAGGGCGAGGAGCGCGACGATGACCGTCGAGCCGGCGAAGACGACCGCGTTGCCCGCCGTGCCGTTCGCGAGCGGGATCGAGTCCTCGACCGTGGCACCCGCGAGCACCTGCTTGCGGTGACGGTGGAGGATGAACAGCGCGTAGTCGATGCCCACCGCGAGGCCGAGCATGATGCCCAGGACCGGGGTGACGTTGTTCATGGTCACGACGTCGGAGAACGCGAGCGCGATCGTCACCGCGACCCCCACGCCGAGAAGCGAGTTCACGAGCGGCACCGCCGCGGGGCGGATGGCGCGCAGCATGAGCACGAGCACGAGCGCGGCGATCGCGAAGCCAATGACCTCGCCCACGCCGGCGACGCCGTCGAGCGAGGTGCCGATCGTGGACGAGTAGCCCACCTCGACGCCGTCGATGCTCGCGGTGTCGAGCTCGCTCGAGACGGCGTGCTTGATCTCGGACGGCAGGTCGAGAGCCTCGTACGCGAAGGTCACGAACGCGATCGCGGCGGCTCCGTCCTCGGAGACCGTGCGGATCTCGCTCGCGGCCTCGGCGAGCGTGCGCGCGTGGGCGAGCTGCCGCGACTGGGCGGCGAGCTCCTCGCGACCGGCGGCGATCTGGGCGCGAGCGGCATCGAGCTCGCCCTGCTGCGCCGCGAAGCGGTCCTCGAGGAAGCCGTAGGTGCCGGTGGCGCGGGCGAGCTCGGCCGCCGCGTCCAGCTGCGCCTGGCCGTCGATGAGCTGCTGCTCGGCCTCGTCGAGCTGGGCCGCGGCGGCCCCGAGCTGCCGGATGCCGTCCGCGATGCCCTGGGCGGTGGCGTCGCGCTCGTCCTGGGAGTCGAACGGGTTGACGGTGCCGGTCACGCCGTCGATGCGCTCGAGGCGGTGCAGGAGCCACGCGATCTGGGCCTTGTCGTCAGCGCTGAACGGCGAGCCGTCGGGGCGCGAGAAGGTGATGGTGCCGCTGGCCCCGGCGGCATCGGGATCCGCCGCGCGCAGCTGCTCGGTGACGCGCTCCGTCTCCGTGCCGGGGATGCTGAAGGAGGTCTGGAACTCGCCGCCGAACGCGGCGTAGGCGCCCGCTCCGAGCGCGAGCACGACGATCCATGCGCCGATGACGGCGAGGGCACGGCGGCGCGCGACAGCGCCGAGGCGATACAGGAGGCTGGCCACGGGGAATCCTCGGGGTCTCGATGGGGCTGGTGGGAAGGCACGGCACGCCATCGGGCCAGGAGTCCAGTCTAGACGACGAGGCGCGTAATTTCCCGACGACTGTCGGAATACCGATGCCTGTCGGTTGCAGACCGCGCACATCCGGGGACAATCGGTGCATGGATCCACGCATTGCGAGGACGCGCACGTCTCTGCAGAGCGCTCTCCTCGAGCTGGCGCACGAGAACGGCCTCAACGGCGTCACCGTTGCGGAGATCACCGAGCGCGCAGGGGTCAACCGCTCGACGTTCTATCAGCACTACGACGACAAGGACACGCTGCTGGCCGACGCCCTCGACGCCGCCATGGCGCAGATCGGATCCACCGTGGGCGCCTCGGTCGACCCCGACGGCGTGCCCGCCGAGATCCGCGCCTACCTGCATCACGTGCGGGAGAACATCGCCCTCTATCGCGAGGTGCTGGGCGATCACGGATCCGCCATCGTGTCCGCGAGGCTGCGCCAGCGCCTGGACGCGATCATCAGCCGGTCGATCGCCGCTTCTCCCGCCGACCCCTACCCCGATGTCCCCCTCGACATCGCCGTCGCGGGCGTCGCCGGCGCCGCCATCGGCGTGATCCGGGCCTGGGTCGCCCGCGACCCGTTGCCGCCGGTCGACGACGCCGCGCGCTGGATGTGGTCCGTCGTGACCGGGCCCGTGGCGCTCCTCCAGGAAATCGAGTCCGCCGCACGCCTGCACCAGGGCTGACCGGGTCCCGCCGGCGGACGGGCTCCCGCCCGCCAGGTCCCAGAGACGAACGAACCCCCGACTCCGTGCGG
>QGUM02000111.1:0-6049 GCA_003242455.2 Actinomycetes bacterium
TAGGGAGCACGCGGGCGAGGGCTCGGCTCTAGGGAGCACGCGGGCGAGGGCTCGGTCCTCCGGGGTGCGGGGAGGCGCGCGGTCCTAGGGGTTGCGTGCGCGCAGGCGGAGAGCCCCTACGCAGGGGTGCGCTGGAGCAGGTCGCTCAGCTGGCGCGCGGCGTCGACCACGGCGGCGGCGTGCTGCTCGGCCGGGTGGGCGGTCAGGCGCTCGTCGGGCCCCGAGATCGACACGGCCGCGATAACCGTCCCGCCGGTCCCCCACACAGGGGCGGACACGGAGGACACGCCCGGCTCGCGCTCCGCGGAGCTCTCGGCGTAGCCGAGCTCGCGCACGCGGGCCAGGTCGTCGGCGGTGAAGCGCGCGCCCACGAGCGCGCGGTGCACCACCTCCGGCTCCGCCCACGCGAGCAGCACCTTGGCCGCCGAGCCGGCGCTCATGGTCATGGTGGTGCCCACGGGGATGGAGTCGCGCAGGCCCATGGGGCGGTCGGCGGAGGCGATGCAGATGCGATGCAGCTCGCCGTGAGGGCGGTACAGCTGTGCGGACTCGCCGGTGCGGTCGCGCAGCGCGGCCAGGACGGGCTGCGCCGCCGCGACGAGGCGGTCCTCGCCCACGGATGCGGCGAGCTGGCGGAAGCGGCGGCCCAGGATGAACGCGCCCGATGCGTCGCGGTCCACGAGGTGGTGGTGCTCGAGGGCGAGCAGCAGCCGATGCACGGTGGGCCGAGCGAGGTGCGTGCGGTCGACGATCTGCGCGAGCGTGGCGGGGCCGTGCTCGAGCGAGCCGAGGATGGCGGCTGTCTTGTCAACGACGCCGACGCCGCTATGATTGTCCATAGAGCGATACTACTGTCTCACATTGTGAGATGTCGAGTGGTGAGCGCCCCAGAGGACCGCACCCCGGCATCCCACGGCGAGACACGATCGATCCAACGGTGACTCGTGACCAGCGCAGGGGCGAGCCCACCGGATGCCAGGCATCGGAAGGAGAACGCGATGGGCAAGACTCTCGCGGAGAAGCTGTGGGACGCCCACCTGGTCCGCAAGGGTGAGGACGGAGCGCCCGACCTCATCTACATCGACCTGCACATGTGCCACGAGGTCACGAGCCCTCAGGCCTTCGAGGGCCTGCGCCTCGCGGGCCGCGACGTGCGCCGCAAGGACCTCACCATCGCGACCGAGGACCACAACACGCCGACGCTCAACATCGACCTGCCCATCGCAGACGAGACGAGCCGCATCCAGATCGACACCCTGCGCAAGAACGCCCAGGACTTCGGCATCCGCATCCACTCGCTCGGCGACGCCGACCAGGGTGTGGTCCATGTGGTGGGCCCCCAGCTGGGCCTGACGATGCCGGGCATGACCGTCGTGTGCGGCGACTCGCACACCTCGACCCACGGCGCGTTCGGCGCCCTCGCCTTCGGCATCGGCACGTCGGAAGTGGAGCACGTCCTCGCGACGCAGACCCTCCCGCTCAAGCCGTTCAAGACCATGGCGATCAACGTCACCGGCGAGCTGCCCAAGGGCACCACGGCCAAGGACATCATCCTCGCGATCATCGCCAAGATCGGCACCGGCGGCGGCCAGGGCTATGTCCTGGAGTACCGCGGCGAGGCGATCCGCAAGCTGTCCATGGAAGCCCGCATGACGATCTGCAACATGTCGATCGAGGCGGGCGCTCGCGCGGGCCTCATCGCCCCCGACGAGACGACGTTCGAGTACCTCAAGGGCCGCCCGCACGCCCCCGAGGGCAAGGACTGGGACGAGGCGCTCGCGTACTGGAAGACCCTCGTCACCGATGAGGACGCCGTCTTCGACGCCGAGGTCGAGCTCAACGCCTCCGACCTCGAGCCCTTCGTGACGTGGGGCACCAACCCCGGCCAGGGCCTGCCGCTCAGCGCGTCCGTCCCCGACCCGGAGGACTTCGCCGACGAGACCGAGCGCGAGGCCGCCCGCAACGCCCTCGCGTACATGGGCCTCGAGCCGGGCACTCCGCTGCGCGACATCAAGATCGACACGGTCTTCCTGGGCTCGTGCACGAACGGCCGCATCGAGGACCTGCGCGCCGCGGCGTCGGTCATCCAGGGCCGCAAGAAGGCCGAGGGCGTGCGCATGCTCGTCGTCCCCGGCTCCGCTCGCGTCCGCCTGCAGGCGGAGGCCGAGGGCCTGGACAAGATCTTCAAGGAGTTCGGCGCGGAGTGGCGCAACGCCGGCTGCTCCATGTGCCTGGGCATGAACCCTGACCAGCTCGCCCCGCAGGAGCGCAGCGCCTCGACCTCGAACCGCAACTTCGAGGGACGCCAGGGCAAGGGCGGTCGCACCCACCTCGTCTCGCCGCTCGTCGCGGCGGCCACCGCCGTGCGCGGCACTCTGTCCAGCCCCGCCGACCTCGAGGACGCCGACGCGTTCGACGGGGCCTTGGCCTGAGCGACGGAAGCGAAGGAAGAGCCATGGAGAAGTTCACGACCCACACCGGCATCGGCGTCCCGCTGCGTCGCTCGAACGTCGACACCGACCAGATCATCCCCGCCGTCTACCTCAAGCGCGTGACCCGCACGGGCTTCGAGGACGCGCTGTTCGCGGCGTGGCGCGGCGACCCCGACTTCGTCCTCAACCAGCCCGCGTACGCCAAGGGCTCCGTGCTCGTGGCAGGTCCCGACTTCGGCACGGGCTCCTCGCGCGAGCACGCCGTGTGGGCGCTCAAGGACTACGGCTTCAAGGTGGTGCTCTCGAGCCGCTTCGCGGACATCTTCCGCGGCAACTCGGGCAAGCAGGGCCTGCTGACCGGCGTGGTCTCGCAGGAGAACATCGAGCTCCTGTGGAAGATCCTCGAGTCCGAGCCGGGCAAGGAGATCACCGTCTCGCTCGAGGACCGCACCGTGACGTGCGGCGAGCTCGTGGTCGAGTTCGAGGTCGACGACTACGTCCGCTGGCGCCTCATGGAGGGCCTGGACGACATCGGCCTCACGCTCCAGCACGAGGAGGACATCGCCGCCTTCGAGGCCAAGCGCCCCTCGTGGCTGCCCACGACGCTTCCGGCGAAGACCGAGCCCAAGCAGCCGGTCGAGGCCGCTCGTCCCGTCAGCTAGGGGGCCGATGCCGTCCGCGGCGGGGCGCTTCAGGTCCCTGCCCCATCGGCAGGCGCTGAGGCTCGCCCTCCCGGCGATCGCGTCCAACGTGACGGTCCCCATCGTGGGGCTGATCGACACGGGCGTGGTGGGGCACTTCGCGTCTGCGGCCGACCTGGGTGCCGTGGGCCTGGGCGCCGCTGTCATCGCCTCGGTCTTCTGGGCGTTCTCCTTCCTGCGTCCCGGCACGACGTCGCTCGTGGGCCGGGCGATCGGCGCCGGGCGGGGCGCCGATGCCGTCACGCACCTCCAGCGCGCGCTCGCGATGGCGGTCGGGCTGGGGCTTGCCTGGGCGGCGCTCCAGTGGGCGGTGGTTCCCGTCCTCGTCGACGTGCTCGCCGGTGACGCGGCTGCCGGACCGCTCGCGCAGGACTACGCGCTCGTGCGCGGACTGTCGCTGCCCGCCGTCCTGGTGACGCTCGCCGTCGTCGGCTACCTCATCGGCACACAGGACACCCGCACCCCGCTGGGCATCGCAGGCGTGGTCGCCTTCGTCAACGCCGCGATGTGCGTGTGGTTCGTCGCGGGCCTCGGCGCCGGAGCGGTGGGCTCCGCATGGGCCACGTTCGCGGCGGAGTGGACGGGCGCCGCGGTCGCACTCGCGCTGCTGCGCCTGCGGCTGGGCCGGGACGGCTGGCGACTGCTGGGGAGCTGGCGCTCGAAGAGCCTGCGCAAGGGCTGGAGGGCGCTCCTGAGCATGAACGCCCACCTCGTGGTGCGCACCGCGCTTCTCATGGCCGTCGTGACGGCCACGGCCTCGCTCGGCTCCCGCTTCGGCGACGCGACCCTCGCGGCCAACGCGATCCTGCTGCAGATGATGTACCTCGCCAGCTACGCGCTCGACGGCTACGCGACCGCTGCCGAGACGATGGCGGCCTCGAGCATCGGCGCCCGGCGGCAGGACGAGTTCCATCGCTCCAACCTCGCCAGCTCGCTTGCCGGCGCCGCGATCGCGGCGGCGCTGTCTCTCGTGTTCTGGGCGTGCGGGGACGGGATCGTGCGACTCCTCACCGGCCTGCCCGATGTCGCGGCCGTGGCGCACGAGCTCTGGTGGGTGGCGGCCGTGCTGCCCGTCGTCTCCGTGGGGGCGTGGATCCTCGACGGGATCTTCCTGGGAGCCGGACGGACGCGCGACATGCTGTGGTCCATGGCGGCGTCGACCCTGCTCGGGTACGTGGCGCTGCTCGCGGTCGCCAGCATGCTCGGGGCCTTCACGAATCCCGTCCTGTGGATCGCCTTCCTGGCGATGAACGTGCTGCGCGCGGCGACGCTCGGGTGGCGGTACGCCGTCCTCACGCGGCGCTCCGCCTGGGTCTAGCGCGGGCGGATCGCCGCGGAGGGCGCACCGGACGGGCCGCGCGGCCGAGGCGAGCGCCCGGGCACGGGGTTCACGACAGGGGGATCACGGCAGGGGGATCACTGCGCGGGCATCACGGCACGGGGATCACGGCAGGGGAGGGGCGACGATGACGTTGCCGCCCGCCGCACGCATCCGCTCGACCTCGGTCGCGTCGGCCGCGGAGTCGACCACGATCGCGTCCCACGCATCCAGTCCGCTGATGCGGTACAGCGCCGTGCTGCCGAGCTTGGTGCGGTCCATGAGGAGCACCTTGCGCTCTGCGCGGGCCATGAGCGCGCGCTTGGAGACGTGGACCTCGGCCTCCTGGTGGTACACGCCGGCGGCATCGGCGGCGGCGGAGGAGGCGAAGAGGATGTCCGCGTTGACGTGCTCGAGAGCGGCATAGAAGCCGGCTCCGTGGAACGAGTTGTTGGTGGGGTTGTACTCGCCTCCGAGGGCGTGCAGCTCGACGCCCTCCTGGCGCGCGAGCGCGCTGATGATCTCGAGGAACGGCGTGACCACGGTGACGGGGGTGACCCCTGAGAGCCGTTGGGCCACCGCGAGCGCGGAGGTCGAGTCGTCGAGCAGGAGGGACATCTCGGGCTCGACGAAGTGCTGGACGGCGGCGGCCGCGATCTCGCGCTTGGCGCTCAGGGCGAGCCTGAGGCGGTAGGAGACGTCGGGCTCGAAGCGCTCGCTGCGCAGCGCCGACGCCCCGCCGTGGAAGCGGCGCACCAGGCCTTCCTCGGCCAGCGCGTCGAGGTCGCGGTGGATGGTCATGAGGCTGACGTCGAACATCTGGGCGAGATCGGCGGCGAGGGCGGAGCGGTGCTCGAGGATGTGCTCCGAGATCGCGTCTCGGCGCTCGCGCATGCTCAGACCCGGTCGTGTGGCGATGTCGCTCACTGTGATCCTCCTCCTGGCGCGGTGCGCCCGGCCCTCTCGCGGATCGGTGCTCACCCGGCCTCACGTGAACAGCTCGTAGCGTACCGCCAGGCATCACAGGAATGTGAGTTTCGCCACACTCTACGCACAGAGGACCTCCGCTTCGTTGCAGATTCGTGCCAGGCTCAAACTAACACGCAGATGTTGGTTTGGGACACCTGACGACGCGCAGATGCCCCCAGACTAGCCATAATCGGCCCGTTACCTGCGGTGTTGCGTGGGACCAAATGCCCAATGTACTGTGAGTTCGCTCGCGCAGCGATGGGTGGGCAGGCACATTACTGAACAAGCAGGCGGCGGGCTCCCGCAGGCAGAAACTCACAGCGCAGTGTGGATTTCGGGTGCGGGGATCGATCGCCAGACGTGACGCAAGGAAGCGGAGACCAGTCTCGTGAGCATCGACATCAGCATCCGGAACGCTGTGAAGGCCTACGGCGACTCCATCGTCATCCCCGACCTGTCGCTCGACATCAAGTCCGGTGAGCTCTTCACGCTGCTCGGCCCCTCGGGCTGCGGCAAGACGACGCTCCTGCGCATGATCGCGGGCTTCAACTCGATCCAGGCCGGCGACATCATGTTCAACGAGCGCCGCATCAACGACCTGGAGCCCGCCAAGCGCAACATCGGCATGG
>QGUM02000010.1:0-25541 GCA_003242455.2 Actinomycetes bacterium
AGTCGATGCCGTAGAAGCACGGCCACTGGACGGGCGGCGCGGAGATGCGCACGTGCACCTCGGTGGCGCCCGCCTCGCGCAGCATGGCGACGATGGCGCGCTGGGTGTTGCCGCGCACGATGGTGTCGTCCACGACGATGAGACGCTTGCCCTCGATGACCTCGCGCAGCGGGTTGAGCTTGAGGCGGATGCCCAGCTGGCGCAGCGTCTGCGACGGCTGGATGAAGGTGCGGCCCACGTAGGCGTTCTTGGTCAGGCCCTGCGCGAACGGGATGCCCGACGCCTGGGCGTAGCCCACCGCGGCCGGAGTGCCGGACTCGGGCACGGGGATGACGAGGTCGGCCTCGACCGGATGCTCACGCGCGAGAGCGCGGCCCATCTCCAGGCGCGCCGCCTGGACCGAGCGCCCGGCGATCGACGTGTCGGGGCGGGCCAGGTAGACGTACTCGAAGATGCAGCCCTTGGGCGTCGCCGGCGCGAAGCGCTCGGAGCGCACGCCGTCCTCGTCGATGACGAGCAGCTCTCCCGGCTCGACCTCACGGATGAACGTGGCGCCCACGATGTCGAGCGCCGGGATCTCCGACGCGACCACCCAGCCGCCGCTCCCGAGCTGGCCCAGCACGAGCGGCCGCACGCCGTGCGGGTCGCGTGCGGCGTACAGCGTGTGCTCGTCCATGAAGACCAGGCAGAACGCGCCCTCGACGTGGGGCAGCAGCTCGAGCGCGGTCTCGGCGAGGCTGTCGAACTGGTCGTTGCCGAGCAGGGCCGTGAGGATCGCCGTGTCGGTGCACTTGCCGCCGCGCAGCTCGTTGCGCTTGGACAGGCCGAGGCGCTGCTCGAGCAGCTCGAGCAGGTAGGCCGTGTTGGTCAGGTTGCCGTTGTGGCCCAGGGCGACGGTGCCCTGCGCGGTGGGGCCCAGCATCGGCTGGGCGTTCGCCCACACCGACGCGCCGGTCGTGGAGTAGCGCGTATGGCCCACGGCGATGTGGCCCTGGAGCGCCTCGAGCGCGCCCTCGTCGAACACCTGCGACACGAGGCCCATGTCCTTGAAGACCAGGATCTTCTCGCCGTCGCTCGCGGCGATGCCCGCGGACTCCTGGCCGCGGTGCTGCAGCGCGTAGAGGCCGAAGTACGCGAGCTTGGCGACCTCCTCGCCCGGCGCGAAGACGCCGAACACGCCGCACTTGTCCTGCGGCCCCTTCTCCCCCGGCAGCAGATCGTGGCTCAGCCGCCCGTCCCCCCGCCTCACGTCCCAGGCTTCCCCTCGCGTGGCTTGGAGCGGCGCCGGCGGGCGCTCGCATCGGCGGCGGTCCTGCGGCTCGGCTCGGCATCGGCCGATGCCCCGGCGTCGGACGCCTCGCCCAGCACGGCATCGGGGTGCGTGGCGAGCCACTCCTGGATCGCGGCCTCCCGGCGGCGGGCGACGTGACGCGCCTCGACCCGCTCGTTCGCCGCGACCACGGAGCCGGCCACGAGAGCGCCGGCCAGCGCTCCCGCGAGCGCGAGGACGCCGGCCGCGGCGAAGCGACCGGACAGGAACGCGGAGGGAAGGACGAAGCCCACGATCGCGCCCACCAGGGCGAGCACGAAGGCGGCAGTCACGACCACGCGGATCAGGCGCGGAGAGCGGGTGTAGACGGCGGGGAGCGCCTGCTGCGCGAGCACCTCGTCCGAGGGCACGGGGTTGCCGTCGACGTCGGTCTCAGCGTGGGGCGTGGGGTCGGCGGGGGCGACGGCTGCGGGCTCGTCGGCCTGCGACTCGGGGCGCTGGGCGTCGCTCACAGGGAGAGTCTAGTTGGCGTACGCCGGATCGAGGACCCCGCGACGAGCGAGCTCGAGCGCGATGGGCTGGCTGAACTGCCCCACTCCGGGTCCGCCGTTGCACGAGCCGTCCGACTCGCCCGGGCGCTTGATCCACACGACGGCGTCGAGCACGCCGTCGGCCACGAGTCGCGGCGCTGTGCCGATGCCCGCCTCCGGCGCGTTGCACTGGCCGCGCTCGAGCGGGACTCCGTTGCGCGAGGTGTCGATGATGAGGCCCAGTCCCGGCTGACCGGGGTCGGCCGTGCCGCGCGACGACGTGACGTCGGCGCCGCTCGCCGCGAGCGCGGCAAGGAACGACTCGCCCCATGCGCGCTGTTCGGCCGTGGGCCGGTGCTGACCCACATTGAGGGAGAAGCCCACGACGTGCGCGAGGTCCAGGCGAGCGACCTGCACGACGGCCTCCTCGGGGCTCAGGACGGCGAGGCCGGTGATGTCGAGGTAGACGGCCGCCCCTGCCGATGCGAGGGTGGCGGCGGCATCGCCCAGCCAGGCCCCGCGCGGGTCTGCGTCGCACGTGTCGAGCGTCTGCACCAGCGCGGGCTCGAGGATGATCCACGCCGTGGCGCCCGTCGACGGCAGGTCGCGGACCACGGCCTCCGTGCGCTCCTGGTAGGCGAGCTCCAGCGACGGATCCGCGGCCGCTCGCTCGCACGGATAGTCGCGCATCCCCTGGTACGCGACCAGGCCGATGCTCTCGGTCGCCGCGGCCTTGCGGTACACGTCGCGCGCGAGTCCGGCGACGCGCGTGTTGTCCTCCCACGAGCCCACCCAGCGCGCCTGCGCCGTGTTCGCGATGCGCGACAGGTAGTCGTAGTCCTCCCAGCGCTCCTCGACGGAGAGGTTGTGGGCCGGCAGGACGGCCTTGTTCGAGTCCACGGCGAAGTCGCCGAAGTCGGGCCATGGGTCCACGCCCGTCGCGGGCCGCTCGGGCTGAGGGAGGCTCGCGAGCGGCGAGGACGAGGGCGGGGCCGATGCCTCAGGCGCCGGGGTGCTCGGGGAGCACGCGGCGAGGGCGAGAGCGAATGAACCTGCGACTGTGAGAGCGGTCAGACCGTGACGCATGCAGGAAACCTACACGAGCGGATGTTCGTGCCCAGTCGCCCACAACGGCAACAACGCGGCCAGGTCCGCACGGACGCCCGATGCGTCGACTTGCCCGGCGGCCACGGCATCGGCCCACGCGAGCTCGCCGGTCGCGAGCGCCAGCCACGTCAGGGCATCGGTCTCGATCACGGCAGGCGGGGTGCCCCGTCGATGCGTCTGTCCTGCGATGCACTGGACTGCGGCGAACGGAGGCACGCGCACCTCGACGGCTCGGCCGGGGGCGCGGTCGGCGAGCTCCTCGAGCGTGAAGCGGACGGCGGCGGCGAGGGTGTCGCGCGGGACGTCGCCGTCACCGCGCGCACGCCAGGCGTCGAGCGCCGCCCGGCCCATGGCCGGATCCGTGCGTCGCCTGGCCGGCATCGGACCCCTAGGCGAAGCGGGCGGGAAGCGTCGCGTCCCACGCCTCGCGCAGCTCGTCGAGCGCCACGGTGAACTGCCCCTGGACCTCGAGCACGGGCTCGTCCTGGGTCACGCCGATGCGCAGGAACGGCACGCCGCGCGCGGCGAGCATGCCGGTGAAGCGCGGCTCCTCCTCGCGGGGAACAGCCACGAGCGCACGGCCCTGCGACTCCGACAGCCACGCCTGCGCGGCGGTGAGGCCGTCGCGCTCGCACAGCTCGTCGAGCACGATGCGGGCGCCCAGCCCGTAGCGGAACGCACCCAAGGCGACGGCGGCGGCGAGGCCTCCCTCGCTCACCTCGCGGGCGGCATCGGCCAGCCCGTCGCGGGACGCGGAGACCATGACCTCCGCGAGGACCTTCTCCGCCGCGAGGTCCACCGCCGGCGGCGTTCCGCCGAGGTGCCCGGCCAGGCCCGCCCACACCGAGCCGTCGAGCTCGGGGCGCGTGGTGCCCAGCAAGAACAGCAGCTGACCGCCTTGACGCCAGCCCGACGGCGTGGCGCGCAGCACGTCGTCGTACACGCCCAGCATGCCGACGATGGGTGTGGGGTTGATCGAGGAGTCGATGCGGCCGGGCTCGCCCGTGCCGTTGTAGAGCGAGACGTTGCCGCCGGTGACGGGGACGCCGAGCTCCTGGCACGCGTCGGCCAGGCCGGTGATCGCCTGGACCAGCTGCCACATCGCGTCGGGGTCCTCGGGCGAGCCGAAGTTCAGGCCGTCCGTGACCGCGCGCGGCTCGGCGCCCGCGATGGCCACCGCGCGGTAAGCGGCGGCGACAGCCTGGCGCGCACCCTCGTACGGGTCGAGCTTGGTGTAGCGGTCGTTGGCGCGGGTCGCGATCGCGACCCCACGCCCCGAGACCGGGTCGACGCGGACCACGCCCACGGCATCGGGCCGCGCCATGGCGGTGTTGCCCTGGACGTAGCGGTCGTACTGGCGCGTCACCCACTCGCGCGAGGCGAGCGCCGGGGAGGCGAGCAGGTCGCGCGTGGTCGCGGCGAGCGCGTCGCCGTCGGCGGGCAGGGGGAGGGCCGATGCGGAGTCCGCCTGCAGCCGGTCCATCCACGCGGGGCGGGCGTAGGGACGGTCATAGACCGGGCCGTCGTGCGCCACGGTGCGCGGGTCCACGTCGACGATGCGGTGGCCGTGGTGGTCGATGGTGAGGCGGCCGGAGTCGTTGACCTCCCCGATCACGGCGGACTCGATCTCCCACTTGCCGGTGATGGCCAGGAACTCGTCGAGCTTCTCGGGCCTGACCACGGCCATCATGCGCTCCTGCGACTCCGACATGAGGATCTCGCCTGCGGTCAGGGTCGGGTCGCGCAGCAGGACGTCGTCGAGCCACACGTGCATGCCGCCGGAGCCGTTGGACGCGAGCTCGCTCGTCGCGCACGAGATGCCCGCGGCGCCCAGGTCCTGGATGCCCTCCACGACATCGGCCGCGAACAGCTCGAGGCAGCACTCGATGAGCACCTTCTCCATGAAGGGGTCGCCCACCTGGACGGAGGGACGCTTGGACGGCACGCCGTCCTCGAAGGTCTCGGAGGCGAGGATCGACGCGCCGCCGATGCCGTCGCCACCCGTGCGCGCGCCGAACAGCACGACCTTGTTGCCCACGCCTGCAGCCTTGGCCAGGTGGATGTCCTCGTGCCGCATGACGCCCACGCACAGCGCGTTGACGAGCGGATTGCCCTGGTAGCAAGAGTCGAAGCCCACGCCGCCGCCGATGTTGGGAAGGCCGAGGGAGTTGCCGTAGCCGCCCACGCCGGCGACCACGCCGTGCACCACGCGCTCAGTGTCGGGGTGGTCGATCGCGCCGAAGCGCAGCTCGTCCATGACGGCCACGGGGCGCGCGCCCATCGCGAGGATGTCGCGCACGATTCCGCCCACGCCGGTCGCGGCGCCCTGGTACGGCTCCACGAACGAGGGGTGGTTGTGCGACTCGACCTTGAAGGTCACGGCCCAGCCGTCGCCGATGTCCACGACGCCCGCGTTCTCGCCCATGCCCACCATGAGGTGCTTCTTCATGTCCTCGGTGGTCTTGGCGCCGAACTGGCGCAGGTGGATCTTGGAGGACTTGTAGCTGCAGTGCTCCGACCACATCACGGAGTACATGGCGAGCTCAGCGTTGGTGGGGCGGCGGCCCAGCAGGTCCTTGATGCGGGCGTACTCGTCGGGCTTGAGGCCCAGCTCCGCGTACGGCATCTCCTGGTCGGGCGTCGCTGCGGCGTGCTCGACCGTGTCCGGGATGTGGGTCGCCGTCTGCGAATCGGCGGCGGGCGCGTCGGTCATGGCTTCCTTCATGCTGGCCGGCGGATGTGACACCAGCCTACCGGGGGCGCTGGCCGATGCCGTGGCCGAGGACCTTTGTGTGGCTCGGAGGGCGGACGTCGCCAGCCTTTGCCCCGGTATGTCCCGCTTTGCGGACCTTGTCTGCCCCCAACATGGGGGCTTGCCCGCCCGCGCAAACACATGCAAACATCGCGGTCGAGGGGGATCAGTAGGGGGAATGGCCCTGGCCATCGAGCGCCGCCGCAGCGCGACCACTCGCGCAGCGGCGGCGCTCGTCTCTTCTGAAGGTGCGCGCCGCCCCCTCCTCGCCGCCCGCCCGTCTCGTGACCGGGCGCTCGACGATGCCGCTGGCAGACGCCTAGACCCGCCCGGCCATGAACACCGCGAGGGCCTCGCGCGCCTCCGCCAGGAGGTCGGCCCACGGCAGGTCGCCGGCGACCAGGTGCAGGCGGTCGATGCCCTCCCACTCGTAGCTCATCACGCCGTAGACGCGGCCCACGATCTCGCCGAGGCGCGCGAAGCCGTCCGAGCCGAGGATCGACTCCGCCGCCGGGGAGATGCACAGCACGTGGGTGAAGCCCGGGCGGCGCGAGATCCCGCAGTCGAGGATGATGCTGCGCGGACCGGGCACGGCCTGGCTCGCGGCCTGGACCTGTTCCGCGAGGGCGCTGCCCGGAGTGCGTCCTGGCAGGGCGGGGGCGAGGTGCGGCTCCGCGGGAACGGGCGCGAAGCCGTCATCGACATCGGCGCCCCCGGACTCGAGCTCCGCGGCAAAGCGCGACAGGGCCTCGACGGCCGTCCACATGTCACGCGACGTCACAGGATGTCCTCTTTGTCCGGATGATTCGACCACCACAGGAAACTCCCAATTGCGCCTTTCGCGCAAGAGGTTGAGGGGAAGTCCACACGACACGGCCATACAGTGGGCCGCATGTGGCCGTGGTTGATCGCAGCGATCGCGCTGGGCGCGCTCGCCGCCGCGCTGGCCTGGAGGCTTCGCGCCGCCGGGGTCCGCGAGCGCGAGCTGCAGGCCCGCCTCGCCGACGACCGCGCCGCGGAGCGGGAGCTCGCCGCAGCGCAGGAGCGCGCCCGCATCGCCCGCGAGATGCACGACGTCGTGGCCCACACCCTCTCCGTTGTTGTTGCGCAGGCCGACGGCGGGCGCTTCGCCGCCGCCAAGGATCCCGATGCCGCCGCCCGCGCCTTGGGCACCATCGCCGAGGTCTCCCGCTCCGCACTCGCCGAGATGCGCTCGCTGCTGGGCGTGCTGCGCGACAGCGACGGCGACGTGGCCCTGGGCCCCCAGCCGTCCATCGACGACATCCCCGCGCTCGTCGCTCAAGCCCGCGAGGCCGGGCTCGAGGTCAGCCTCGTCACCACCGGCACCCCGCACCCGCTGCCCATCGGCGCGGGCCTCGCGATCCACCGCATCGTCCAGGAGGCGCTCACCAACGTGCGCCGTCACGCCGGACCCAAGGCAAGGGCGTTCGTGCAGCTCGCATGGGAGGCCGATGCGCTGGTCGCCACGGTGAGCGACGACGGCCGGGGCGCGGCGGCATCGGGCGACGGGACGGGCCAGGGCCTGCTCGGGATGCACGAGCGTGTGGCGATGTTCGGCGGGACCCTCACGGCCGGACCCAAGGCCGGCGGCGGATACGTGGTGCGCGCCCGGCTGCCGCTGGGTCGATGGACGGAGGAGGCGGCATGATCCGGGTGGCGCTCGTGGACGACCAGCAGCTCATCAGGGCCGGATTCCGCATGGTCGTGGAGTCGCAACCGGACATGGAGGTCGTGGCTGAGGCAGGCGACGGCGACACAGCGGTGGCGGCCCTCGCGGCGCTAGACCCGCCCGCCGACGTAGTCCTCATGGACGTCCGCATGCCCGGCACGGACGGCCTGGCAGCGTGCGCGGCGATCACCGCATCGTCGCCCAGCCGGGTCATCATCCTCACGACCTTCGATCTCGACGAGTACGTCGTGTCCGCCATCAAGGCCGGCGCGAGCGGCTTCCTCCTCAAGGACGCTCCGCCCGAGAACCTGCTCGCCGCGATCCGCACCGTCCACGCGGGAGATGCCGTCATCGCGCCGTCGTCCACCAAGCGGCTGCTCGCGCGCCTGGCCGCGACCCTTCCCGAGCCCACCGACGGCGCCGGCCTGGAAGACCTCACCGAACGCGAGCGCGAAGTCCTCACCCTCATGGCGCGCGGCCTGAGCAACCTCGAGATCTGTGATGCGCTGTTCCTCGCCGAGCCCACGGTCAAGACTCACGTGGGCAAGATCCTCGCCAAGCTGGGCGCCCGCGACCGTGTGCAGGCGGTGATCGTCGCGTACGAGACCGGCCTGGTCCGGCCGCAGGGCTGACGCGACACCAAGCGAGGCGCAGCGCGCACGAGCGCCTCATACCCAGGTATCACCCCAAGTCCAGACTTGAGGCCGATGCCCCATGCACCCCGAACGCCGTAGCGTCACAGGCATGGTCAAGAACGCTGACACCACGCCGGACGCCACGCTCGCGCTCAAGGCGCGCGGGCTCACCAAGACCTACGGCGAAGGCGACGCCACGGTCATCGCGGTAGACCACGTGGACCTCGACATCCCGCGCGGCGTCCTTACCGCGGTCATGGGCCCCTCCGGCTCGGGCAAGTCCACCTTGGTGCACCTGCTCGCCGGGCTCGACGCCCCCGACAGCGGGGACGTGTGGGTGGGCGAGGACCGCATCACTGGCTTGCCAGACGCCGAGCTCGCCCGGCTGCGCGGCCGCCACATCGGCTTCGTGTTCCAGGGCTTCAACCTCATGCAGACCATGTCCGCGCGCGACAACATCGTGCTGCCGTTGCGGCTCAATGGCCTGCCCGTGGACGAGGCATGGCTCGCCGATCTCGTCGACCTCCTGGGCATCGGCAGCGAGCTCGCCCGCAAGCCGCACGAGATCTCCGGCGGCCAGCAGCAGCGCGTCGCGATCGCGCGCGCCCTCATCACCAGGCCGCGCGTCATCCTCGCCGACGAGCCCACCGGAAACCTCGACACCCACGCGAGCGCCCAGATCCTCGCGCACTTGCGCCAAGCGTGCCGCGAGCTGGGCCAATCCGTCGTCATGGTCACGCACGACCCGACGGCCGCGTCGTACGCGGGCCAGGTGATCCTCTTTGCGGACGGCAAGGTCGCAGGCCACGTCACCGACCCCACGCCCGATGCCGTCCTCGCCGGGCTCGACGCCCTCGCCGGGGTGGCGCGATGATCTGGCGGCTGGGCATCGGGCAGCTGCGCGCCAATCGCGGCTACTTCCTGCGCACGGTGAGCCTGATCGCGCTGCTGGTTGCGGTGCTGACGCACGTCATCGTCATCGGCGCGACGCAGGCCACCCTGACCAAGCGCACGGGCGCCCTGTGGGGCGAGAACTTCACGCGTCACGGCTCGGTGGTGGTCACCGAGGACGGCATGTGGTCGCATCAGGAGGCGGTGACGCCCGCGGGGCTGCGCGAACTCATCGACGGCGCACCCGGCTCCGTCGCTCTGGCGCAGGGCGGGGCACGCACCGTGCCTATGGATGAGATGACGTGGACCCGCGCCGACGAGGGCTTCGCCGTGCTCGCGACGTATGGCGCACGCGATGTGGACGCCCTGCTCCAGGCAGGAAGCTTGCCCGACGCCCCGGGCCAGATCGCCGTCGCCAGCGACCTCGCCGATGCGCTGGGCTGGACGGTCGGCGACACCGCCACGCTCTACGCCGACGTGTGGGTGCCGTCCTCTGATGACGAGACGAGCGGCACCATGGGAGACGCGATCTACACCTATGAGATCGTGGGCCTGCTGTCGCCCACCACCATGCCGGGCTTCTGGCTGAGCACTCCTGGTGCCGTCGTGGCCTGGGCCGACGTCGAGTCGCCGGATGGCCTCATGTCCATGCCATCCCGCATCGATGACGGCGTGCGCGGAACAGCGGTGACCATCAGCTGGGACGGTGCGAGCCCCGCGCTTGACCGCTACTTCGAGTGGGACGGCGGCATCCGCTACGACGACGTCATCCTGCCGGCGGCCTCGGGCGTGTGGTTCGCGCTCGCCGCGGTGCTCGCCGCCGCGATGATCATCATGTCCTTCGCGGTGGGCCGCACGCAGGCCGCGACCCGCAGCGGCTGGATCGCGACCGCACGCACGCTCGGCGCGACCAAGCGAGACGTGGCGTGGGCGACCGTCGCGGAGACCGTCGTCATGGCGAGCATCGCGCTCGTGGTGGGCGTGGTGGCAGGCATCGTCGCGGCGCAGGCCCAGCTGAGCTTCGCAGCGGCGCGCTCTGGGATTCCCTTCGCGCCCTCGACCGTGAGCCTGCACTGGGCGATCGTGCCGACCGTGGCCTTCGCGACCCTCCTGGTGACTGTCGCCATCGCGGCCATCCCGGCGTTCTGGGCGGCGCGGGTTCCTCCCGTCGCCGCTCTCAAGCCGGTCACCGACATCACCGAAGCCGAGCTGTCTCGCCGCGTCTCGCCCCACTGGCTGTGGATCCCTGCAGTGCTGGGCCCGCTGATGATCCTCGCCGGCAACTGGCAACCCACGGCGCCGTTGGACACCGTCATCGTGTTCGGCATGACCATCGCCGTCATCGGGATCGCCGGGCTGGCCATCGAGGGCACCCGCTGGGCGATTCCGACCGTGGGACGCCGCCTCGCGCGCTCAGCCTCTCCGAGCCGCCTCACGGCCGGCGACGCCCTCGCCACCCGCCCGCGCCTCGCCGTGGCTCCCGCGCTCATCGCGCTCGCGGCCGTCGGAGTCTTCACGCTGTGGGTGCTGGACCAAGCGGCCACGATGGCCTCCGACGCATACGTCGACGGGTGGTACGCCTACGGTGAGGCATCTTTCGTGGGAGGCGCCGGCTCCTGGGGAAGCATGGGCCTCCTGGCGGCGATCGTCTTGGGATCGGTGGTGGTCCAGCTCGTGACCACGGCGATCTTTGCCGCGCATCGCGCCAGCACCGGCCGTGAGGTCGCCACCCGTCGCGCACTCGGCCTGAGCAGTGCGCACGAGGAGCGCGCGCAGCGGTGGCAGCTGGTCGTTCCGCAGGCTCTTGGCGCCGGCATCGGCTTGGTGGTTGGAGTGATCGTGTTCGCCGTCTGGCGGGCCATGGACTACGCGATCGATGGCCGTGAGACCCCGTGGGCAGCCGCGTTCGCCAAGGGCGAGGTCCTTGCACTTACAGCCGCGCTCGTGCTCCTCGCCACGGCCGTCATCGCCGCTTGGCTGACCGCCCGCATCGGCCGCACCGCGACGCCGCTCGCGAGCCTTCGCCCCGGCTCCTGACTGTGGGCACGCGCGAGCGCACGCCCTAGACTCTCCCCAGGCAATCAGGGAGACACCATGAACGACTACGCCGGAGACATCACCGCCGACCAGGCCTGGGAGATCCTCCAGACCACCCCGGGCGCCGTCCTCGTGGACGTGCGCACGGAGGCCGAGTGGCGATTTGTCGGCGTGCCCGATGCCCCCGAGGGCGCCCGCCCGCCCGTGTTCGTCGAGTGGGTCACCTACCCCGACGGAGCGCGCAACCCGCGCTTCATCGAGGAGCTCCTGGAGGCCGGCGTGAAGCCAGGCGGCGAGGCTCCCGTGATCTTCCTGTGCCGCTCGGGCCAGCGCAGCATCGGCGCCGCGATCGCCGCGACGCAGGCCGGCATCGCCCCGTCGTACAACGTGCTCGAGGGATTCGAGGGCACGCCCGATGCGCTCGGCCACCGCGGAGCGGCCGGCTGGCAGGCCGCGGGCCTGCCCTGGCACCAGAGCTGACGCCCGTCCATTGCCGTCGCGCGCCTGCGCCTGACGTCCCCTCCCGCCCGGCACCCGCGCGTGCCAGGCTAGGCCCATGAAGTTCACCGACGGCTTCTGGCATCTGCGCCCCGGCGTCACCGCCGCCTACGCGCAGGAGGCCTACGCCTTCGAGGAGCGCGACGGCGCGCTGGTCATCACCGCGCCCAGCCGCGTCATCGAGTCGCGCGGACACGTCCTCAACCTGCCCGTCCTCACGGTGAGCGTCGCACCCGCCGACGAGGGCGTGGTCCGAGTGCGCATCGAGCACCACACCGGAGCGCTGCCGCGCCGCCGCTTCGAGGTGAGCGAGAACCCCGGCGTCGGCTCCGTCGAGATCGCGCCCGACGGTGCGATCGTCACCGCCGGTCGCCTGCGCGCCACGATCGCCAAGGGCGCTCCGTGGGACCTGTCGTTCTGGGACGGGGAGCGCCGCCTCACCGGCTCGGGCCACAAGGCCGCCGCCCACATCACGCTCGCCCCCGGCGCGCCCGTCGCCGCCGATCCGGCCGGGATCGCGGGCGTGACCGAGACAGGGCTCGCGCCCTTCCGCACCTATGTGCACGAGCAGCTCGACATCGGGGTGGGCGAGCTCGTGTACGGGCTGGGAGAGCGGTTCGGGCCGTTCGTGCGCAACGGCCAGAGCGTCGACATCTGGAACGCCGACGGCGGCACCAGCTCGGAGCTCGCGTATAAGAACATCCCCTTCTACCTGAGCAGTCGCGGATACGGGGTGTTCGTGAACGAGCCGGGGCACGTCTCCTTCGAGGTGGGCACAGAGTCCGTGGAGCGCGTCCAGTTCGCGACGGCGGGCGAGTCGCTCGAGTACTACGTCATCGCGGGCCCCTCCCCCGCCGACGTCATCGACCGCTACACCCGTCTCACCGGCCGCCCGGCGCAGGTCCCGGCGTGGAGCTTCGGCCTGTGGCTGTCCACGTCCTTCACCACGGACTACGACGAGGCGACCGTCACGCAGTTCGTCTCGGGCATGGCCGAGCACGGCATCCCGCTGAGCGTGTTCCACTTCGACTGCTTCTGGATGGAGGAGCTCCGCTGGACGGATCTCACCTGGGACGCGCGCACGTTCCCCGATCCCGAGGGGATGCTTCGCCGCCTGCACGAGGACCATGGGCTCAAGGTGTGCGCGTGGATCAACCCCTACCTCGCGCAGCGCTCCAGGCTCTTCGAGGAGGCGGCCACGGCCGGCTACCTGGTCAAGCGACCCGACGGCAGCATCTGGCAGTGGGACTGGTGGGTCGCGGGGATGGGCCTCGTGGACTTCACCAACCCCGCTGCCACGGCCTGGTTCCAGGAGAGGCTGCGCGCCCTGCTGCGCCAGGGCGTCGACGCGATCAAGACCGACTTCGGCGAGCGCATTCCCACGGACGTGGTGTGGCACGACGGCACGGACCCGCACACGATGCACAACCTCTACACGCAGCTGTACAACCGCGCGGTGTTCGAGGTGATCGAGCAGGAGCGCGGGCGCGGCGAGGCGGTGCTCTTCGCGCGCTCGGCGACCGCCGGCGGGCAGCAGTTCCCCGTCCATTGGGGCGGCGACAACACCTCCACCTTCGAGTCGATGGCGGAGACCCTGCGCGGCGGGCTGTCGCTCGCGGCGAGCGGCTTCGGGTACTGGAGCCATGACATCGGCGGGTTCGAAGGCACCCCGGACCCGGGCGTGTTCAAGCGCTGGCTCGCGTTCGGGCTGCTGTCCTCGCACTCCCGCCTGCACGGCTCGACCTCCTATCGCGTGCCCTGGGCCTTCGACGAGCAGGCGGCGGACATCGCCGCGCGGTTCACCAGGCTCAAGAACCGCCTGATGCCCTACCTGTGGACTGCGGCGGCCGATGCCCACGCCCGCGGCGTCTCCATCGCCCGGCCGATGTTCTTCGAGTTCCCCGACGACCCGGCGGTGGGCTACCTGGACCGCCAGTACATGCTCGGCCCCGACCTGCTCGTGGCCCCCGTCATGAGCGCCGACGGCGTCGTCGACTTCTACCTGCCCGAGGGGGTGTGGACGTCGCTGCTCACCGGCGAGACGGTGGCAGGCGGACGCTGGGTGCGCGAGACCCACGCGCTCGACTCGATTCCGCTCTACGTGCGCCCGGGCGCGATCCTCCCGTGGGGCGCGCGCGACGACCGCCCCGACTACGACTACCTGGACGGCCTCACCCTGCGGGCCTACGGCATCGGCGACGACCTGCCGGAGTCCGTCACCGTCGTCGGGCTGGACCACACGCCCGTGGCCGTTCCGCTCGCCGATGCAATCCTCGAGATCGTCTCGCGCCGCTAGCCTTGTCGCATGGCTGACTCGAACGACGCCCCAGAACTGCGCCCCGACACCCTTGCGGTGCGCGGCGGACTCTCGCGCACCGCGTTCGATGAGATGTCTGAGGCGATGTTCATCACCCAGGGCTACGTCTACGCGACCGCCGCCGAGGCCGAGGCCGCCTTCGCCGGCGAGATCGACCGGTATCAGTACAGCCGTTACGGCAACCCCACCGTCACGATGTTCGAGCAGCGTCTGCGCGCTATGGAAGGTGCGGAGGACTGCTTCGCGACCGCGACGGGCATGGCCGCCGTGTTCGTCTCGCTCGCGTGCATCCTGAGGCAAGGATCCCGCCTGGTCGCCTCGCGCGCGCTGTTCGGCTCGTCGCTCGTGGTGTTCAACGAGTACTTCGCCAACTGGGGCATCCAGGTGGACTACGTCGACGCGACCGACCCGACAGACTGGGAGCGCGCCCTCGCGACGCCGGCCGATGCGGTGTTCATCGAGTCGCCCACCAATCCCATGCAGGACGTGCTCGACATCCCGCACATCGCGGCGCTGTCGCGCAAGGCCGGGGCGCTGCTGATCGTCGACAACGTCTTCGCCACGCCCATCGGCCAGAAGCCCCTCGCGCTCGGCGCCGATGCCGTGGTCTACTCGGCGACCAAGCACATCGACGGCCAAGGCCGCGTCCTGGGCGGCGCCGTGCTCGGCTCGCACGAGTACGTCGAGAAGGTGCGCACGATGGTTCGCACCATGGGCGCGACCATGACCCCGTTCGTCGCGTGGGTGCTGGGCAAGTCGCTCGAGACGCTGTCCGTGCGCGTGCGCGCGCAAGCGGCATCGGCCATGGAACTCGCCACGTGGATGGAGGCGCACCCCAAGGTGGCCGTGGTTCGCTATCCGCTGCTGCCCTCACACCCGCAGTACGAGCTCGCCAAGAAGCAGATGACCCTGGGCGGCACGCTCGTGACGATCGACCTCGCCATTCCCGAGGGCGTGGACCCGCATGGACCCGAGGCCAAGGCCGTCGCGTTCCGCTTCCTCGACGCGCTGCAGATCTTCGACCTCGCCAACAACCTGGGCGATGCGAAGTCGATCGCGACGCACCCGGCGACCACCACGCACCGGCGCCTTGGCCCTGAAGGGCGTGCGGCGGTGGGCATCTCGGAGCCGACCATCCGGCTGTCGATCGGCCTCGAGGACGTCGAGGACTTGCGCGAGGACCTGGCGCGCGCGCTCGACGCGATCTAGGTCTGCTGGTCGTCTGAGAGGATCGCCGATGGCTGTGCGGCAGTTTGTCTTCCCGGTGGACCCGGGGCGCAGGTCGTGGAAGAAGCCGTCGGCCGTGCCGTTGGCGGTGCTCAGCGGAGGCGGAGTGCTGTGCCTCGCGGTCGCGCTCGCGATGGCATCCAGCAAGCCGGGCCCGGCGCTCGTGTTCGCCCTGGTGGGTGCGTGGCTGCTGCTCCTCGGGTATGCCATCCACCGGCTCACGCGGATCGTTCCCAGCCGGTGGGTGCGCGTGAAGGACTCGCGCGAGAGGCTGACGTTCGTGCCTGCGCGCGAGGTAGTCGCGCTTCACGTGACGCTGTCCGCCGGGCTGCTCGTGATGTGGCTCGCGATGGTCGCGGTGTGGCTCGGCCCGGGCGGTGACGCCGCCTTCACCGGTCGCTTCGGCTTCGCGCCCATCGCGGTCCTGCCGGTGTTGGTTCTGTGGTTCCTGTGGACCCTGCGCGGGCCGGTAGGGCTCACCGTGACGCCCCAGGGCATCGAGGGCGTGAAGTTCGTCAAGCGTGTGCGGATGCCGTGGAGCGCGATCTCGGACGTGAGCGTCCAGCCGGTTGACGGGCGTGGCAAGGTGATCGTCTTCACCGGCTTTGACGTGAAGGCGAACATCGACTCGGCGTTCATCGGCTCCGATGCGTACGCCGTCCGCACGGTGCTGCGGCACTTCATCGTGCACCCCGAGGACCGCGAGCGGCTTGCCGAAGGCATCGGCGCGCTGGAGCTGTTCGGCGTGGAGGTCGAGGCGCTCGAGCGGCGCTGACCGAGCTGTCAGGGCTGGTTCCTAGACTTGGCGCATGGATTCCAGGGCCGAAGACAGCAGGCCCCTGTTCCTCTTCCTTGACGAGTCAGGGAATCGGATTTCACTCCCCGTGGGTCCACGTACTTCATCGTGACCGCGTTCATCACGCGGGACCCGCTTTCTGTCTCCCAGCACATCGCAGGTCTCACGTAGCAGCTGCTTGTCGAGGGTCTCTCCGAAGAGTCGTTCCACGCGAACGAGAATGCCCAGGCGATCCGCGACCGCGTGTACGAGTTGATCGACGGACCCATCTCCGAGCTGGGGTCCGCGTACACGCCCTATATCGACAAGCGCTACGCCAATCCTGCCGTTCGCGCACCCGAGAAGATCATGGCCATCTTCGGCAAGGCCGTTGCGCGGTGGCTCGAGCACCACCTCGAGCCTCACGACTCGCCGATTGTGCTCGCGTTTGATTCGGTCCTGACACGCAAGCAACAAGAGGCTTTCAGAGCCGAGGTGAAGCCGGTCCTCAAGAGCCTGGGACGGGGATTCAACCTCACGTTCCAGCCCGTCAAGGAGGAGGCCTGCGGGCAAGTCGCAGACTACGTCGCGTGGGCCTGGAGCCGCCGTCATGAGCGAGAGGATGAGCGCGCACTCGAGCAGTTCACGCGCCTGCCGCAGAACGTTTTCAACCTGTTCCGCAACGGCCGAAAGCGCTACTACTGAGCCCAGAAAGTGACCAACCCGCCTGGCCTCCGTGGAGACAGAGCCCAGGGGCTCTTGCTGGCGGGTTGGAACGTTTGATTCATGGTGTCACGCGACTCTGACAAGGGTCAAGCGAACTGGACGCGCCTCAGCCTTGCCGAGGGTGCTTCCGCCCGGTGCTCAGTCGCGAGCGCGGTAGCCGGCGAAACCGCGCAGCCGCAGCGAGTTGCCCACCACGAACAGTGAGCTCGCCCCCATCGCGCCCGCCGCGATCATCGGGTTGAGCACGCCCAGCGCGGCGAGCGGAATCGCCGCCACGTTGTAGGCGAAGGCCCAGAAGAGGTTGCCGCGGATGGTCGCCATCGTGCGGCGCGACAGCGCGATCGCATCGGCCGCCGCGACCGGCTCGCCCGAGACGATGGTGAGGTCCGATGCCTCCCGCGCCACGTCGGCGCCCGTTCCGATGGCGATGCCAAGGTCGGCCTGGGCGAGCGCCGGGGCGTCGTTGACGCCGTCGCCCACCATGGCGACGCGATGGCCGCCGGCCTGGAGCGCCTCGACCACCGCCGCCTTCTCGGTGGGCAGCACCTCCGCGCGCACGTCGTCGATGCCGAGCTCGTCGGCCACGGCGCGGGCCGCGCGGTAGTTGTCGCCCGTGAGCATGACCACCGCGAGGCCCAGGCTGCGGAACGCATTCACGGCGCCGGCCGCGGACTCCTTGACCTGGTCGCGCACCGCGAGCGCGGCCTCGGCTGTCAGGGGCTCGCGCGTGACGACGCCGAGCGATCCGCCGCCCAGCAGCCCGGTGCCCACCGCCTTGGTGCGACCGGCGAACACGACGGTCTGACCGCGCTCCTCGCGTTCCGCCGCCCACGCGGCCAGCTCCTCGGGGATCTCGTCGAACAGCCTGCGTGAGCCGACAGTGACATCGGCGTTCTCGGCGTCGGGCCCGGCGCCTTGGACGGTCGCGGTGACACCCTGCCCCGGCGTCGAGCGGAAGTCCTTGAGCGGCATGCGCTGCTCGGTCGCCGCCGCGACGGCCTGGGCGATGGGGTGCTCGGAGCGCGCCTCGACCGATGCGGCGGCCGCCAGGAGGCGATCCGCGTCGGGCGCAAGGACACGGGTCTCCGTGAGGGCCATGCGCCCCTCGGTGAGCGTGCCGGTCTTGTCGAGCACGATGGTCTGGACGGCGCGCGAGTCCTCGAGCGCCTCGGGGCCGCTCACGAGGATGCCCAGCTGCGCGCCACGGCCGGTGCCCACGAGTATCGCCACCGGGGTCGCGAGGCCGAGCGCGCACGGGCAACTGATGATGAGCACCGCGACGGCCGCCGTGAACGCGCGGTCCACGTCGCCCGAGGCGATAAGCCACGCCGCGAGCGTGACAAGCGACAGCGCGATGACCGCGGGCACGAAGATCGCGGAGATGCGGTCAGCGAGTCGCTGCACCTTCGCCTTGCCGGTCAGCGCCTTGTCGACCAGCTGGGCGATCTGGGCAAGCAGCGTCTCAGAGCCGATGCGCGTCGCCTCGACGGTGAGCGTCCCGGCGCCCGCGATGGTGCCGCCGATGACCTCGTCGCCCCGCCCCACGGACACGGGCACGGGCTCGCCGGTGACCAACGAGGCGTCGACGGTGGCGAAGCCGTCCACGACGCGGCCGTCGGTGGCGATCGCCTCTCCCGGCCGGGCGAGGAAGAGCTGTCCGTGGCGGAGCTGATCGCGCGGGATGACCGTGCCGTCGGCGAGCGTCACCTCGGCGGCCACGCGGGTGCTGAGCGCGCGGATCGCCTCGCCTGCCCGCGACGTGGAGCGCACCTCGAGCCACTTGCCCACGAGCAGCAGCGTGACGATCACCGCGCCGGTCTCGAAGTAGACGTGAGCGTCCATGCCCGCGAGCAGGACCACCGCGGACCAGGTCCATGCCGCGAGCGTGCCGAGCGTGACGAGGGTGTCCATCTGCACCGCCCCGTGGCGCGCGCTGCGGAAGGTGCTGACGTGGAAGGGCCAGCCCGCCCACAGGATCACCGGCGTCGCGAGCGCGGCGGCCGCCCACTCCCAGCGCGCGAGCTGCGCGGCGGGGACCATGGAGACGACCAGCAACGGGACGGTCAGGATCACGGCGCCGATGAGCCGGCGCAGCAGGTCCGACGCCCGGGCCGCGTCGGCGTGCAGGTGCGCCTCGTGCTCGTCGTGGGCGCGGCGCATGTGGTCGTGGCCTGCGTGGTCGCCGGAGCGGTCATGGTCGCCGTGGCCCGCGTGGCCGTGGCCTGAGTCGCCATGGCCGGCGTGATCGTGCCCGCCGTGCTCATGCCCGGCATCGGCGTCACGCCCGCGACCGCCCATCGCCTCCGGGGTGAGCACCTGATAGCCCAGGCTCGTGATGGTCTGACGCATCGCGGCCTCGAGCTGCGCCGCGTCGAGCGTGCCGTCGGGCCGCACCCACGCGCGTCGCGTCGCGACATTGACGTCTGCGGACTCCACGCCTGGCAGCCCGGACAGGCCGCGCTGGATGTTCGCCGCGCAGCCCGCGCACGTCATCCCGCCGACCGCGAGGGTGATCGGTTCCGCGTGCGTCGCCATGTCTCGACCGTATGCCTTTCCGTGGAAGGGCTCCACTTCCCCGAAGACACCGGCCGATGCCGGGGCATTCCCCGTATTGGTGCCGCTTTGCCCTCGCTGGCCCCCGGCATCGGGCCTAGCCTCAAAGAATGCGCACCACACCTCGCCGCCTGGGCCTGCTCGGCGGCACCACCTGGCATTCGTCGATCATCTATGAGCAGCTGCTCAACGAGGGCGTGCAGGCCGCGCTCCCCGGCCAGACGGCGGACCTGGTGGTCCGCTCGTACAACTTCGGTGAGATCTCCGCTCACCACGCGGCGGGCACGTGGGACGAACTCGCCGAGCTCTACATCGCCGATGCCCGCTGGCTCATCGCGGGCGGCGCCGAGGCGATCCTCATCTGCGCCAACACGATGCACAAGGTCGCGCCTGAGGTGCAGGCGGTGATCGACGTGCCCGTCATCAGCATCATCGACGCCACGGCCAAGGCCATCCTCGATGCCGGGCTCGAGAACGCCGGCCTGCTCGCCACCGGCTTCACGATGCGCATGCCCTTCTACCGCGACCGCATGACGCAGCAGGGCGTCACGCTCGTGATCCCCGAGGAGCCGGACCTCAGCGAGTTCCACCACCTCATCTACGAGCGCGTCGCCAACGGCATCATCGAGGAGCAGGACCGCGTGGGAGCGCGCGAGGCGGCGGAGAAGCTCGTCTCGCGCGGAGCGCAGGCGATCATCGCCGGCTGCACCGAGGTGCCGCTCGTCCTCACCCAGGACGACATCGACGTGCCGCTGTTCGACTCCATGGACCTGCACGTCAAGGCCGCGCTCGAGTTCGCGCTCGCGGACTGACCTCGTGGCGGCGGTCGGGTCAGCCGGGCCGCCGCGCGCAGCCAAGGCCGTCGTGCGTCAGCCGAGCGGCTCCTCGCCCGCGACCCACCAGTCGGCCGCCGAGAGCACCGCCCGCGCCACCTCGTAGCGGTCGGCGCCGTCGTTCTCGACCACCGCATCGTCCAGGTCGAGCGCCTCGAGGCTCTCCTGCAGCTCCACCGTCCGATGCCGGGCGAAGCTCTCGTAGAAGCCCTCCGGCTCGCGCGCCTTGAGCCTGGCCTGGCGCGTCTCCTCGCTCGCGTCGATGCGCACGATGGCCACCTGCGCGGGCCCGGCCACGGGATCGGCGAAGGCACGGGCGTACGCCTCGCGGGTGCGCGGGTCCTCGACCGCTCGGGCGACGAGCATGAGGCCGTAGCCTCCGCGCCGATAGTTGGGCGCGACGGCCGTGAGGTTCTCGACCAGGAGACGGTCGTTGTGGGGGTCGGCCTCGTCGTGGTGGGGGTAGGCCTGGCACAGCCAGTCGCCGTCGATCGCCGCCGCGCGCGCCCCGGCATCGGTGAGCACCGCGAGGGTCGCGCCCAGGATCTCGGTCTTGCCGGCGCCCATGGTGCCGTTGAGCAGCAGGACGCGCGTGGGCAGCTCCTTGCCGAAGCACACCGAGCGCGGATCGTCCTGGTAGGGGCCGAAGTTGGGGATCTCCGCATAGCCGATGCGGCGATACAGGCCCATGGCCTCGGGCTGCTCCGTGCCGGTCTCGAGCACCGCACGCACGGCGCCAGCCCGCCAGGCGGCCCGCTCCATCGCGCCCATGATGACGCGCGAGTGCCCGCGTCCCCGGTGAGAGGGCGTCACGTACAGGCGCTTGAACTCGGCCGAGCCGGCTCCCGTGTCGTATGGCGACCAGCGCACGAGGCCCGTGCCGATCGGCTCCCCGGCATCGTCCGTCGCGAGGAACGATGCGAGCAGGTCGCCCGGGCGCATCTGCTGGATGAAGTCGGCGTCGGTGTCGGGCTCGCCGTCGTAGCGCTCGGCGATCTCCTGCTGCTGCTCGGCCCACAGGGCGCGGGCGCGGTCGTCGTCGAGCGGCACGGATCGCACGGTGATCACACCGCCAGCGTAGGGCGCGAAATGCCCCGAGCCGTGGCATCGTTGCGAGCATCATGAAGAAGTTCGGATTCCTGTCCTTCGGGTGGTGGTCGAGCGCGCCCGGCTCACAGGTGCGCAACGCGGCGGAGGCGCTGCACGACACCGTCCGGCTCGCTGAGGCGGCGGAGGACGCGGGGCTCGACGGCGCGTGGATCCGCGTGCACCACTGGGAGCAGAACCTCAGCTCTCCGTTCCCCATCCTCACGGCGATGGGCATGCGCACCTCTCGCATCGAGCTGGGCACCGGCGTGATCAACATGCGCTACGAGAACCCGCTGTACATGGCGGAGCTCGCCGCCACCGCCGACCTCCTGGTAGGAGGGCGTCTGCAGTTGGGGGTCTCGCGCGGCTCGCCCGAGCAGGCGGCCGACGGTCCGGCCGAGTTCGGCTACCCCCTCCCCGTGGGCATGCTTCCGGTCGAGGACGCCGCGCAGCGGATCGCGCTGTTCCGTCGCGCCGTCTCGGGCGAGGGCATCGCGAAGCCTGGCGCCCACGCGCAGGTGCTGCCCGGACAGAAGCTGCCCATCCAGCCTCAGTCGCCGGGCCTGTCGGAGCGCATCTGGTACGGCGCGGGCAACACGGACTCCGCCAAGAGGGTGGGCGAGCTGGGCATGCATCTCATGTCCTCGACGCTCGTGCTGGAGGCCACCGGCGAGCCGCTGGGTGTGATCCAAGCCCGCCAGATCGAGGCGTTCCGCGAGTCCTGGAAGGCAGCAGGTCACGCTGGCGAGCCGCGTGTCTCCGTGTCCCGCTCGATCATGCCGATCGTCGACGACGCCTCCCGGATGTACTTCGGGCCGTACCTGCAGAAGGAGGCCCTGGGCGCGAACCGGGACCACATCGGCGAGATCGACAACACGATCTCGACCTTCGGCAAGACCTTCGTGGGCGAGCCCGAGAAGATCATCGCCGAGCTGCGCGAGGACGACGCCGTCATGGCCGCGGACACGGTGCTCGTCACCGTGCCCAACCAGCTGGGCGCGGACTTCAACCACACGACGTTCCAGGCGCTCGCCGAGATCAAGCGCGAGTTGGGCTAGGCGGCGAGCGCCGAGCGCGGGAGGCGGGTCCTCAGCGCCGGCTACGCGGAGACGAGGTTCTTGATCGCCGAGGTGAAGAACGCGAGCCCGTCCGTGCCCGCACGGCCCTTCTCGCGCGAGTCAGGTCCGAAGCCGACCTCGACCGCGTGCTCGGGGTGAGGCATGAGGCCCACGACGTTGCCCTGGGCGTTGCAGATGCCGGCGATGTCGCGGCGCGAGCCGTTGGGGTTCCAGCCCACGTAGCGGAAGACCACGCGGCCCTCCGCCTCGAGTTCGTCGAGCGTGCGCTCGTCGGCGACGTACTGGCCGTCCTGGTTCTTCAGCGGGACCACGATCTCCTCGCCCTGGCGGTACTCGCTGGTCCAGGCCGTCTCCGCGTTCTCGACGCGCAGGGTCTGGTCGCGGCAGACGAACGCGCGGTGGTCGTTCTTGATCATCGAGCCAGGCAGCAAGTGCACCTCGGTGAGGATCTGGAAGCCGTTGCAGATGCCCAGCACCGGCATCCCGCCCTTGGCTGCGTCCACGATCGAGTCCATGATCGGCGCGAAGCGGGCGATGGCGCCGGCGCGCAGGTAGTCGCCGTAGCTGAATCCGCCGGGAAGGACCACGGCGTCGACGTCGTGGAGGCTGGCATCGGCGTGCCACAGGGAGACCGCCTCCGCGCCCGCGAGCTTCACCGCGCGAGCGGCGTCGCGGTCGTCGAGCGAGCCGGGGAAGGTGACGACGCCGATGCGCGCGGTCACTTCAGCAGGTCCTTGTGTCCGTGGCCGGCGTGGGCGTGCTCGCCGTGGCCGTGGCCGCCGCAGCCGCAGCCCTGGCCCACGACCTTCACCTGGACGACGTCCTCGATGACGGGGTTGCTCAGGAGCGTCACGGCCGCCTCGCGGATCTTCTCCAGGAGCTCGTCGGTGACCTCGCCGTCCACGGTGATCTCGAAGCGCTTGCCCTGACGGACCTCCGCGATGCCCTCGTAGCCCAGACGGGCCATGGCGGCGCCCACGGCCTTGCCCTGGGGGTCAAGGATCTCGGGCTTGGGCATCACGTGAACGAGGATCGTGGCCATGCCCCGAGTCTATCGGGGTCGCGAGTGCCAGTGGTGGCTAGGCGGCACCCACACCCTTGGCGGAGCCGGTGATCGACCTGCCGCCGTCGTCGACGAGGATGCACACGATCTGCCGGTCGCCGATCTCCCATGAGCCCTCCGTCGGGAACATCGGGGAAGGGTCGTACGGCACCTGGGAGAAGTGAGCGCCCACGTAGCCCTCGAACTCGCGCTCGCACACCGCGGTCGCGGTCACGGCCAGGTCCGCGGGGAAGTCCGCGCCCGTGACCTCCTCGACGTGATACACCTCCGCCCAGTGCGCGCCCGCGCAGTCCACGATGGGCAGCTCGCCCACCTGGAGCTGGCCCTCGGCGCTGACCTGCGGATCGCCGATGCACTCGCCCACCGTGAAGCGCTGATAGGTCGCGCCGGAGAGCAGGCCGCAGCCGGTCAGGAGCGAGGCGGCGAGGACGGTCGCGGTGGCTGCGGCGACGGTGCGCATCGGATCCTCTCCACGTCACGCGGGCTGATGCGCACAACGTAGCAGGCGGGATTCCCACGAGGCGCCATGCGACGCGGTGGTGTGGCGTGCCGCGCACCGTCGGCCGCGCGCGGTCGGGCGCTCAGGCGCGGGCGAGACGGTCGTAGGCCTCGAGGTAGCGCTGACGGGTGCGCTCCACGATGTGGTCGGGAAGGGCAGGAGGCGGGGCGTCGCCGTGGCGGTCCCAGCCCGACTCCGGCGAGGCGAGCCAGTCGCGGACGAACTGCTTGTCGAAGCTCGGCTGGGCTCGCCCGGGCTCCCATTCGTCCACGGGCCAGAAGCGCGAGGAGTCAGGGGTGAGGACCTCGTCGCCGATGAGCAGCTGGCCGTCGGCCGTCCGGCCGAACTCGAGCTTGGTGTCGGCGAGGATGATGCCGCGCTCGGCCGCGAGCTCGTGCGCCCTCTCATAGACCCGGAGCGTGAGGTCGCGCAGGTGAGCGGCCTCCTCCTCGCCGATGCGGCGTGCGACCACCTCGAAGCTCACGTTCTCGTCGTGCTCGCCCACCTGGGCCTTGGTCGCCGGGGTGAAGATCGGATGCGGCAGGCGCGAGCCGTCGACCAGGCCATCCGGCAGGGGAACGCCGCAGACCTCTCCGGTGCGCTCGTACTCGGCGAGGCCGGAGCCGGTGAGGTAGCCGCGCGCCACGCACTCGACGGGGATCATGTCCAGCCGGCGGCACACCATCGCCCGGCCCACCACCTCGTCGGGGACGGGAGCCTCGACGGTGTGGTTGGGGACGATGTCGCGGATCTGGTCGAACCACCACAGGCTCAGCGCCGTGAGGATCGCGCCCTTGCCGGGGATCTCCGTGGGCAGCACCCAGTCGTACGCGCTGATGCGGTCCGAGGCCACGACCAGCACGACATCGCCGCGCGGGTGCGGCTCCACGGGCTCGTAGAGATCGCGCACCTTGCCCGAGTACACGTGACGCCAGCCGGGCAGCTCCAGCACCGCGGGGGGCGTCGAATGGCCGGGCATCAGCGCACGCTTTCCGCGGCCTTGAGGGCGATGTCGCTGCGGTGATGAGAGCCGGGCAGGTCGATGCGCTCCACGCCGGCGTAGGCGGCGGCGCGAGCGCCCGCGAGCCCGTCGCCCACGCCGACGACCGACAGCACGCGGCCGCCGGCGGACACGAGGCTGTCGCCCTCGATCCTGGTTCCGGCGTGGAGGACGTGGACGCCCGGCAGGGCCTCCGCATCGGCGATGCCCGTGATGGGGTCGCCCGATGCCGGGGTGCCCGGGTAGCCGGCGGCGGCGATGACCACGGTGACCGCGGCGGCGTCGCTCCACTCGAGCGGGGGGAGGGAGGCGAGCTCGCCCGTCGCGGCGGCGAGGAGGACGCCAGCGAGCGGGGTCGTGAGGCGCGCGAGGACCGCCTGCGTCTCCGGGTCGCCGAAGCGCGCGTTGAACTCGACAACGCGCACGCCCTTGCTCGTGATCGCGAGGCCGCAGTAGAGCACTCCCACGAACGGGGTGCCGCGTCGGGCCATCTCGTCGATCGTGGGCTGGGCGACGCGGGCGACGACCTCGTCGACCAGGTCGGCGGGAGCCCACGGGAGCGGGGAGTAGGCGCCCATTCCGCCGGTGTTGGGGCCGGCGTCGGCGTCATAGGCGCGCTTGAAGTCCTGGGCGGGCTGGAGCGGGATGACGGTGGAGCCGTCCGACAGGCAGAACAGGCTCACCTCGGGTCCATCAAGGTACTCCTCGACCACCACGACCCCGCCCGCAACGATGACGGCCCTGCCGTGCCCGAGGGCGGCGTCGAAGTCCTCGGTCACGACGACCCCCTTGCCCGCAGCCAGGCCGTCGTCCTTCACCACATGCGGGGCGCCGAACTCCTGCAGCGCGGCCACGAGCTCGGGCTCCGTGCGGCACACGCGCGGCTCTGCGGTCGGAACGTTCGCTGCGGCCATGACCTCCTTGGCGAAGGCCTTGGAGCCTTCAAGCATCGCCGCCTCGCCTGACGGGC
>QGUM02000112.1:0-6030 GCA_003242455.2 Actinomycetes bacterium
GACTTGAGGGTGCCCAGCAGGGCGATCTGGTCCTCTTCGGGCAGCTCCTCGAGCACGTCGGCGAGCCGCTCGTCGTCCAGCGCCGCGGCGATCTCAGCCGAGCGGGAAGGCGACATCTCCATGAGGGCGGCCGCGAGGTCGGCGGGCTTGTAGTCGGCGAAGCTCTGGATGACGAGAGCGGCGCCCTGGCCGCGGCCGCGGCGCATGAGGCCGGTCACGCCGTCGACGTCCACCACGACGCCCTCGCCGCGGCGCGAGAAGCCGAGCACGCCGCGGCGGCGCTCCGCCTTGCGCACGTAGAGCTTGGTCACCACCCACGTCTTGTCACGGCGAGGCTCGATGGCGATGTCCTCGATGATCGCCTTGATGCGCCCCTCCTTGATCGTGACCTGGCGCTCGAGGAGCTCGGCGATGGCGAGTGTCTCGGACGTGCGGGCCTGGAAGCGGCGCAGGTTGATGACGCCCGTGCAGATCACCTGGCCCGCGGCGATCGACGTCACGCGCGTGAGCGGCATGAACACGCGGCGGCGGCCCGGCACCTCGACCACGAGGCCCACGGCCGTGGGAGCGGAGGTGCTGCGCATCAGCAGCACGACGTCGCGCACGCGGCCCACCGCATCGCCCAAGGGGTCGAAGACGGTGGTGCCTGCAAGGCGCGCGACGTAGACGCGCTCGGAGGGCCCGCTCATGGAGACAAGCCTAGGGTCCGTTCGCGGATGTCAGGGGAGATTCGCGGGTGCGTCAGGACGCTCGGATGAGGCCCAGGGCGTCCAACGCGCGCCAGCCGGAGCCGGCGAAGCGCGGCTCTGCCACGTTGGCGAGGATCAGCGCATAGTTGAGGGCCTCCGCACGCGCGCGAGTGAAGGCGGCGGCGTCGACGCCGCCGTAGCCGTGGATGAATGCGTCCCACAGGTGAGTCGGGAGGAGAGCGAGCGCCTGGCCCACGTCCATGGCCGGGTCTCCGGCACCCGCATCGATCCAGTCGACGATGCCCGCGAGCCGGCCGTCGAGCGTGAGGACATTGCCCCCGTGGAGGTCCATGTGGGTCCAGGTGACCTCGCCGCGCTCCGCGGCGGCGCCGCGCTCGAAGATGCGCCAGGCGGCCCGGGCATCGAGAGGGCGGCCGATGGCCTTGCCCACGTCGACCAGCTTGGCCAGGCGCTTCTCGGCCTTGGCCGCACGGTGGCGCAGCGTCGTGGAGCGGAAGGGGTTGCGTGGGGCCTCGGGCGGGGCCGGGCGGTGCAGGGCGCGCAGGGCAGTGCCGAGGTCGTGGGCGCCCCAGTCGTTGAGCGGCTGGTCGAAGTGGGTGAAGCCGTGGATCCAGGGCACGATCGCCCAGCGCCACGGGAAGGGCTCCTGAGGCTGGCCGATGCGCACCGCGACCGGGGCGCGGAACGGCCACTGGCCGCAGATGCGGGGGAGCCAGGCGAACTCCGTGATCTGCATGTCGGCTGCGCGCTGGGTGCGGGGGAGGCGGACGGCCCAATCGGCGCCGAGCCGCCAGGTGGTGCAGTCCCAGCCCTCGTAGCGCTCGCCCAGCTCGAGCTCGCGAGCCTCGGGGAACTGGGCGTCGACGAGCGCGCGCACCACGGCCGGGGTGATGTCGACTTCAGCCTGAGGAGCGGCGCTGGGGGCAGCCACGCCGCCACCCTAGCCACGTACTGTCGCGTGCGCAAGTACCCAGTTTTCCAAAGGGTTCGTCAAGTTCTTGTAGGACTCGTGGGCACTAACTGCCCAAAGAACGCAAAGCGTGGAGGATGGCGCGCGCGGACACCTCGACGTCGTCGCGCGTGGTCGCGGCGTCAGAGACCGAGATCCTCATGGCGCGGCGGCCGTGCCAGGTGGAGCCGCCCGCCCAGCAGGTGCCCTCCGCCTGGACTGCGGCGATCACGGCGTCGGTGAGATCGCCGAAGGAGACGAGGACCTGGTTGAGCTCCTGAGCCAGAATCTCCGCACCGCCCTCGGCGAGGAGTCGGGCGAAGCGGGCTGCGTGATCGCAGGTGCGGTCGATGAGGTCCGCGAGGCCGTGCCTGCCGAGCGAGGCCAGGGCCGCCCAGGCCTCGACGCCGCGGCCGCGCTGCGACATCTGGATGCCGCGGGAGAGCGGCTCGAGGCCCTGGCCCGAGACCAGGTAGGAGGCGTCCGCGCGCATCGCCCGCGTGAGGTGCTCGACCTCGCGCACGATGACGATGCCGGAGTCGTAGGGGACGTTGAGCCACTTGTGGCCGTCGGTGGCCCAGGAGTCCGCGAGCTCGACGCCCGCGACGAGGCGGCGCCGCGTGGGGGAGGCGGCGGCCCACAGACCGAAGGCCCCGTCGACGTGGACCCAGGAGCTGGCCTCACGGGCCGACGGGATGATCCGCTCGAAGGGGTCGGAGGCGCCCGTGTTGACGTTGCCCGCCTGGAGGACGACCAGCGTGAGCTCGTCGGTCTCGGGAAAGGCGTCGGCATCGATCGCGCCGACCTCGTCGGTCGGGACGCGCTCGATCTGCGCCTCGCCGAAGCCCGCCAGACGCAGCGCCTTGACGACGCTCGTGTGAGCCTCCGCGCCGATGACGACCCTCACGGCTGGGGCGCCGGCGAGGCCCAGCTCGCCGACGTCCCAGCCGGAGCGCGCGAGGATCGCGTCCCTCGCCGCGATGATCGCGGTGAGGTTCGCGACAGTGGCCCCCGCGCAGAACGACGCGACGGCCGTGGAGGGCAGGCCGAGCACGTCGACGATCCAGCGGCCCGCGACCTCGTCGAGCACCGCCGATGCGGGCGCGCAGACGGAGGGGCCCGCGTTGTTGTCCCAGGCTCCGGCGAGGATCGCGGCCCCCGCCGCGGCCGGAAGGGTGCCGCCGTTGACGAAGCCGAAGTAGCGCCCATGGGTCGAGACGACGGAGGCGGGAGAGCCGAAGGCGTCGAGCTCTGCAAGGACCTCGTGCGCGGGGAGCGGCCCGTCCTGCAGGGGGCGGCGGAACGCGTCGAGCGCGGCGAGCGCCTCCGCCGGGGGGAAGACCGGGCGGTGGGCGGCGCTGGCGAGGTGGCTGCCTGCGCGGCGAGCGGCCTCCGTGGTGATCGCGATGCGCTCCTTGGTGAGGGCGAGAGCGGTCGGATTCGTGAGAGCGGCCGTGAGGTCGATGGCGTTCATGACACGAGTCTCGACGGACTGGCACTGACAATCGAGAGCCGGATCGGGAGGCACTGGCCCTAGGTATTCGGGGCCAGTATGCGAGAGCCTGGACCCATGCGCACCACAGCGGAACAGCTGCGAGACGTCCTCGACCACTGGCAGACCGGCACCGGCCCGCTCTACCAGCAGCTCGCCGACGCCATCGTGGCCCTCGCCCAGGCAGGCTCCCTCGAGCATGGGTGCCGCCTGCCCAGCGAGCGTGCGCTCGCGCAGCACCTCCACCTCTCGCGCAACACCGTGACCGCGGCGTACCAGCGCCTGCGGGAGCAGGGCTGGCTCGAGGTGCGTCCCGGCGCCGCTCCCACGCTCGGCTCGCAGTCCCGCGGCGCGCGGGGCCTCAGCGCGCAGGATCGCTTCTCGCGCATCCTCACGGGCCAGTACCAGCCGCTCGTGGCCTTCAACACGGCATCGCCGCCGCCTGCGCCCGTGGTCACGCGCGCGCTCAACGACCCCGCGGCGTTCCTGGGCGGCGCGCCCATCCACGGCAACGGTTACGCGGCGCTCGGCGACCGCGAGCTGGTGCTCGCCGTGACCGAGCACCTGCGGGCATCGGGCATCAGCGCGGAGCCCGACGAGGTGGTCATCACCGCGGGAGCGCAGCAGGCGGTGTGGCTCGCGGTGACCATGCTCGCCGGCTCCTCGGACATGGTCGCGCTCGAGTCGATCACCTACCCCGGCGTGTTCGACGCCGTGGCGGCCGTGTGCGCGCGTCCTCTCGCGCTGCCCATGACGGAGCACGGCTTGGACGCCGCGGCATCGGCCAAGCTCATGAAGGCGGCGCGCCCGGCCGCCGCGTACGTCACGACGTTCCACAACCCGACCGGCACCGAGCTGAGCGAGGACGACGCGCGCGTCTTCCTCGCCGGCGCCGCGGCGGGAGGCACGACAGTCATCGACGACCGCACGATCGGCGAGCTCGCGCTGGACGGCGTTCCCCGGCGGCCGTTCGCCGCGCTCGGCACCGAGGCGTCAGTCATCACGGTGGGCGGCATGTCCAAGGTGTTCTGGGGCGGCCTGCGCATCGGCTGGCTGCACACCAACGCGACGCTCGCGGCGCAGATCCGGCACCGCCGGGCCGCGATGGACCTGGGCGGGCCGGCGTTCATCCAGCGCATCTCCGCCAAGATCCTGCGGGAGCACTACGAGGAGACGCTGCAGTGGCGCCTCGCCGCGCTGCGCGAATCGCTTGAGGCGGCGGAGGAGGCCATTGCGGACAACGGCCTCGACTGGGAGTGGGAGCGGCCAGTGGGCGGCCCGTCGCTGTGGATCCGCCTGCCCGACGGCGGGGCGGAGCGCTTCGCCGAGCGGTCCGTCGCCGCCGGGGCTCCGGTGGCTGCTGGCTCCGCGTTCGAGGTGCTGCCCGGCGCGGGCGCGCATCACTTCCGTCTGCCGTACTACCTGCCGCCGGAGGAGATGAGGCTCGGCATCAAGATGCTCGCGGAGAAGGCGGTGTAGGAGGGGCCGATGCCGTTGGAGCCGCCCGCCGCGCCCGCACCCGCGTCGTCACCACGTGGATCACGCCGGCCAGCGCGAACGCACCGGCGAACAGCGCCAGCGCCGCGAGGGGGTCCTCCATGAGCTCGGGGCTGATGACCATCACGGCCGCGAGCACGAGCATCGTCACGCCCGCAAACAGCTTGAGCAGCTCGCCGTGCCTCTCCTGCATCTTGAGCGCGCGCATCGTCACCACGGCGGCGAGGAACACGACGAGCTCGTCCACCAGGAACGGCACCATGTACGCCACGAAGAGCCCGGCGGTCTCTGCGGGGCCGACGCCGTTGGCGTGGAGCATGCCGGTCCACAGCACGGGGAAGCCTGCGGTGCACGGCGTCTCCAGCAACGACACGCCCACGGCGAGCACGATGGTGGCGCCGAGCGCGGGGATGAGCGCCCGCTGGCCGGCGGCCGCGCGCATGCGCTGGTAGATGCCGGGCTTGGCGGAGTCCTTGATGGTGAAGGAGATGCCGCGCTTGAACGCGAAGTAGTCCTTCGCGCTCACGATGCCGAACACCCCCGCCACCGCCGCGACCACCCACTGGATGACCCCCACGTAGCCCACCACCGTGAGCGCCGAGTAGAACGCCGCCATGTACAGGCCGTACATCGCGGCGGTCACCACGAGGAACGTCGTGCCGATCGCGATGACGCGGGCGCGCGAGCCGGTGCGCAGCACGATCGCCAGGAGGATCGACAGCACCCACAGCGAGCAGGGGTTGATGCCGTCGACGAAGCCGATGATCACGGTCGACACGAGCAGGGACTTGTCGCCGAGCGACACCTCGCCGAACAGGGGCAGGTCCACCGTGATGGGGTCGGGCGCGGCGGTGCACTCCATCGCCTCGGTGGAGCACGTGCCCGCTCCCGTGGTGCCGAAGACGCCTGGCGCGGGTGGCTCGCCGCGCTCGAGCATCGCGAGCGCCGCGCTCATGTCCTGCTCGATCGCCCCCGTCCAGCCGATCCACACGCGCTCGCCGATGATCGTCGTGGGCACGGAGCCCGCCTCGAAGCCGCGATGCTCGCCAGCGGTCACGAACAGCTCGCGGTTGGCGGCGTCGTTCCACACCTCGTAGCGGGCGATCCTGAGGTCCGGGTGCTGCTGCTCGACCTCGGTCAGCCACACCTCCTGCTTGGCGCAGTTGGGACAGCCGTCGCCCCAGAAGACGACGATGTCGGCGGCGGGGTCGAGGCCCGGGATCGCCGGCGCATCGGCGGCCGATGCGGGCGAGGCGGCGAGCAGGAGGCTGCCGACGCCCAAGGCGAGCGCCGGGAGCAGCGCGCCGAGGCGGCCGCGCTGGCGGGGTCGCGCGCTCGGGATCACAGGGCCTCCAAGCCTCAGGCGTCGGCAGCTACAGCGC
>QGUM02000113.1:0-6018 GCA_003242455.2 Actinomycetes bacterium
CCCTCAGCCGCGCAACAACCGCTCCCAGCTCCTCCGCATACGCATTGAGGTTCTGCACGGTCCCGCCATATCGCAACGTATTGCGCATCTTCTCGCCGAGGTCATCGCGCTCGATCTCGATCCCCAGCCAGTCGACGGGTCGCTGGTGCGGCAGCGGCGCACCCGGGACGTACTGGTAAGGGCCGGCGATCACCGCCACGCCGTAACTGCGCCGTCCGGTGGGGGTGAGCACCACATCGCCCACCTTCATCCCCTGCGCCACCATCCACGTCTGCCCCACGGCCCACACCCCGGCCACCGCGTGCTCGCTCTGGTCGGCCTCCAGGACCATCTCGTCGAACGTCTGGTGCCAGTCGTCGGGTGACCCGCCCAGGTACGGCGTGAGGTCGACTCCCGCGAGCCATCCAGTCCCGACGTACCCCTTCTCTCGCGCATCCTCGAAGTGCATGGCCCCGCGACCCAGCTCGCACCGGTAGTAGTTCGTCCCCTCGGACCTCTCGATGACGTGGAGGGCCAGACCTTGAAGGTCCCCAGCGTGGAGGCGTCGGTCCGGGTCCGCGAGGCCATCGGTGAAGACGATGCCCTCGGTCGCCAGGACCGCGACAGGGTCCCGCGTGTCACTCGGATCGACCCACTTGAACCCAGGCGCCACCCGCCCGTCGTACTGCAGCACGCGATGCGCGTTGGGGCATCGTGTGCAGCTCCCGACGTGGTTGCCCACAGCCTGGGCGGATGTGCCAAGGGCCTCCGCCACCGCGCCGTAACTTGTCCACGAGCCAGCCGGGATGGCGCCGAGCACCGCGTGGAGGCGCTCCCAGTCGAAGTTCGAACGCTCGCGCGCCTGCTCCTTGCCCAGGTAGACAGCACGGACGTCCGCGAGACGCCGACCGTCCTCGAGCATCCAGTCGTACCAGCCGTTGCTGGGGCGCTTCATCACGCTCCACGCGGCCCCCGAGGGCGTCGAGTGTCGCTCGCCGTTCACCTGGATGTCGCCGTTGTCGCACACCACACCCGTGACGTGCTTGAACTCTCCTCGACCCAGGCGCACCACCGTGCCCGGCTGGAGCAGACCCGCGACCACGAGGTCTGCCACCTCGACGTAGGAAGCGTTGCGCACCCGCGGGCCCACCACTTCTCCTGTGTGCCCCGGAGGGACAGGCCATTCCTGCTCGATCGCCTCGATCATCGCGGCGGTGCGGCGACGGATCCCTTCCTCGTCCCACGTGCCCTCACCGACAGAGGCGAGCAGGCGCGAATTCAGGAGGATCGTGTTGTGCTCCTGGAGCTTGGAGCGCTTGGACTCCCATCTGTCGTTGGACACCTTGGCGTTGAGCCGTTCCGGAAGCAGCGTGAGATTCCCGAGCCGGTGCACGGCCGCAGCGCGCTCGCCCTGGGCCTCGAGTCCTTCGACCGGCCAGGTCTGTTCCCATGCCCGAGGGAGGACGTGCTCGATCGCCAGGTTCCACCGTTGCACCTGCCCGCCGCCGGTCTCCGCACGCCACCGGTTCTCGATGGCCTCAAGCACCGGCCGCAGCCTGCGCGCGCTGAGCTTCGTGTAGACAGGCTCGGAGGTGAGAGCGCGCTCCAGCTCCGCATCTCCGGGCCAGTACGTGCTCGACACCTGCTGCAGCGCGAGCTGCTGGGTCACGTGATCCGCGACCTGCTGGGGAGGTGCGGCGGGTAGGCTGCGGATGATGTCCGCAATGACACGTCCGGCATCGGCCGAGGTCAGACGCAGCAACGCGCGCCGCATGAGCCACGACTCGGCCGCCCTGATCGCACCCGCGATCTGCTCGGCAGGGAGACTCCTCCCCGGAGCGTGAAGCCATAGCAGCAGCGGCTTGAGCGCATGGGAGTCGACGGCGGCCATGCGGTAGAAGCACATCTCCACCGGGTTCAGGTGGCGGTCGAAGGACTCCGCCGCCTCCTGCCAGGCACGGTACTGCTCGGCCTGCTCACGGATCTCGTGAAGCATCGTGAGCATCGGCTGGCCCGCCTCATGTTCCACGAAGGACTTGAAGCGCGCGAACGTGCCCTGAAGGCGGACCTCCTCGCCCGTGCGCGCCGTGAGCCAGTGGTTGAGGAACAGCGATGAACGCGACACGGTGTAGCGGCCGGTCGAGACGTCCTGCTCCCAGAACTTGGTGTCGAACGGCCAGACCTTGTCATACGCCTCGCGCGTGTCCGCGCCCTCGACATCAAGCCGCTGGAAGACGAAGTTCTTGATGAGATCCGCCGCCGTGAGCGGGGTGCCCCGCGCGTTGAGCGTCTCGAAGATCTCCTGGGAGTTCTCCTGCGGCGTGAGCGCGATGACGACCATCTGGAGGCCGTTGGACAGGACGTGGGTGAGCGTCTCCGCCCGCGCGGGGACGCGCTCCTCGCCCTCCTCGTCGAGCCATTCCGAGATCGCCGATGCGAAGTACGAGTGCGCACCGACGATGCGGTGCCGGCTGTGCTTGAGCGCCTCGTAGTCGACGGGCGACTCGGCATTCATGACCTCGATGAAGGCGGCACCATCCTTGTTCGCGTGCTTGAGCTTGAGGACGGGCGCACCCGGGCGCACGAAGCTCTCGTCGTTGTGGGTGAAGCTGCGCAGGCGGTTGGCGAGCGATGCCTGGCCGCGCGAGTTGAGCGCACCCTCCGCCGCATCGAACAGCACCTGCAGCGTCGTGAGTCGCTGCTGCCCGTCAATGACCTGGTGGGTCATGAGATCGCCCAGGCCAGCCGTCTGCAGCTGGAGGACGATCGCACCCAGGAAGTGCTGCACTTCGGTCTGCGGGCTGGCGAGGCGAAGATCCGCCAGCCTGCGGACGTCCTCCCACAGCGGTTCCCACTGCTCCTCCTGCTGCCACACATACGGCCGCTGGAAGAGCGGAACCTCCAGGTACTGCGGCGTGGCGAAGGCCAAGAAGGGCGTCCGAATGTGCGTTTCCATGCTCGGAATCTATCGGGGATGAGTGACACGAGACAGGCAAATGGACTCCCGACTGCATACGTGCGGGGCTTCCGCCCTCGTGTCAGTCACCGCGGACAGAATGGGGACCAGTCTCGCGAGGGGAGCCAGGTTGGCAAGGGTGATCGTCTTCACGTCATTCGACGATTCGTTGCCTCGTGCCGGTTTTGACTGCGGAAACGAGGCGGTGAACCGGTGGTTTCACGAGCAAGCTGGCCAGCAGGAGCGACGCGACAATGCGCGCACAACGCTGGGTCTTGCCACGATGGACAGCGCGATCGCATCGTTCTATAGCCTGGTGACCCATCGCATCGAACTGGACGATGCGGCCCAGTCGCACATATTCACGGCGCGGCGCTACCCCATCCCGGCCATGCTGATTGCTCAACTCGCAGTTGACTCGAGATACCAGGGAACGGGTGTGGGGGCGCTTACCTTGGGGCACGCGCTCATGACCCTCGCACGCGCATCGAAGTCGGTTGGGTTCGAAGCCGTCGTTGTGGACGCAGCCGACGACGACGCAATGCAGTTCTACTTGAAGTACGGCTTCCAGCCTCTGGTCGCCGACACCCGCCGCCTCGTCATGTCGACTCGTCAGCTCCGATCGTCCGTTGACAACGTTTGAATAACGATCCTCACGCGAGGAGTGTGAACGACTTGCCGCTCACGTTGTACATACATAGGCTGTACACCGCCCTAGAAAGGACCCTGCCATGAGTTCCCCGATGAAGCGCATCAACATGCTCATCAGCGACGACAACCTCGCTCTCATCCGTGAAGCTGCCGAAGCAAACGGCCAGGACATGACCGGGTTCGTCTTGGGCGCCGCACTTGAACGTGCGCGTCGCGTGGTCCTTGAGGAGCGAGTCACCAGACTGTCTGCACAGGACGCCGCCCGTCTTGAGGCACTCCTTGACTCCGAGCCTGTGGAGATCCCCGCCCTCGGTCAGCTCCTGCGCGACACTGCCCGCCAGGCCGCTTCCACACGCAACGCTGCTGCCGCACAGCGTTGAGAGACCCTAGCCTTCAGTCCCGATCCCAAAGCTGACACCGCATCGCGCGCACGTGCGGAACCTGAGGGTCCCAACACAATCAGGCCCATCTCCACCGCAATGGAGGCGATGGCGGGTGCCGCCGACCATGAGCCCATTGCCACTGTCAGCTCCCTCTGCCAGGCTCGACGCATGATCGGCGTGGGACTAGACGGATGCAGGGCGGGCTGGATCGCGATCGCGCTCGGCGAGAGCAATGCCTTCCTTGGCGCGTGGGTCTCTCCCGACGTCGCCCACGCCGAGCACGTCGCCCTGAGCACCTGGCACGCGTCGGCGATGGTCATCGACATCCCCATCGGAATCCCCGACACCACCGCGCGCCAGGCGGACGTGCGAGCACGCGCATTCATCGGCCCGCGTCGCAACAGCGGTTCCGCACGCCGGTGCGCGCCGCGCTCGAGGCGCCCGACTACACGACGGCTCGCCTCGCATCGATCTCGGCTACCGGTGGGACGAGCCTGTCCAAGCAGGCATGGGCACTCGCGCCCAAGATCCTTGACGTTGATCGGTCGGTCGGTACCGCGAGCATGACTGCGCGCGAGGGCCACCCCGAGGTCACCTCCGTGGCATCGCCGGGGAAGCACTGATGGAATACAAGAAGACCCTCTCCGGCGCAATGCACAGGCGCGCCCTCCTAGAGAGCGAAGGCATCCACTTGCCCGCTTCGTTCGATCGATCCGAGTTCCGCGGCGTTGAGCTCGACGACATCCACGATGCCGCCGCGATGGCGTGGACGGCACGACGCGTCGCGCTCGGCGAGGCGACACCGTTGTCGGCCCCGAACCACTCCCAGGCATCCGTGATCCGCGCTCGCACAAAGGAATCAAAGATCCCACCGCCGACTATCCGTCCGCCGCGGTCTGCCTTGGACTTGAACAGAAAGATGTCGCCGTGGGCAATGGCGTGGAACCCTTGACCCGGACTTGGAAGCCAGAAGTTTGCCTGCGCGAGGTCGCCACGGGCAGCCAGCAATTCGACCCACTGGCTATCAGTATTCGCGAGGAAGACCTTCACCGACGCACCACCCCGCGTCAAAGGATATCCGCCGGTGCAGGAACTGCCCCACGCGCCGATGCCGCCTCAAAAAGCGCCGCGCGTCGCCGATACTTCGTTCATGGGGACAATCCGATTGAATCACAGCGAAAAGTTCCAGTCTGTGTATGCCAATGGCCCGTCGGGGGACCGCCTAGGCCGTCTCGATCTCACGAACGGGCGCGTCTACATTGAGGCGCCCTCCCAAGCCAATGCGATTGCGACCGAATTCGTTGCCTGGGCAGTACGAAACCCGGACATGTTTCAGGGTGCTCGCGCTCGCCAAGCGATCCACGTCGATGAGCCCTGGGAAGACCTCTCGCTTCGAGAACCAGGCGAGAGCTTGCGGGCGCGCGTGCACGAAGAACGGGAGAAGCTGCGCCGTCGCTCTCGAGCCATGTACTACGCCGACAAGTGGATCCTGGGGGATGACGGCTGGGCTGGCCCCTGGCTGAAGGGCATTGCCGGCGAACGCAGGATCGCGCGTGTTCTCAACCGGCTCGCGCGGCGTACCGACTGGCGCGTCCTCCACTCCATCGAGCTGCCAGGCGGTGGCGACATTGACCACCTCCTCATCGGTCCGGATGGAGTCGTGACCATCAACTCCAAGAACCACCGGGGCGCACGGATCGCGGTCACGCCACGGGCGGTGTATATCCGAGGAAACCGCACGGAGTACCTGGACGATGCCAGGAAGGATGCGCGACGTGCATCGGAGGTGCTCACGAGTGCGGTCGGATTTCCCGTCGAGGTGACGCCGTGCGTCGCGATCGTCAGCGGCTCACTCTTCACGATGAGATTCGAGAGTCACGGCTTGCCAGATGACGTGCTTGTCGCATCCGAGTGGAACTTGCCTCGAGTGCTGTGGGAGACCGACAAGGGCCTCCCCGCAGAGACAGTCGAGGCGATCTACGACGTCGCTCGGCGATCCACCACCTGGCGGTAAGGGCCGGTCGAGCATCTCGCCTTCCTGGCGACCAC
>QGUM02000114.1:0-6008 GCA_003242455.2 Actinomycetes bacterium
AGCTGGGAGTCGAGGTCCCACGCGTCGGCGTGGTCGAGCTCCTCCTGGAGCTTGCCCATCTCCGCGAGCAGCGTGTCGTAGTCCGCGTCGGGGTTGGCCATCTCCTCGGAGATCTGGTTGAAGCGCTCGAGCTTGGCGTAGATCTCGCCCACGCCCTCGCGGACGTTGCCGATGACGTCCTTCTCCTCGTTGAGCGGCGGCTCCTGGAGCAGGATGCCCACGGTGTAGCCGGGGCTCAGTCGGGCCTCGCCGTTCGACGGCTGGTCGAGGCCGGCCATGATCTTGAGGATCGTGGACTTTCCCGCGCCGTTGGGGCCCACGACGCCGATCTTGGCGCCGGGGTAGAACGACATGGTGACGTCGTCGAGGATGACCTTGTCACCGTGCGCCTTGCGCGCCTTGTACATGGTGTAGATGAACTCAGCCACTGCAGCTCCGTGTCTCGTGGCGCCGCCCCTGCGGCAGCCGAACCGTTGCGCGACGGGCATCGGAGGCGCCCGACGCCGCGCGGACCACGGACTAGCCTACGCGGTCGCCTGCCCGGGCACACGAAAGGGGCGGCGAGGGTGTCCCTTCCCTCGCCGCCCCCTCCCTTCAGAGCGGTGTGCCTCTGACTCAGATCTCGAAGTTCGCGAACAGCAGCGACGCGAGCCCGAGCGCCAGCAGGATGTTGAAGACCGTCGCGGCACCGAAGGCCGCGACCGGGCGCCAACCCTCCTGGCGGAGGTTCTTGACGCGGAACTCCAGCCCGATGCTCACGAACGCGAGGATCAGGAAGTAGGTCCGCAGCGGGTTGACGACAGACTTCACCCAGTCGGTCGCGCCCTCACCGAGGTTCGACAGGTACAGCGTGCCCACGATCGAGGCGACGATGAACGCGAGGACGAACTTGGGGAAGCGCTCCCACAGCGCCTTGCCGACGCCGGCACGGGCCTCGGTCGCGTCCTTGCGCTCGATCTTGAGCGCGAAGTACAGCGTGAGTGCCACGGCGACGACGCCGATGAGGACGTTCTGCGTGAGCTTGACGACCGAGGCGACCTGGAGGGCCTCCTCGCCGACGATGGCACCGGCCGCAGACACGGCGGCAGTGGTGTCGATGTTTCCGCCGATCCACGCGCCAGCGACCTCGGGCGACAGGCCCAGGACGCCCGCGAGCCACGGCAGGACGAAGATCGACGGCAGCGCGAAGAGGATGACGAGCGTCGCCGCGTAGGCGATCTGCTCACGCTTCGCGCGGACGGCGCCGGCGGCCGCGATGGCCGCGGACACGCCGCAGATGGACACCGCGGTCGCCAGCAGCGCGCGCAGCTTGTGGCCCACCTTGAACACCGACGCGATCCACCACGTGAAGAAGAACACGCCGGTGACGAGCAGGAGCGCCTGGATGATCGCGGGGCCGGCGGCCGAGACGATCACGGACACGTTGATGGACGCGCCGAGCAGGACCAGACCGGTCTTGATGAAGAACTCGGTCTGGAAGGCCGGCGCGACCTTCTCGCGGATGCCGAGCGCCGTGATGATCGTGCCGCCGATGAGGCCCACGATGATCGCGTACACCGGGAACTCGATGGACTTGACCCACGACCACTCGAACCAGCCGGGGACGTTCTTCTCGAGGAAGCGCGTCAGGAAGCCCAGGCCGATGACGATGATGAGGCCGACGGCGGCCCATCCGTAGTTGATCGGCTCGCGAGCCTCCGAGGCGGCGGCAGCCTTGGGCTGCTGCTCCTTCTCGATCTCCTTGATGGCCATCAGTAGATCCATCCCTTCGGAATCACACCGAGCAGGGCGACAGCAAGGAGCACCAGGCCGGTGATCGCCGCGGCCCAGTCTTCCTTGCTCCCCCCACCCGAGGGCTTGTCGATGCTCGAGAGCTCGACGTCCTCGTCGTTCTTGGCTGACATGGCCAGACCCCTTTCTAATCCCTAATTCCTATCGAGCGGATAGGATTACGTTCTACGAGCGTACCGCCGGACGGCGCAAGGGTCAAGAGATCGGCTTCACGGATGCATCCATCGGGCGGATCTGCCATGGCGGGCGCCGACGCTCCCCCCGAGCACCGGCGCCCGCCACGCGCGATCGGCAGCTCAGGCCGACGCGGGCTCGAGCTCCAGCTCCACGGCAGACGCCTCGCCGTCCTCCACGGCCTCGGCGCCGTCCTCCACGGCCTCGGCGCCGTCCTCCACGGCCTCGCCACCATGGTCCTTGAGCGCCGACGCCCCGGCGACGACCGCGCTCTCGGGCGTGTCCGCATCGGCCGCCTCCGCGACCGTCGGCGGCAGGTCCTCGCCGCCGGTCGCGATCGCGACCCCGGACGGGAACGCCTCGGGAGGCAGCTCCGTGGTGCCCGTCGCGCGCTGGAACTTCGCGATGCCGCGCGTCAGGTCGTGGCCCACGCTCGTCGCGTCGATGACCAGGTCCACGCGCGGCCCCTGCTCGGACTCCCACGTGGTGGTCTTGAGCCGGCCGTGCACCACCACGGGCTGGCCCTTGGCGATCGAGTCCGCGACGGTCACGGCGGCGGCGCGGAACACGCGCACCGTGAACCACTCGGTGCGGCCGTCCACCCACTCTCCCTTGTCGCGGTCGAAGTAGCGCGAGGTCGAGGCGAGGCGGAACGAGGTCATGCGCGCGCCGGAGGGCCCGGCGAGGAAGCGCGGCTCGGTCGCGACCCAGCCCGACACGGTGATCAGCAGGTCGTTCATGTCATCTCCTAGCGGCCGCACCTTGCGGCTCGGCGCCAGGCTCGCTCGCGCGTTTCCTCTCCCGCCCGATGCGAGGGCCGGGCTGGGGACGACCGCGCGACACGAGCGCTGGGCACGACGCGCGACCCGCCCGCTGCCCTACTCGAGCTCGGCGAGCTCGTCGAGGTTGCGATAGGCCTCGTGGATCATCGTCGTGGGCTCGACGACGTGCGGCGTGACGACGGACCTCACGACGTCGCGGCCGATCGCCCGCGTCAGCCGAGCGGCCGCACCCGCCGCCCGCTTGCGCCGCAGCACGCGCGCGAGCCCCGCCGGCCTCGCCACCGGCGGCCAGTCGATGGCCCGCAGAGAGGCGTTGAGCTCCTCGGCGAGCGCGGATGCCGACAGCACCGCATCGTCGACCACCCGACGCCACTCGACGGGCAGGCCCGCGGTCGCGGCGTCGATCCACTCGAGCCGGATCTGCGCCACCGCCGACTCCGGCGCCTCGAGCACCTCGGGCAGCTTGGCGAGCCTCCCGGCCGCGACATCGGCTGCGGCCTCCGCCCGCGCCTCCACGCCGGCGGCGCGCGCGAGAGCGCCCACGAGGCCCTTGACGTCGGGCAGGACGGGCTCGGCATCGCGCGCGAGCGCCTGCTCGAGCTGGCGCCCCGCCGCCACCAGGTCCGCGCGCACCGCCTCCGCCGCCACGGAGCGGCTCGACGCGGCCTGCGCGATCTCCGCGCGCAGGCTGTCGACCCCGCGACCGGTGCGCGCGCTCACGAGCAGCACGGGCACGTTCGTGAGGCCCTCGGAGTGCACGAGCCGCGCGAGGTCCTGCGCCACCGCCGTCGCATCCTCCTCGCTCAGGCGGTCCACCTGGTTGAGCACCACGAGCGACGGCTGCCCGTGGTCCGACGCGACGGACAGGTATGCGGAGTGCAGCGCGTGGTCGGCGTACTTCTGCGGGTCCACGACCCACACGATGAGGTCGGCGAGCGGCACCACCCGGTCCACCGTCGCCCGGTTGTCCGCGTTCACCGAGTCGTGGTCGGGCAGGTCCAGCAGGACGATGCCGGCGTTCGCGTCGGCCCCCAGCGCGATCCGATGCTCGGGCGCCACCCCCAGCCAGTCGAGCAGGGCATCGGCGCTGCCCCATGTCGCCGCGCTCACGTGGGAGGTCGTCGGGCGCGTCACGCCGGGCACGGCGAACTCGGTTCCGGTCAGTGCGTTGAACAGGCTCGACTTGCCCGAGCCCGTCCCGCCCGCGAGCGCGACGATCGTGTGGTCCACGCCCAGGGCGAGGCGCTCGTCGCAGCGGGCGATGGTCGCGTGGACCTCGTCGCGCACGGCGGGAGGGATGGCCTCCTTGGCCCACTCCATCGACGCGCGCAGGCGGTCCACACGCTCCTTGAGCCGCGAGGTCTCCGTGCGCGGCGGGAGGGTCTGGAAGGTCGGGCTCATCGGTCGGTCCTCACAGCGACGGCCGCCATCACAGCAGCGCCCTCAGCTCGGCGCGGCGCAGGCGGACCTTGGACGATGCGTCGGGCAGGAGCGCCACCTGGTCCGTGGGCTTCATCATGTCGAGCGCCTCGCGGTGGATCACATAGCGGCGAGCCGCGGTGAGCTCGGCGCGGGCCGCGGCGATCTCCTCCCCGAGGGTGGGCTTCACGAGCACGCCCAGCGCCACGCGCGCCTCCTCGACCCCAAGCGCCGCGCTCGCGAGCGCCGTCGCGAGGCCGTCCTCGCCGACGATGCGCGCACCCTCCTCGGCACCAGGCACGGCGAGGACGATCTCCTGGCAGCGGTCGAGCCAGGTGCGCACGGCATCGGCGGAGCGGCGGTCGCGCGCCGTGCGAGCGTCGCGCGGGTCGCGCTGGGCGGCGAGCCACGGGCCCACGCCGCCCTCGTCGTCGGTGAGGGCCTCGATCATGCGGTCGGCCGCGTCGGCCGCGGCGGCGGACAGCGCCGCCTCGACGCCGTCGATGAGGTCCGCGCGGATCTCCCGGAGCACGGCGTCTCGCTCCTCGCGCGCGCCGCGGCGGCGCACCCACAGGCTCTGGGACAGGCGGAACAGCGCCCCGCCCTCGGTGGTCGCGGCGGCCCAGCGGGCGCTCACGGGGCCGACGGCGATGGGCTTGTACCAGTCGTCGCCGCCCTCGACCTCCGCCTGAGCGGCACAGCGGCGCACCTCGGAGCGGACCTCCTTGGCGGCGGCGGCCTGGTCGTCCATGGACTCGGCGAGCTCCTCGAGCCATTCCTTGAGGGCCTCGGCGGAGCCGTGGAGGGTGCGCTCGATGATGGTCTGCGCGGACGATGCGGCGACGGAGTCGAGCCAGCGGCCCAGTCCCGCGACCACGTCGCGCGGGACCGTGCCCTGACCCTCCGCATCCTCGGGGATGACGAACAGCGGGAGCGAGTCGAGCTGCTCCTTGGCCAGACGCGCGACGAGCTCGCGGCGCACCTGGGCCGCGACATCGGGCGTGACCCGGTTGAGGACGATGGCGATCGAGGCGCCGCGCTCGGCGCCCTCGCGCAGCGCCTGCCACGGGACCGCGTCGCCGTAGCGCGCGGCCGTCGTCACGAAGATCCACAGGTCCGCCGCCTCGAGCAGCTGCTGGGCGATCTCGCGGTTCTCGCCGCGCACCGAGTCGAGGTCGGGGCTGTCGACGATGGCCAGTCCGCGCGGCACCGCCTCGCTGGGCTGGACGCGCGCCCGCTGCTCGATCTCCGTGAGCACTCCCGCATCGAGCGGGTGGTGGAACAGGTGCGGCACCTTGGTCGTGGGGCGCAGCACGCCGGAGGGCGTGAGCTGCTCTCCGAGCAGGGCGTTCACCACCGTGGACTTGCCGGCGCCCGTCGATCCGCCGACGACCACGATCGCCGGCGAGGCCTCCTGCCGCACACGCGGGATGAGGTGATGGTCGAGCTGCTCGAGCATCTGCTGCATGATCTGGCGTGCCCGCTGCTCGCCGCCCGTGGGCAGCGGCAGCTCCACGCTCGACACCACCTTGCGCGTGTCGACCAGGGCATCCAACAGGGCACCCGGGTACGCCCACGACTTGATGGGTCGGAATTCCATGCCCCTAGCATCCCTTATGCGTGGGCGAGCGTTCGGCAGCCCATGCGCGCGCCGCCTGGCAGATCCCCCCGATACCCTGGTGATGACCAGCCCCCGTAGCTCAACGGATAGAGCAACGGCCTTCTAATCCGCAGGTTGCAGGTTCGAATCCTGCCGGGGGCACCCAACGCACAAGGCTCGAACCTTGGCCCGAAGAATCAAGGGCTGGGGTTCGGGCCTTGTCGGCGTTCGCGGCCCAGGTG